>DASYUA010000120.1:0-3573 GCA_036001665.1 Tepidisphaeraceae bacterium
AGTGGCTGGATACGCAGCGATTCTTCATGTACGACGTTTCCAAGCCCGCTCATCTGCCGCCGTCGAATGGCTCGCGCATTCTTGACGATGAGCGGCACCGGGGCGCGATCAACATGCTCTTCTTTGACGGCCACGTTCACGCGGGGCCGTGGAACGACATCACCGAACAGGACTTTCGCGGGCCGGATTGATAGATTCCCTGCGTGGCCAAATATCGCCCCATTCCCGAATACTATGACGCCGAATATGAGCAGGAGGAGATGCTCGAGCGGGATGTGCCGTTTTTGCTGAAGCACCTGCGGCCGCGGCAATCGGTGTTGGAGCTGGCGGTGGGGACGGGGCGGGCGGCGATTCCGATTGCCCAGGCGGGACATCGGGTTGTGGGCATCGACAATGACGCGGCGATGCTGCGGGTTGCGGCCGGGAAGCGGGAGGCGGTGGGCCTGAAGGAAAAGCGGCTAAAACTTCTCAACCAGGACATTCTCGACCTGAAAATCGGCCAGAAATTCGACTGGATCTGCGTTCTCTTCAACACGTTTCTCATCTTCACGACATTGGAACAGCAGGACCGCGCGCTTCGGGCGATTCGGCGGCACTTGAAGGCGAGTGGCCGGTTCTGGGTGGACATATTTCAGCCCAATCTGGCGCTGATTGCGCAGGATGAATCGACGAATCTTCAGCCGAAGACGTTTTATGTGCCGCAACTGGACCGAACTGTCTTCCGCAGCACCGATGTGCGCCGCGATCCGGCCAGCCAGATCCAGCGGGTGACATTTCATTACATCTGGTTCGATAAGGCGGGGCGGCAGATGCATCAGGAACGCACGTTTAACCTGACGTTTCTCTTCCCGCGCGAGCTGCGGCTGCTGCTGGAGCGCAACGGGCTGGAAATTGAGGAACTTTATGGCAATTACGATGGCTCGAAGCTGAATGCCAATTCGCCGCGGATGATTGCCCTGTGCAAACGGCTTTGATTGCCGATCTTCTGTCGCGCCGCTATTCTCTGCCTCCCACCGCCGGCCTGTTGCGGTGCATACCATATAGATGGAGCTTGCGATGCCTTCCGAAATCACCATGCCCCAGCTTTCCGACACCATGACCGAGGGCACGGTCGTCAAGTGGAACAAAAAGGAGGGCGAGAAGGTCAAAGTGGGGGAAGAGTTGGCCGATGTCGAGACGGACAAGGCGACGATGCCGATGGAGGCGTTTGAGTCGGGCACTCTGGCTTTTATCGCGGTGCCGGAGGGAGAGAAGGTGAAGGTTGGGGCGTTGCTGGCGGTGATTGCAACGGGGAAGGAGGATCCGGGTGAGATCAAGAAGCAATATGCCTCGCGTCCTGCATCAGTAGGGGTGGCTTCAGCCGCCGTGGGACGAGGACCGGCGGCTGAAGCCGCCCCTACGATGCAAACGACGGTGAAATCTTCGCCGCAGGCAACAGCGAAGGCGGAAAAGCCAAAAACTTCGTACAACTTCGACATCGTCGTGATCGGCGGCGGGCCGGCGGGTTATGCGGCGGCGATTCGTGCGGGGCAGCTTAAAAAACGGGTGCTGTGCATTGAAAAGGAGAACCTGGGAGGCACCTGCCTCAACTGGGGGTGCATTCCGACGAAGGCATTGCTCGAAGATGGGGCGTTTGTGCTGAAGATGCGCACCGAGGCGGCCGCGCACGGTGTGGCTTTCTCCGATCTGCGCGTCGATTTCTCGAAAATCGTCGGCCGCTCGCGCACCATCGCCGACAAACTGAAAAACGGCATCGGCCACCTTTTCAAGAAATACGAAGTCAAACACGAGATGGGGATGGGGCAGCTTCTGGGCCCGCATCAGGTGCGGTTGACGAATAAAGAGGGCACAAAGGATTTCACGGCCGAGCATATCGTCCTCGCGGCCGGGGCGCGCGCAACTGAGCTTCCCGGCTCGCCTTTTGACGGCCAGACGATCATCACTTCGCGCGAGGCCATGACCCTGCCCAAGCTTCCCAAGCGCCTGGCCATCGTCGGGGCGGGGGCGATTGGGTGCGAATTCGCGGACATCTACAGCGCGCTGGGGTCGGAGGTGACTGTCGTCGAAATGCTGCCGCACCTGCTCCCCAATGAGGATGAGGATGTCTCGATCATGCTGGAGCGGATCTTCAACCGACGCGGAATCAAGGTTTTCCTGAAGACCAAGACGGAGAAGGTGGAAAAGATCAGCGGCGGCGTGCGGCTGACGCTTTCCGGCGAGAAGCCGGCGACGGTGGAGGTGGATATTTTGCTGGTGGCCATTGGGGTTACCGGCAATGTGGAAAATCTCGCCGCTCCCGCGGCAAAACTTGAATTGTTCAAGAACCGCGTCAAGGTCGATGACAAATACAAAACCAATCTCGAAAATGTCTGGGCCATCGGCGACTGCATTTCGATGCACTGGCCGGAGCAGATGGCCATGGGCGGTTATCGGCATCCGGACCTGGCCCACGTCGCCCACCATGAGGCGGTGCTGATTGTGGAGCGCATCGCCGGGCATGAGCGCGAGGACATCGACTACAAAAATATCCCTGCCTGCACATACACGCATCCTCAGGTGGCATCGATGGGTGCGACCGAGAAGAAACTCCGCGAGCAGGGGCGCGAGATTCGCATCGGCAAATTTCCCTTTGCCGCATCCGGCCGGGCGATGGCGTCGGGCGAGACGGACGGGTTTGTGAAGCTGATCTTCGACGCCAAATTCGGCGAGCTGCTGGGGGTTCACATGATTGGCGAGAATGTGACCGAATTGCTTTCGGAGCTTGTTCTGGCGAGGAAACTGGAAGCTACTGAGGAAGAAATTATCGACGCGATTCATCCTCATCCGACCCTCAGCGAAGCGATCATGGAAGCGGCCGGCGTTGGGGTCGGCCGGGCGATTCATCTCTAGGGAAATTTGGCTGATTGACGGCCTAAAATCTGCCGATAGACTGTCCTACGGAGTCATCGATGAAAATAGTATTCACCATCCCCATCGCGATCGTCATTAGCAGCGGTCCACCGCTCCGCCGCCTGTAGGGTTCTTCTGAACTGGAATTACCAACCCTGAAGCGACGGCTTCAGGGTTTTTTGTTTAAAGCAAGCTCATGACTCCAACCCCACTCAATCCCACCGCCGACACCCAGCATCCCCTCCGGGAGCTGATGAAATTGGCCGGCCCCACCATCGCCCAGATGGCCTCCTACACGGTGATGCATTTCATCGACACGCTCATGCTCTCGCGCGTCGGCGACGATGCGGCCGCCGCCCAGGGAACGGCCGGCATGTTCGCCTTCACACTCATCAGCTTCGGCTTCGGCGTGCTCATGCTCGTCAACGCCCTGGTCAGCCAGAATTTCGGCCGCAAGGACTTCGCCGAATGCGGCCGCTTCCTCTGGCAGGGAATCTGGTGGGCCATCGCCTTCGCCATCCTCATCCTCCCCCTGATTCCCGTCATGCCGCGCGTCTTCATGCTTCTCGGCCACGAATCTCATTTGGTGCAACTCGAAGGCACCTACTTCCGTATCGTCATGGCCGCCTGCATCACCAAGTTGCTCTCGACAGCGGTAGGGGACTTCCTTCTGGCCATCAATCG
>DASYUA010000121.1:0-9594 GCA_036001665.1 Tepidisphaeraceae bacterium
TTCCCCCACTCCCAACTTCATCCGCATCTCCCCCTTCCCCAATATCATGGAAGTCGAGCCCAACAACGACGACAAAACCGCCACCCCCGCCAACCAGGAACTCCCCCTCGCCTTCAACGGCATCATTCAGGAACCCGGCGACTACGACACCTTCAAATTCAAAGCCAAAAAGGGCCAGAACCTCGACATCGGCGTCTACGCCCGCCGCCTCCGCTCCCCTCTTGATTCCGTGCTCACCGTCTCCGATTCCAAGGGCAAGCAACTCGCCCAGAACGACGACTCCGCTGGCCCCGACAGCTACGCCCGCGTCGCCATTCCCGATGATGGCGACTACTTCGTTCGCATCCGCGACCATCTTCGCGGCGGCAGCCCCGATCACACCTATCGCATCGAAATCACTCCCGCCATCCCCGTCCTCACCCTCAGTATTCCCCAGCAGCAGCAAAATTCTCAGGAGCGCCAGGCCCTGGCCATTCCCCGCGGCAACCGCATGGCCACCGTCATCCGCGCCACTCGCTCCAACTTCAGCGGCGACGTCGTCGTCAATGCCGAAAACCTCCCCGATGGCGTCAAGGCCGAGTGCGAGCCCATGGCCTCCAATGCCGAGGTCGTCCCCGTCGTCTTCGAGGCCGCCGCCGATGCCCCCATCGCCGGCAAGCTCAGCGTCTTCACCGCCAAAACCGATGGCAAAACCGAAGTGAAGGGCCAGTTCGACCAGACCGTTGACCTCGTCTACGGCGGCAACAACACCCCTTACTATCAGGTCCACGTCGATAAGCTCGCCCTGGTCGTCGCCGAAGAAGCACCCTTCAAGCTCACTTTGATTGAGCCTAAAGTCCCCCTCGTCCAAAACGGCTCCATGGAATTGAGGGTCAAGGCCGAGCGCAAAGCCGGCTTCACCGGCCCCATCGCCATCCGCATGCTCTTCAATCCCCCCGGCACTACCGCCGGCACCACCGGCACCATCCCCGCCAACAAGGATGAAGCCACCCTCCCCATCAGCGCCTCCGGTGGCGCGGCCGTCAAAGCCTGGAAAGTCGCCGTCCTCGGCTCCTCCGACATCAAAGGCGCTGTCTGGGTCTGCTCCCAGCTCTCCAAGCTCCAGATCGCCGAGCCCTATCTGGCCGCCAAGTTCGACATGACCGCCATCGAACAGGGCAAGTCCGGCAAGATCACCTGCAAGCTCGATCAAAAATTGAAATTCGACGGCAAGGCCAAGGTCGAGCTCCGCGGCCTCCCCGCCGGCGTCACCGCCACCACCCCCACCCAGGAAATCACCGCCAGCGACGACAAAGTCACCTTCGACGTCGCCACCACCGCCAAATCCCCCCCCGGCCAGCACAAAAACCTCCTCTGCGTCGTAACCATCATGAAAGACGGCGAGCCCATCATCCAAAACGTCGGCCAGGGCGGCATCCTTCGCATCGATCGCGTCGCCCAGCCCAAGGACGCCAAGGATGCCAAATCTCCCGTCGCCACCAAAACCAAGGAGGGCGGCAAGTGAAAAACCACGAAGGCCTTTTTAACTCCCCTTCCCGTGCCACTGGCAGCTTGCTGCCAGTGCCGTATCCGGCCCGTACGATGAAAATCTGCTCACTCCTCGCGCTCTTCGCTCTTCTCCTCACCGCCCGCATCACCGACACCATCGCCGCGCCCGCCCCCACCGCCACCGCCCCCCTCGAAGTCTTCCCCAACATCATCACCCTCGAATCCTCCCGCGACACCCAGTCCCTCGTCGTCCGTCTCACCGACAAGCAGGGCATCTCTTACGACGTCACCAGCGAAGCCGAAATCACCGTCGCCGACCCCAGTCTCGCCAAGGTCGAATCCGGAACCGTCAAACCCATCTCCGACGGCGCAACCAAAATCAAGATCAAGCACAAGACCAACACCATCGAAATCCCCCTCACCATCAAGGAAGCCAAAATCGACCGCCCCATCAGCTTCAAGCTCGACGTCATGCCCGTCTTCCTCAACTCCGGCTGCAACACCGGCGCATGCCACGGCGCGGCCCGCGGCAAGGATGGCTTCCGCCTCTCCCTTTTCGGCTACGACCCCGACGGCGACTACATCCGCCTCACCCGCGAGCAAACCACCCGCCGCATCAACCTCGCCATCCCCGAAGATTCCCTCATGCTCACCAAGGGCACCGGCTCCGTCGCCCACACCGGCGGCACCCGTTTCAAAGAGGGCAGCAACAACTACAAAACCCTCATGCGCTGGCTCGAAGCCGGCGCTCCCTCCGATCCCGACACCGTCGCCAAACCGCTCTCCCTCGAGCTCTATCCCCAGCAGATGGTCATCCAGGAAGGCGCCCCCCACCGCCTCGTCGCCCGCGCCAAATATTCCGACGGCACCGACCGCGATGTCACCAACCTCTGCCTCTTCCTCACCTCCAACGACAATTCCGCCGCCGTCACCCCCACCGGCCAGATCACCGCCGGCAAACGCGGCGAAGCCTTCGTCATGGCCCGCTTCGCCACCTTCACCGTCGGCTCCCAGGTCATCGTCATCCCCAAAAACGTCAACAGCGGCTTCCCCTCCGTCCGCGAGAACAACTACATCGACACCCTCGTCAATAACAAGCTCAAAAAGCTCCGCATCACCCCTTCCGAGCTCTGCACCGACGACATCTTCATGCGCCGGGCCTACATCGACATCATCGGCATGGTCCCCACCCGCGAAGAGCTCGAGAAGTTCATGGCCAGCAAGGATGCCCGCAAGCGCGAGAAGCTGGTCGATGAGCTCCTCAACCGCAAGGAATTCGTCGAGATGTGGGTCATGAAGTGGGCCGAACTGCTCAAGATCCGCTCCAACCAGGACCGCGTCAGCTACAAGGCCGCCGTTCAATATTACAGTTGGCTCCAGGACAAGATCGCCAAAAACGTCCCCTTCGATCAGATCGTCCAGGACCTCCTCTCCGCCACCGGCGGCACCTTCAACAACCCCGCCACCAATTACTATCAGGTCGACACCGAAACCCTCAAGCTCGCCGAAAACACCGCCCAGGTCTTCATGGGCATGCGCATCCAGTGTGCCCAGTGCCACAATCACCCCTTCGACCGCTGGACCATGACCGACTACTACGGCTTCGCCAGCTTCTTCACCCAGGTGCAGCGCAAACGCGGCGAAGATCCCCGCGAAACCATCGTCACCGCCGGCGGCGGCGGCGAAATCAATCACCCCGTCAGTGGCAAACCCATTCCGCCCAAGTTCCTCGGCGGCGAATCCCCCGACGTTTCCGGCGCCAAAGACCGCCGCGTCCTCCTCGCCAAGTGGCTCGCCTCTCCTGACAATCCCTACTTCGCCCGCAACCTTGCCAACATCGTCTGGGCCCATTTCCTCGGCCGCGGAATCATCGAGCCCGTCGACGACGTCCGCATCAGCAATCCCCCATCCAATCCCGAGCTCCTCGACGCCCTCGCCTCCCACTTCACCGAATACAAATACGACTTCAAGCGCCTCGTGAAGGACATCTGCACCTCGCGCACCTACCAGCTCTCCACCCGCACCAATCCCACCAACGAAGGCGACACCCGCAACTTCGCCCACGGCATGGTCCGCCGCATCCGCGCTGAAGTCCTCCTCGACACCATCACCGAGGTCACCGAAACCAGGGAAAAATTCAAGGGCCTCCCCCTCGGCGCTCGTGCTGTCCAAATTGCCGACGGCGGCACCACCAACTATTTCCTCACCACTTTCGGTCGCGCCACCCGCGACACCGTCTGCTCCTGCGAAGTCAAAATGGAGCCCAACCTCTCCCAGGCCCTCCATCTCCTCAACGGCAGCACCGTCCAGCAGAAAGTATCCCAGGGCGGCGTCGTCAAGCGCATGCTCGACGAGAAGAAGCTCCCCGGTGAAGTCATCGACGAGCTCTACCTCCGCTGCTTCAGCCGCAAACCCACCAAACAGGAATACGACGCCCTCGCCCCCCTCATCCTCGAAGACCCCAAGGAAATCCCCAAAGTCCTCGAAGACGTCTTCTGGGCTCTCCTAAATTCTCAAGAATTCATCTTTAACCACTAACACCGATGATTCGACTTCAACGGATTGCTTTCGCCTTTCTCATCTGCGTCCCTGCCGTGGCCCTTGCGGCCGATTCTCCGGGCGCGGCAAAGATCACCTACCAGGACCAAATCCTGCCGCTGTTTCGCAATTCATGTTTGAATTGCCACAACCCCGACAAGAAAAAAGGCGGCCTCGACATCTCCAGTTATTCCGCCGCCATGGCCGGCTCCGACTCCCAGAAAGTCATCATCCCCGGCGACCCCGACGGCTCCGTCCTCTATCGCCTCGTCACCCATTCCGACGAGCCCAAGATGCCCCAGAAAGCCGACAAACTCCCCGCCAAAGACCTTGACCTCATCAAGCAATGGATCGCCGGCGGCGCACTCGAAAACTCCGGCAGCAAAGCCGTCATCAAACCCAAGCTCGACCTCGGCGTCGCCACCCCCACCATCGCCCGTCCCGCCGGCCCCCCGCCCATGCCCAAAGGCCTCTCCCTCGAACCCCTCGTCCGCACCAAGCGCCCCGGCCCCCTCAATGCCCTCGCCGCCTCTCCCTGGGCCCCTCTCGCCGCAATCGGCGGCCAAAAACAAATCCTCCTCTACCACACCCAAACCCTCGAGCTCCTCGGCGTCCTCCCCTTCCCCGAAGGACTCCCCGAATGCCTCACCTTCTCCCGCAACGGCCAGCTCCTCCTCTGCGGCGGCGGCCAGGGCGCAAAACTCGGCCGCGTCGCCGTCTGGGACATCACCACCGGCAAACGCATCACCGAAGTCGGCGATGAATTCGACGTCGTCCTCGCCGCCGACATCTCCCCCGATCAAAAGGAAATCGCCCTCGGCGGCCCCGCCAAAATGCTCCGAGTCTTCGCCACCACCGACGGCGAAAAGCTCCACAACGTCAAAAAGCACACCGACTGGATCACCGCCGTCGCTTATTCCCCCGACGGCAAATGGCTCGCCACCGGCGACCGCTCCGGCGGCCTCTACGTCTGGGAAGGCAAAACCGTCCGCGAATACTACACCCTCTCCGGCCACAAAGGCGGCATCACCTCCCTCGCCTATCGCGACGACTCCAAGCTCCTCGCCTCCGCCTCCGAAGATGGCTCCATCAAGCTCTGGAACATGGACGGCGGCACGCAAGCAAAAAACTGGAACGCCCACTCCGGCGGCGTCCTCTCCGTCTCCTTCACCCACGACGGCCGCCTCACCTCCGCCGGCCGCGACAAAACCACCAAAACCTGGAAACCCGACGGCGCAGCCGAAAAAACCTTCGACGCCTTCCCCGACATCGCCCTCCACACCGCCTTCAACGACGACGGCTCCCGAGTCATCTCCGGCGACTGGTCCGGCGCAATCCGCGTCTTCAACACCGCCGACGGCAAAAAACTCGGCGACCTCACCCCCAACCCCAAACCCCTCCCCCCAGACCCCTCCCCCACCGCCACAACTTTGAAACCCGCAACCCAACCCACCACCAAACCAATCGCCAGAAAATAACCTGGCACGGGCGCCTCGCCCGTGGTTGCAAATTCCCCCTCCCGGTACTCCGGGAGAGGGTTAGGGTGAGGGTTCCTCTGCATATTTCCGGATAAGCTTAATCGTCTTCGCCGCTGCCCCCATCTCATCCCCATCAATCGGCACACTTTCCACTCCCCACGCCCACCGATAACCGGCTTTCTTCATCCACCGCACAAATCCCCCGACATTGTTCGTCAACTCCTCCCCCTCCTCCGTGAACGCAAACGCCTTCACATGACACGCCCGGGCGTATTTCGCGCACAAAACCCACCCCTCCGCCTCCCGTCCCTTCGCCCAGTTGAACGAATCCAGCAGCAACCCCACCCCCTTCACCGCCTCCAGAATCCTCACCACGTTCTCCGGAATCACCGACGCCCCAAAATGATTCTCCATCACCAGCTCCACCCCCGCCGCCCGGCAGCGCCCAACCAGATCCTCAAACCCCTCCACGATAATTTCAAACTCCTCCTCGCTCATCTCCGCCTTCCCTCCCGCATCCAGCCGAATCTGCCTCGCCCCCAGCTTCCGCGCAATCTCAATCCACTCATATGCCCGCTCCCGGTTCTCCCTCCTCGCCTCGGCCGTCGGCTCATGAATGTGCCCCCCATCCACCGCGATGCACCCAAACGGCAATTCCGCCCTCTTCGCTGCTTCTTTTACCTTCGCAATATAAGCACCCTCCGTCGCCGTCAGGTGCGCGTTCCACGGGTCCAGTTGCGTACACCCCAGCTTTTTACAGTCGAGGATGTACTGAAAAATGTCCTGCTTCCCGGCCGCCAGCAACCGGTGAAACGAATACGAGCAAATGCCAATCTCCATCGCCATGCAAATATCCCGGCGCTCCTTCCAATGCAACCCGATGCCCCAATTTTTGGTAATTGTTTACCGTCCCCCGCGTCGCACTCTTGTAGCGCAGGCTTTTGGCCTGCTTCTGATGGTGGGGCGGACATTCTTGTCCGCCACGCACCGACATACTCGTCGGTGCGTGTCCTTCGGCCGCACATCCAACTCTGCCCGCATTTCAGCCATTTGGGCCGGTAACGCTAAACAGTTACCAGTTTTGCTAGAATACAGTGTGCCGTAACCGGCCGGCAGGTCGCAGGAGCAGCATGATGTTCAAGCCAATCCGCACCACACTTCCCTTCTGTCTTTTGCTCTCTCTCATCGCCGCCTCCCCCGCCAGCAAACCCGCCGCCAGGCCCACTTTCGCCTCGATCGTCCGCGAGCAGATCAAAACAACCCTCGACAACCTCCAATCCTCCGGCGACTTTCCGGCCGCCGAGAAACAGCTCCTCTCCCTCCTCGACCAGACCATCGCCTGGTCCCTGCCAAAGGAAATCGACCTCATTCGCGACGCCGATTTTGCCCTGCGCCTCATCCGCCAACTCCAGAGCGTCCCCAACAAAGACCGCCGGCTCGAACTGCTGACGTTCCTGCGGGCCAACGACAATCTCGCCCGCACTCTCGTCTTCCTCATCAATCCCAATCAAGACCCCTCCACCGTCTACTCCCTCCTCGATCGGCTGCGCCAGAAGCGCGCTGATCAACTCGACAAATTCGCCTCCCTCACCGCCGCCATCTGCGTCGTCCACGACCGGCCGCTGGAACGGCAGATCAATGAGAACGAAGTCCGCGCCCCCGACGCCCTGGCCATTTTCGACTTCTACTCCAGGAACGAATCCCGCATGTTTTTCGGCCTCAAGGGCGTCCCCGCCGAGCTCCTCATCTTCGTCGTCGATACCACCGCACAGATCGACGAGATGAACTGGGCCCTCGACAATTACGCCAGGGATCCCAAGGTCGGCGCCCGCTTCTTCGACATCAAGTACGACTACGAGCACTACCGCCGGGGCACCCCCAAGCGCATCACCGTCGAAGGCTTCAACCTTCCCAACCTCCAGCGCTTTGGCGGCGTCTGCGCTGATCAGGCCTACTTCGCCATGAGCGTCGGCAAATCCATCGGCGTCCCCACCGCCTATGCCCACGGCGCGGCCGCCAATGTCTCCCACGCCTGGATCGGCTTTCTCCAGGCCACCAACCGCGAAGGCTGGTGGAACTTCGACGTCGGCCGCTACGAAGCGTATCGTGGCCTGCGCGGCATCGTCCTCGACCCCCAGCTTCGCGAGCGCATTCCCGACAGCTTCGTCTCCCTCCTGGCCGAGATGATCGGCACCAAACCGGCCGACCGCCACACCACCGTCGCTCTCACTGACGCCGCCAGCCGGCTGATGGATGGCGAATCCAGCGGCTTCGATCCCGCCCCCCCCACCATCTCCACCGGCATCCTCGCCAGGCCGCGCAAGGCCGACCTCGTCTCCGAGTTGGACCTGCTCGAGCTGGCCGTGAAGCAGAATCCCGCCGACCGCTGGTGCTGGCTGCACATCCGCGAGCTGGCCAAATCCGGCCGCCTCTCCCTCGATCAAAAGAAAAAATGGAGCGAGGTCCTTCAGCGTCTGTGCGGCGGCAAATATCCCGACTTCACCGTCGCCCTCCTCACCCCGATGATCCAGACGGTGGATGATGTCAAAGAGCAGAACAAGCTCTGGAACGCGGCCTTTGAAATGTTCAAATCCCGCTCCGACCTGGCGGCCACCATCCGCATGTCCCAGGCCGCCATGTGGGAGAAGCACAACGACGTCAACGCCGCCGGCCGCTGCTACGAGGATGTCATCGAGCGCTACGCCAACTCCGGCCCGTTCGTGATCAGCGCCCTGGAGAAAGCCGAGAAGGCCCTGCGCGATTCCAACCGCGCCAACATGATTCCGCTGCTCTACGAGCAAACGTGGATGAAGATCAACCGGCCCAAAGAGATGGCCGCACCGTTCATGACCCAGAGCAACTGGTTTCGAGTGGGCGACCTCTTCGCCTCCAAGCTGGATGAAATCGGCGAGACGCGCAAGGCCGACGCCGTCCGCGACATGATCGGCAGCGAACCTCCCGTCGTGGAACGCAAACGCTAGTATGCCGTCCATTCTTCTTTGGTGGGTGGCATGGGCACCCGTACTCGGATGCCCGTGTCCTTCCAACCCCCGTTTTTGGCGTTCGCCCGCGTACTAGCTGGAATACCTGCCCCGTAGGGCCCGCTTCAGCGGACGCCCACGCGCTTCAACGTTCCTTCCCCCGCCTCCCGCACCCTCCCCGCCGGCCACCGCTTTGCCATCTCCTCCAACACCTCTCTGCCCTCTCGCGAATTCGCAATCTCCATCACCTCAATCCCCCGCATCAACCTCAACTCCTCCGCCCCCGCACTCTGCCGCCCCCGCGACCGAATGTCCTCAATCGCCGCCCGAACCTGCGGCGTCGCATTCCCCTTCATCGCCTTCTCCAACGCCACCTCCGTCACCGCCCCCCATTTCACCAGCGCCTCGGCCGCCTTCTCCCTCTCCACAAACTGATCCGAATCCAGCTTCCCCACCAATCCCTCAAGCTCCTTCACATCCGGATTCAGTGCCCCCACCATTCGCTCCCGCAAGAACCGCATCGTCGCCCCATCCCCACCCGCCAGCTTCACGACCGCATCATACGCCCCGCTCGCATCCTCACTCGCCAATTCCTCCCACAGCCGCCTCAGCTCCTCCTCCTTCAATTTCACCGCCTCGCCCGGCCGATCCAGCCCCGTCGCATCCCACACCACCCCATTCATCCTGCTTCCCCCGCTCACCAGCTTCGACCCATCGGCCGAGAACGCCAACGCATAAACCCATCCACCCCTCCCCGCCGCCATGCTCGCCACCACTTTCCCTTCTTGCAGATCCACCACGTGCACCGTGTCCTTGCTCGACGTCGCCGCAAACCGCCCACCCGGATGCAACTTCACTCCCCGCGCCTCCCGCGCTACCTCGATATTCCGCCTCAATCCGCCGCTCGCCATTTCGAACACCTTCACCGAGCCCGCCGCCATCACCGCCAACGCCCGCCCATCCCGCGTGAATCCCAGCCCGCCATTGACACCCTCTGCCATCGGCAGCCTCGCCCGCTCAGAGCAGCTCGCAACATCAAACAGGTGTACACACCGCATTCCCACCGATGCCAGAACCTTCCCATCCGGCGAAAAACACAAATCCCACCC
>DASYUA010000122.1:0-32871 GCA_036001665.1 Tepidisphaeraceae bacterium
TTGGCGAAGTTGTCGTTGCGGCCGCCGATGAAGAATTGCTCAGTGCCCGGCGGATAGGTGATGTCGACGTCGCTGATGGCTTCGGGCTCGGGATTGCCATTTAAATAGAGCGCGACACGTCGGCCGTCGCGGGTGATGATCAGATGGTTCCAGGTGCGAAGGGGGATGTCGGTGTTGCCGGAGAGAATTTCGTTGCGCTTGTTGCCGTTGAAGAAAATGAGTTTGCCCTTGGAGGCGAACGTTCCGCCGATGCCGACCTGATCGCCGGGGGCATCTTCAGCGCCATCGAGGCCGCGGGAGAATAGATAACCGGTGACGGGGCGTGCGTCGGGGGAGAGGCAGTTGTAGAACCAGAGTTCGACGGTGTATTGGTTTTTGACGTTTTTGATGGCGGTTTTCAGGCGCCCGCCGGCGAAGTGGGGGGAACGGTTCGTCTGGCTGTCGCGGCAGAATTGGGGTGATTGGGGGCCTTCGAGATAGAAGACGACGCCGCTCTCATATTGGGCGTTGTGGCCATTGCCAGAGATGTCGAGGGCCGGAGTCCAGGATGGTTCGGCCATGCGGAAATTGGCGGTGGGGCGGGAGGAGAGAATGGTTTGCGTGTAAGGGCCGGAAAGTTCGCTCATCGTCCGTCGCGGCGCAGCGGCGACATTTTCGAGAAGTCCGAGCATCGCTTCGAGGATTTTCGATTCCGCCTGCACCTCCAGTCCTGCGGTGCGGGCGGCCCACGTCGTATATCCCCCCAGCCGGTGTTGCTCCGGAGGCGGAATGTATCCCTCCGCTCCATTGGCCAGCTCAACGACCATCGTGTACTTCAGCGGCGTCTGCGCTTTGATCTTCAACCCCGTCAGCGCATAGATCTCGTTGGGAATCGCCGCAATTCCAAAATCCCCGATCCGAAGCGCCTGAAGCTTCAGCTCACGCTCCGGCTTTTCCGCCAGCAACAATTGCTCCCGCGCATAAATATCCGGCTGCGCTGTCGGCTTCTTCCCATTGAGCGCTGCCACTTTCTGCCTCGACCACTCCAGCCTCTTCTCATCCGCCACCCGATATCGCAGCGACAGCTTTATCTCTTTCATCGCCAGCGGCACATCATCGCGATACTCAATGCCGCGATACGCCTCAAACGCTATCTTCGCCATCCCCTCCGAGTACTCATCGATGGTCCACTTCTTCGCGACCGGTTTGCTGTAATCTCCCCACCACCCATCGCCGCTCGTCCCCTGCGACATGATGCCGACGAATTTTTCATCCGCACTGGCGAGGTCGGCAAACTTTTTCGCGAAGATCCCGAAATAATCAGACGACACCATCCCCGACCCAAAATAGTGCATCGAGAAATTCGCAAACAGTGCCATCGGCTTCCCATCGATTCCCTGCATTGCCAGCATTGAGAGATCGGGATCGGTCGGCCCGGCCGGACCCATGGCGGCCGCGTTTTGATATCCTGGATGCATATTCGCGCGAACCGTCAGGAAACCAAACGGGTCGTTGCGCATCTGATTGGGTGCGAAGATCCAGCGGCGGCAGGCGGTGTAATCGGGCGCTTTGCCCACGGCCCAGCCGACGCGCGCCGGGCGAAGATTTGCGTTGGCCTGCTCGATCGCCTTGGCCAGCAGCGGCACCACAAACCGCTGATACTTCACATCCGGATCGCTCCCCAGGCAGCCCATGGAGGATGGAGCGGAATGCGTGTGCGTCGCGGAGATCATCATTCGATCGGTCGGTATTCCGGTGGATTTGCAGGCGATTTCCTTCGCTTCATCGAACAGATCGCGCGGCATCATGCAGCTGTCGGCCACCACCATCGCGATCCGCGTCGTCCCATCATCCAGCACGATGCACTTGGCGAAGATGGGATCGAGCGCCTTGGTTGCCGTTCGTTCCTCAAACATGCCATTGACGATGACGGGGAATTCCGTCGGCGTGATATCGATAGCACTCGCCCCCGCCCGCAGCTTCCCCGCCTGTGCGGCGGCTTGGAATCCGATCAGGGCAGCGATGAAGAATACCCGGGCCATTCCACCCTCACTTTCGTAGGTCCGGCTGTGCCGGACAGCAACGTCCGGCACAGCCGGACCTACAGGCAAATGATACCCAATTTTCCCGTCCCGCCGACCTGATCGGCCATACATTAGCAGGTGGAAGCTTCTATGGATGACTGGCAGTGCCTGAGCGAATACGTGCGGGAAGGCTCGCAGTCGGCCTTTCGCGAAGTGGTCGGCCGCCACGTCGATCTGGTTTATGCGACGTGCCGGCGTGTGGTCCGCGATGCGCATCTGGCCGAGGATGCGACGCAAGCGGTGTTTGTGATCCTGGCCAAAAAGGCGCGGACGATTCGGCGGCAGACATCGTTGGTCGGCTGGCTGCACAACACGGCCCGATATGTCGCGTGCAATGCGCTGCGGGTGGCGGCCAATCGGCGGCGGCATGAAATGGAGGCTGCGCAGATGCCCAGATACAAGCGGGAGGCGGGCGGGGCCTCAAACGGCGTGGCCGAGGACATGGTGGATCGGGCACTGGCAAGATTGGAGACGCAGGAGCGAGATGCGATTCTGCTGCGATTTTTTGAAGGACGAAGTTTTCGGGAAGTGGGGGCAGCGCTGAATATTTCCGAAGAGGCGGCCAAGAAACGCGTCTGGCGGGGGATTGAAAAGCTGCGGCAGACGCTGACGCATCCGGGCAGCGCAACTCCGGCGGCCGCGACGTTGGCGGGGTTGCTGGCAACGGCAACGTTTCCCGCGCCGGCGACTCTGGCGGCGGCGGCCGCTTCGGCGGCGCTGACTGGGACGGGAGCGGCAATTTCTCTTGCGAAAGGAGCGGTGATCGCGATGGCTATTTCTAAAACTAAAGCGACAGCGGCGGGCGTGGCGATCATGATCGTGCTGCTCGGCGGCGCGGCGGTCGTGGTCAATGACATCGTCAATCGACCGCGATCGGTTTCATACACGATTCCGGCCTCCAAGCCGGCGACGCGGCCCGCCGACGATTCCGCGGCCGACACCCAGCTAGGTACCGAGTTTGTTGTCAATGCGCTTCTGGAAGAAGTCAAAGTGGGCGACGGGGTCCAGGTCGTCGCCCCGCCGTGTACCCACCTGGCCAAACATCCCGAGAAGCTCAATACCGCGGCCTGCACGAGCTGCCACACCGCGCCGGCCAGGCAGATCACCACGCTGCGCCTTGACAAAGCCACTCCCTGGACAGGCGGTGTTGGTGATGCACTGGTGGTTCTTGCCACCCAGCAGTTGCACCGCGAAGATCTACTTCTCGACGGCCAGTTGGCGGCGAATGTTCTGGTGAATTTCATTGACGCGAACGGTCTTGCCGCCGGAACCGACGCGCCGGCCATGGAGGTCAAACAGCTCGACGGTGCGAAGTTCAGCCTGGCCGATTTCAAGGGAAAACATGTGCTGCTCAATTTCTGGGACAGCACGACGCCGGCCTCGCTCGAGCAGATGCCTCATTTGCGGGCGGCCCGGAAGGAATGGGGGAATGAGCCGAAGCTGGTGATTGTTGGGATCAATGTGGAGGAGAAGGCGGAGGCGGCGGCCGGGTTTGCGAAGGAGCAGCGGATGGAATGGGTTTTGGGGTATGCGGGTGCGGGATCGAAATTGCTGACGGATTATCACGTTGGGCCCGGCGCGGCGGTGCTGATCGGGCCGGATGGGAAGATCATCAGCGGGTCGCTACAGGGATTGGCGATTGACGATGCGCTGGATAAGGCGCTGCGGCCGCAGTGAAGAGAATTTGTGCCACTGGCAGCTTGCTGCCAGTGCGCGTCGCGGAAAAAACACTGGCGGACAAGCCGCCAGTGGCACGGGATCATGTGCTATTTAAGGAAATGCTCGAAGAAGAGGCAAATCTGCTCCATCGATTCGGGATTGAGCGTGTGGTCCTTGCGATTGGTCATGGCGACGCGGTTTTCCTGGCCGAGAAGTTTGTTGACGGCGATGGAATGATTCAGGGCACGCCATTGGGCGGGAGTGTCTTCAGAGCCGCCTGAAACCAGGAACGGCCGCGGGGCCATGAGGACGTGAAGCTCGTGGAGGTCGTGGCCGGTCTCCAGGAGCGTTTTGTAGGGGCCGGTGCGGGGATTGTCGGGTTTGATCACGCCGGGTTTGCGCTTCACGCCGGATTCGTAGCCGAGATACCAGGGTTCCCAGTAATTGACGTTGGGCAGGGATTCGTCGAAGACGATCCCAGGGTCGGACCAGGCGGCGGCGGCGAATTTTTCATGGAAGCAGGAGCCGAACATGGCCCATTTGCCGCCATAGGAATGGCCGACGATGCCGATGCGCCTGGCATCGACGTAGGGAAGATCGGCCAGCACGTTGAAGCAATTGGCCGCGACATAGCCGAGGAACATGAGCGGCTGGCACCTGGCCTGGCCGGTTTTGGGATCGCGCGAGTCGCCGCCGGGGGAGCCGATGGAGAGGGTGACGAAGCCGCGCTTGGCGAGCTGGTGGGCGAAGTCGGTGGTTTTGTTTTTGGGATTGGCGCCGATGCTGGTTTGCGGCTCGTAAAACGGAACGACGACGCCGGGGAATGGGCCGCCCTCCAGCGGAACGAGCAGGTATCCCTCCACAGCCTGGTCCGGCGCAATCTGCACGCGCACGCGGTGCTGGCGGAAATTTTCGCGTTCCACCCTCTCCAAAACCTCGAGGTTGGGGTGTTCAACGAGCTCGGGCCAGGGGCCCAATGTGTCAGTCCAATATTTGATGATTTCCTTGCGGCGATTGGCCCAATCCTCCTTCGTCTTCACCTGGCGGCCATCATCAAACAGCAGCGGTGAGCGGAGTTTTCCAAAGTCATTGGCAAATTCCGCGGGCGGGGAGAAATAGGGCGCGATCTTCTCCCAAGTCGAGTTATTCGCTTTCTCTGCCTTCTCCGGTTTATCTGACAGATACGCCGGCCGCAGATTGTGGATCGTGTTGTGAATATCACCTTTGATCTGCCCGCCATCGGCGGCGGTGAATCGATAGGCGATCTGCATCTGCATCACCGGCCGTAGATTATCAACTTGCAGGAAGACGGTTTTTCCATCCGGCAGGAGGGTGGCGTTTTTGATCTCCAGGGTGTCGTAGCCCTGTTTGTCGGGATTATTCACCGTCCACTGCCGCGAGCCGTAATTGGCGGTCCAGCGGTAGTTCCATTGGAGCACGCTCCAGTTGTCCGGATTGGCGGCGGACTTGGCATCGAGCGGACAGGTGAAGCCGATCTTCAGGCCGTTGGCGTGGACGTTCAGCGATGCGGGCATTCGCACGGGCTTGCCGGTAAAGCGGACGCGCTGGAGTGCGCCGGAGCGGGAGCCGGTGGTCTGCCAGCCGCGCAGGCCGCTGACGTAGAGTTGTCCATCGGCCGGCGAAAATCGGCCGCGCATGATTCCGCTGGCGAAGGAGAGTGGGAAGAGAACGACGCCGCCCTGAGCCTGGCCGTTGATTTCCTCCTGCAACACGAGCAGCACGCGGGCCGCGCCATAGGAGGTGTGCAGCGTGTAATCCTTGAACGGGCCCCAGCGATCGGAGGTCGCCCAGGTCTGGCCGCCGGAGGAGTTGTCGATGTTCTGCGGCATCCAGCAGAGCGGCTTGCCGGGATCGGTCGGGGGGGTCTTCATGTGCGACATGGGCTGGTAGCCGAGGAATGCGCCTTGTTTCACGACGTCGAGGCGCGAGGCGGGGACCCATTCGCCCTGATTGTCGGCCTCGGTAACAACGCCGGTTGGTGAGACTCCCGCGCCGTTGGGATTTCGCAGGCCGGTGGCGAAGACTTCCAGTTTCGAGCCATCTTTGGCCACCTTGAGCATTGTCCCGCCATGGGGCGTGCCATCAGCGCACTTGGTGTAATAAAAATTTCCTTCGGGATCGGTATCCAGATTTGTCGCATATCCGTGGCCATTGGTGGTCACATACGCATCGTTATTAAAATTCTCGTAAAAATCGGCCTCGCCATCGCCGTTGAGATCGCGCAGCTTGGTGATCTGATCGCGGCCGAGGACGTAGACTTTTTCATCGACGATCTTCAGCCCCAGCGGCTGAAATAATCCGGTGGCGTATCGGCGCCATTTCAGGTTTTCGAGTTTGTCATCGATTCCCGAGACCACCCAGACATCTCCGGAAACGGAGCAGACGGCAAGGTCGCCGTTTTTGAAAAAGTCGTGGCCGCCGAAACGCAAAAATGATTTCCACGGATTTTCCTCGGGCGCGGCGAGGGTGTCGACGGTGTAGGGCTGATCATTCTTGCCTAGCACGCCCTTTGTGGTCAGCGGCTCCTGAAAACGCGCCGGGCCACCATGAATCAGCTCAGAAAGATCTTCAGTTCGGGGCAGATCAGTAGCGGCCTTATAACTAAGAAAAACCTTGAACGACATGGGCTTCTCATGCGGCGGAATTATTACCGCTCTCCTCCGTCCGCCTGTCACCGACAACCCCTCCCCGCCGGCGTATCCAACGATAATTGGATCTTCTTCGCTCTTTCTTTCGCACACTAGCATCCACAGCGGCCGATCCGATTTGTCAACCCATAGTGTCCGCACAAAGCAGTCCGGAGCGAAGCTCGGCGATTCCAGAATCTTCGTCCCGCCAACCGTATACGAAAAAATCACCTTGTCCCCATTCACATAAAGTCCGTCATATCGCGCCACATCGCGCGGCAATGGGCCGAGCTTGTTCGAGCGCGGATCGGTGAAATTTTCAGTCGTGGACCAGCCGGGAACCATCGCCGTTCCCCAAACCGGCGCGCCGCCGATGGATGGCGGGCCCGCTAATCCTTCACGACCATCGACGATCTTGACGAAGTTGCCGTTCCAGGCGACGGCGGGACGCAGCAACTCAGTATCAAAGAGGATGTGCGCCTTCTTCTCGGCGCCGAGTTGGACGGCGATACCTTTCGGAACTGTATTTTTCGCTGGAAAGCCAAGATCAAATGTTGCAGAGAAAAATCGCCCATGATCCATCTGTTGCCAGCGGTTGTTGTTCTCGCTCATGGCCGATTTTTTCTCGGCCTCGCCGAGCACAATCGGATTTGCGGATTTTGAAACGTCGCCGAAGGCTTCGGCCGGGCGGCCTTCGTCGAGGTGCCACAGGCCGATGGTTTCGTTGTCGGCGGTGAACGGTCCGTCGGGAATTTTTTCAATGGGGCGAATGATCCGCGAGATGCGAATTTCGTCGATGAGCACTCCGGCCTGGGCGGGGAATCCTTCGGCATAGCCGACGGTCAGCGGGCCGGAATCGGGGTAGCGGAAGATTTTTTCCAGCTTCTGGTTGGTGACTTCTTTGGCATCGACGAAAAGCTTTACCGACTGGCCATCGAAGAGCATCGCGAGGTAATGCCACTTATCGTCGGCGATGTTTTGCTTTGAGATGATGCGCTCGGTCTTGAAGGCTGGAAGCACGACGCCGAATCGGCCGGTTGATTTTTCGACGAAGAGATCCCAGTGGGTGCCGGAGCTGCGCGGCTCGTTGGCGAGGAGGACAGTTTCAGCCGAATTACTCTTCGCAGGGATTCTGGCGAAGCATTCGACGGTGAGAGGGACGACGGTGTAGACGGGATTGACGCCGGCATAGGCGGCGGTGTTTTCGACCGCCAGAGCGAGGCCGAATTTGCCTTCGACGGTCCGGCCCCAGAGAGGCGAGGTCAGCAGTAGAGAAAAGAGAAGCGCGTTTCTGACCACTCCCATCGTTCATCCTTTCGCAAATGAACTGCTCATTCTCCCCGCCGCAGGGTTCCTTTCAACATGTAGGTCCGGCCGTGCCGGACGTTGAATGCCCGGATCGCCGGACCCACGGCTGGCATGAACCCTCGGCCCGCTGTACCTTTTTGGGTCAAAGGAGCCAACATGCCTCAAAACACCCGCCGCGAGTTTCTGGCCACCGCCGCCGCCACAGCTTTCACCATCGCATCCTCCGCTCACGTCCGCGCGGCCGATTCCAATTCCAGGATTGAAGTCGGCCTGATCGGCTGCGGAGGGCGGGGATCGTGGATCGGCGAGCTATTCAACGAATCGAGTCAGGCCAAGATCGTCGCGGTTGCCGATTATTTCAAAGATCGCGTCGATGAGACGGGCGAGAAGCTCAATGTCACCGCCGCCCGCCGCTATACCGGACTGGATTGCTATAAGAAACTTCTTGAAGGGAAGATCGATGCCGTAGCGATTGAGTCGCCTCCTTATTTTCATCCCGAGCAGGCCGTGGCGGCGCTGGAGGCGGGGAAACACGTCTATCTGGCCAAGCCGATCTCCGTCGATGTGCCCGGGGCGATGGCGATCGTGAATGCGGCGGAAAAAGTGAAGGAGAAGCAATCAATCCTGGTCGATTTTCAAACCCGCGCGGATGAGTTTTATCAGGGAGCGTTTCAGAAAATCACCGAAGGCCTCATCGGCGAGCCAATCTGCGGCCAATCCTACTATCACGCCGGCCGGCTCGATCCCAAGGCCAAGGGCGATTCGCAGCTCGCGCGTTTGCGCAACTGGGTCTTCGATAAGGCGCTCTCCGGCGACATTATTGTCGAGCAGAACATCCACGTGCTGGATGTGGCCAATTGGTTTCTCCGCGGGCATCCGGTGAAGGCCTATGGCACCGGCGGCCGGCGCGTGCGCGTCGATGTCGGCGATTGCTGGGACAATTTCAACGTCATCTTCACCTATCCCAACGATGTCATCGTCGATTTCAGCTCCACGCAGTTCCTCTACGGCTTTGGCGACCTGTGCACGCGGATTTACGGATCAAAAGGCACGGCTGACACGCACTATGGCGGGCAGGTCAACATTCGCGCCAAAACCGGCGGATATCGCGGCGGCGTGACCAGCCAGATTTACAAAACGGGGGCGGTTGCCAACATCAACAACTTCTGCCAGAGCATCGTGTCTAAAAAGTATGTGAACAACGCCCAGGAAAGCGCCAACAGCACGATAACCTGCATCCTCGGCCGCACCGCCGCTTATGAGGGGCGGATGGTCACCTGGGATGAAATTATGAAAGCCAACGCCCGCATCGACCCAAAACTGGACCTGCCGGCCAACGGGCCGGATTGGCAGGGGTAAATATGTAGCACGGGCGTCCCGCCCGTGTCCGCTTGTTCTGGTACGTGGCACGGGCGCCTCGCCCGTGATTCAATGATCGATTGAAAGGAACAACCATGCCCGACCAAATGCCCGATCCCTTCACCGCCTCATTTTCCCGCCGAAAAATGCTCAAAGCCTCCGCGACGATGTCGGCCGCGGCCATCATGGCCGCCCTGGGCAGCAACTTCGCTCACGCCGCCGAATCCGACAAAATCAAGATCGGCCTGGTTGGTTGCGGCGGCCGCGGCCGCGGCGCGGCGGCCGACGCGGTGAGTAATGACAATGTCCAGCTCATCGCTTTGGGCGATCTCTTCCCCGATCAGCTCGACGCCGCCAAGAAAACCTTCGATGAGCGTCCCAAGGACAAATACAACATCAAGGACGATCACACGTTCCACGGCTGGGATGCTTATCAAAAAGTTTTGCAGACCGACATCGACTACGTCATCCTGGCCACGCCTCCCGGCTTTCGGCCGATGATGATCAAGGCCGCCATCGAGGCGGGGAAGCACGTCTTTGCCGAAAAGCCCGTGGCCGTCGATCCGGCCGGCGTGCGAACGGTCATCGCCGCCGCCGAAATGGCCCAGAAGAAAAACCTCGGTATCGTCGCCGGCACACAGCGGCGCCATCAGCCCTCCTACATCGAAACCATCAAGCGAATCAAGGATGGGGCCATCGGCGACATCGTCAGCGGCTCGGGCTGGTGGATGCAGGGCGGCCTGTGGTCCAAGCCGCGCCAGCCCGGCTGGTCGGACATGGAATGGCAGATCCGCAACTGGCTTTATTTCGTCTGGCTGTCCGGCGATCACATCGTCGAGCAGCATTTGCACCAGATCGACGTCATGAACTGGGTGATGGGCGGCCCGCCGCGGCTGGCGCTGGGAATGGGCGGTCGAATGGTTCGCACCGATCCCACCTTCGGTCACATTTACGACTTTTTCTCCATCCAGTACGAGTATCCCGGCGGCATCAAAGCGCAATGCATGTGCCGGCAGATCGACGGCACCTATTCGCGCATCGGCGAGGAGATTGTCGGCACCAAGGGCAAGGCGATCCCCGAGAAGGGGATCACCGAAGGGCCCAATAAGTGGCGCTACGAGCCGCCGGAGAAGGGGATCAATCCTTACGAGCAGGAGCACAAGGACCTGGTCGAGAGCATTCGTGCCGGCAAGCCGCTCAACGAAGGCAAGCAGACCGCGGAGAGCGCGCTGACGGCGATCATGGGCCGAATGTCGGCCTACACCGGCAAGGTGATCACCTTCAAGGCCGCGCTGGAGTCGCCGCTGGATCTGTTCCCCAAGAAGCTGGATTTCGGCCCGATGCCGGTGCCGCCGGTGGCCCTGCCCGGTAAGGAAGAAGCGCCGCCGGCATGAGGTTTCTGGTTGGATTGTTGCTGGCCGGCGCGTTGTTCAACGGCAAGGACCTCTCGGGTTGGAAATTGCGCGACGAGAAGGCCGATCCAACATGGAAGGTCGTCTCCTCGGTCAAGCTCGATCCGAAAAGCCCAAAGAAGCTGATCGGCGAAGGCGGTGGGGGGGCCGCGGATGCGATTTTGTTGCGAATCCCCGCCGAGAAAGCCACCGATCTGATCTCCGACAAAAACTTCGGCGACTGCGATGTCCACCTGGAGTTCTGTCTCGCCAAAGACAGCAACTCTGGCGTGTTTCTGATGGGCCAGTACGAAGTACAAATCACCGACAGCTTCGGAATCCCTGATAACAGGCTTCAACCCGGCGAATGCGGCGGAATTCCCTGGCTCAAAGCCCCCTCAACCAACGCCTGCAAAGCCCCCGGCGAATGGCAGACGCTCGACATCGCCTTCCGCGCCCCAAAATTCGACCCCGCCGGCAAAAAAACCACCAACGCGAAATTCGTCAGCATCACCCTCAACGGCAAAAAAGTTCAGGAAAACCTGGATGTGCCCGAACCCACGGGCGCTGAACTGGATGGCGGCGAAAAACCCACTGGCCCCCTCATGATCCAAGGCAACGAAGGCATCATTGCCTTCCGAAATGTTACAGTGAAATCGTAGGTCCGGCTGTGCCGGACACGTCCGGCGGAGCCGGACCTACAAGCGATTATTCCGCACTTACCTGCACATCGGTAATCTTCTTCCCATCCGCCCCGGCCAGCCGCGCACACGCCTGCCAATCGCCTCCCCCCTGCGTGATCTTCATCAGCACCACGTTGCTCCCCTGCTTCAAATCAATCTTCACCTTGTCATCCCCCTGTTTCAGCGGCCGCGCTGCATTGTTGGCGTGAACCAGCTTTCCATTCACCCACACCTTCACCCCATCATCGCTGCCAATCTCCAGCTGCGCTTTCTGCTCCCGCGTCGAATTGATGTTCGTCTTCAAATACGCCACCCGTTCGTTGCCGCCGCCGATGACCTTGTGCAAATCGATCATCCACAAATCCGCCCCATCCGTCGGCCGGATCAGCGGCTTCCAGTCCACCTTCTCATCCTTCTCCGGCGCAAACGCCACATCAAACAGCGCACCGCCATTCTTCCCCGCCTGCGTATATGGTCCGGCCGTTATCCACGCGACGATATATCCCTGCGTCTGCTCCGCGATCTGCTCCAGCGTCTTGATCCCCTCATCAATCTGCCCGCGCACGTTCTCCAACCCAGCCTGGCCGCGCAGGTCTCCCAGAAGTGCCATCATGCGGGCGTTCTGTGATGCCCCCAGCAGCTTCGTCAGTCGCACAATCGCAATGGCCGCATCGGCTCTCAATGTCTCGTCTCTGACGTAGCGCTGCAAAAGCTCCAGCGCCTCGATCGACGGCACATCCCCCAACCCCGCCACCGCCGTCTTCTTTTCCTCCTGGCGCTGAGCCGTCTCCAGCGCCTTGTGATACATGGCGACCCTCTCGCCGGCCGGCCGGTCCTTCAGTCCCGCCAGGCGAATATATCCCCGCAGCGCCAGCACGGCGTGCGTCTGATTCTCGCCAGTGGCGATTTGCAGCAGCGGCTGCGCCGCCGCGATGCTGGGCCACTCCGCCAGCTCGCGAACCGCCGCGTCGCGCACCTTTTCATCCTGGTCCTTGTTCGCTTCCATCACCGCCGCCAGCGATTTATCAATTGGCAACCGCGAGAGCACGCGAATCAACCCGATTTTGGCATCGCTGTTCTTCGCCTTCTCCAGCGCTGGCAGAATCACCGCCGCGCACGATTCCTTGTCGGCCGTCCGCGCGCAAATCGCCTTGATCGCCCCTTCCGCCGCCCTGCGAACTCCAGCATCTTCGCTGCTGAGCACAATCTCGCTCAATGGCGCTAAATGCTCCGTGCCTCCGACGATTCCCAGCGCTGTCGAAGCCTCGCCGGCCAGGGGGCGATCGTTTCCGGTGACCACTTTGATCAACATCGGCGCCGCAATCCTGGAATTTCGCGCTGCCAGCGTGCGAATGATGATGATCCGCGCATCCCTGTCCTGGCTGTCGCCAAGCCAAAGCAGCGCCTCTTCAATGCCATTCGCGCCCATCTGCTGCAAAGTCCTTCGCGCGGCCGATGCTTCGGCCCCATTTTTCCCGGCCAGTTCCAAAAGCAACGGCACATCCTCCGGCGTGCCGTGGGTGATTAGCGCATCGATGGCCGCGCTGCGAACCGCCGCATCGCCGTTTGCTTGAATGATTTTCAGCAGCGCCGGCCGAAGCTGCGTCCCGCGCTGATCCGAAAAGACCGTCAGCAGCCGAAGCTGGGCATCGGGCTTCAAATCGGGAATGGCGCCGGCCACGGTATTGCGCAGCTCGCTATTGGCATTGGGCGTCAGGATGCCCATGGCGGCCGCTTTCATCTCCTCATCATCCCCCTCGACGGTCAGCAGAATCAGCTTCACCCGCTCCGGCAGCTTGGATGCCGATATCCACCCCGCCAGCGCTGCCACCCGCACCGGCTGCGGATATTTTCCATCCGTCAGGGTTTTATAAATCTCCACCGCGTCGGCCGCCGGCATCTGCCGTGCAGCGGCGATCCGCGCCTCGGCAACCATCTCCGCCAGCGCCTGGGGCGCTTTGCCCTGCAATTCCTCCAGCGCCCTGGCCGCCGCCGCGCCGCCGATTTTTCCAAGTGCCGCCACCGCCGCCCGCGCCACCAGCGGATCGGGTTCCAGCGCCAGCGCGCTCAATTTATCAATCGCCTGTTCATCGCGCTTCTGCCCCACCGACGCGATGATCCCCACCAGCAACTTGCCCTTGGCCTTATTCAGCCCCTCGCGCAATCCCGCGGCCGACGCCTGGTCAGGCATCCGCTCCAGCGCAAAGCGCGCCATGTGTGAAAGCTGCTCATCCGCCAGCAGCGCTGTCAGCGCCGGCACCGACTCCTTGCCGCCGACTCGCTCCAGCATCCGGCAGGCAAACTGCTTCCCGGCTACCGTCGCCTGAGGACTGCTCAGGACATCCAGCAGCTTGTCCTCGATCTCTGGATACTGCTGCGGCGTCGCCTTGCGAATTTCCTCTTCAATGGCCGAGAGCTCCGCGCGACTCTTGCTAAAGTCATAACTCACCACCGCCTGGTATGGACCTTCCAGCGTCTTCGCCGGCTCCGGCGCCACGCGCGCGGCAACCGGCTGCCGCGGCAGCTCTTCCTTCGTTTCCCGCGTGACAGTTTTCTTGGCGCATCCGCCGGCGATCAGGAGCGCCAACACAATTCCAAGCCCGATCCTCATGATTTGTCTCCGATTCCGCGATTCAAAGTTGCCACGGCTCCCGCATTGCCCGTCCCAGCATCCGCGTCGCCGTCTCGTCGTTTTCAATCGTTTCCGTCTTCGGATCCCACTTGATTTTCCTCCCCAGGATCATCGCGATCTGCCCCAGGTGCCCCGGCGTGGCCGAGCGATGGGCCACTTCCGACGGCGTCAGCGTCGTCTTGCGCGATTTGATGCAATCCAGAAAATTCCGGTGATGCCCCGGCGAGCGGAACAGGGCAATTTGCCTGCGAATATCCTGCTCCTTCAACAGGCTCTTCGGATTGGCGTCGATCCCGCCGCGATCCACCCACACCCATCCTTCTTTGCCGATCCATTTCGTCCCGCTGCGAATTCCATCAATGCCGCCGGCGATGATCATGGTGATGTCGCCTGGATATTTTGCCGTCAGCTTGTATTTCGTGGCCGTATTCCACAAGCCATCCTTCAGATATTCTCCCTGCCCTTCAATTTCGCTTGGCCCGCCGTAGTCCATGCCCATCCCCCAGTGCGCGATATCCACATGATGCCCCACCCAGTCCATCAACTGCCCTCCGCCGTAATCCAGATGCCAGCGCCAATTGGCATGAACCCGGGCCGGGCAATAAGGCGCCCACGGCGCTGGCCCCAGCCAGGTTTCATAATCCAGCCACGGCGGCGGCGGGCCAAAAGTCTCCTGTCCTTTCGTTCCTCCAAAATCCGTCGTGCCGGATGGCAGCCCCACCTCCACCGTGTGCACCTTGCCAATCCGTCCATTCAAAACCAATTCACAGGCAAATCGAAAATCTCCCACCGACCTCTGCCAGCTTCCCGTCTGCCAGATTCGGCCATAATGTTTGATCGCATCGCACATCGCCCGGCCTTCCACCAGCGTGTGCGACAGCGGCTTCTCTCCAAAAATATCCTTCCCCGCCCGCGCTCCCATGATGGCCGGAATTGAGTGCCAGTGATCCGGCACGGCCAGCGACAGCGCATCGATGTCCTTGCGGGCAATCAACTCGCGAAAATCGTGAATGGCGGCACAGTCCTTATTGCTGTAGTGCGTATCCACCGCATTCTTCGCGGCATCGAGCCGTTTCTGATCCAGATCGCACATCGCCAGCACCTGCGTATCCGGCTGTCCCAGGAAATTGTCACGGTTGGGCACTCCCTGCATCCCCAGGCCGACGCACCCGATAGTGATGCGATTGCTCGGCGACGCCCGCCCCTCTTTGCCCAGCGCTGAGCCGGGAATGAACATCGGCGCTGCGATGGCCGCCGCGCTGGCAGTGAGAAATCTCCGCCGGGTCATCGATTGCGTCTTCTTCATTGAATTCTCCAAGGATAGGACGCCGCCATCATACTCCCTCTCCCGGTACACCGGGAGAGGGTTGGGGTGAGGGTTCTGTCGCGATATACTCAAAACATGTCATCCCGAATAGTATTACTGTTTCTCGCCGTCTCAGCCGCGAGTTGCACCCACAAAGAACCCGCCGAAACCGCCAAATCGAACCCGACCACGCACCCCACCACGCGCCCCGTCGCGGCGAATTCTGACTGGCGTCCACTCTTCGACGGCAAAACCCTCACCAACTGGCAAACCGCCGAGTTCGGCGCTCACGGCGAGGCGTATGTCAAAGATGACACGCTCATTCTCCCCGTTGGCGACCCCATGACCGGCGTCACCTGGACCGGCGCGCCAATTCCCAAAATCAATTACGAAGTCACCTACGAATGCCAGCGCCTCGATGGCAGCGACTTCTTCGGCACACTCACCTTCCCCATGAACAATTCCTATGCCTCGCTGGTGATCGGCGGCTGGGGGGGCGGCGTCTGCGGCATCTCCAGCCTCGACGGCGACGATGCCGCCCGCAATTCCACGACCACCTACAAAAACTTCGAGAACAAGCGCTGGTACAGCATCCGCCTGCGGGTCACCAGCAATCGCCTCGAAGCCTGGCTTGGCGATGAGCAGATCGTGAATGTGGATACCGCCGGCAGAATCATCTCCACGCGATCAGAGGTCGATCTCAACAAGCCCTTCGGCTTCTCCTCCTACCAGAGCACGGCCGCCCTGCGGAATATCCGCATTCACACTGTTGACGGACCGGCCTCGCCCAAATCAGACTTCTGATACTGACCGTCTCGTGGGTGGCATGGGCAGCCGTACTCGGATGCCCGTGTCTTCTCCTGAATCCTGAACCCTGAACCCTCTTCATCATGAAATACCGCCGCCTCGGCAAAACCAATTTGAACGTCTCCGTCATCGGCCTCGGCACCTGGCAATTCGGCGGCGAATGGGGCAAGGAATTCACCCAGGATGAGGCCAACCAAATTCTCGGCCGCGCTCAGCAGCTCGGCATCAACCTCATCGACACCGCCGAGTGCTATGGCGATCACACCTCCGAGCGCCTCATCGGCAGCGCCACTAAAAACCAGCGTGACAAATGGATCATCGCCACCAAATTCGGCCACCGTTTCCTCGGCTACATGAAGCGCAGCGATGATCGCTCCCCGGCCGACGTACAAAAACAACTCGAAGACTCGCTCAAGGCCCTCCAGAGCGACTACATCGACATCTACCAATTCCATTCCGTCCGCGACAACGAATTCTTCAACGAAACTCTGTGGAAGATCCTCTTTGATGCCAAACGCGCCGGCAAAATACGCCACATCGGCAATTCCATCTCCAGCGGCCTCGACGGCGCTCCCCAGGCCGACGCCTCGACGCGAGCCCAGGTAGAAGCCCTGCAAGTTCTCTACAACCGCCTCGACCGCCGCCCCGAAGAAAAAATCCTGCCTTCCGCACAGAAACAGGACCTGGGCGTCCTCGCTCGCGTCCCCCTGGCCAGCGGCTTTTTGACCGGCAAATACAAACCCGGCACAAAATTTCAGGAAGGCGATGTCCGCCACGAGCAAAAGCCCCAGGAGGTTGAAAAAAAGCTCCGCGAAGTCGAGCGCATTGCCAGGGAAGAAGTCCCTCCCGGCGTCCCCATGGCCCATTGGGCCCTCGCCTGGTGCCTCCGCCACCCGGCGGTCACGGCCGTTATTCCCGGCTGCAAGGATGTTCACCAGGTGGAATCCAACGCCAAAGCCGCCGACCTGGTCGGCAATTGAGTCATTGCATCATTGAGTCATTGAGTCATTGCCGACGTCCGACAACTGCGCTCTCCCAATGATTCAATGGCCCGATGAATCAATGATTCAATCTGAATTGACGCTCTCCCACGACGCGCGTACCATCCGGCACGAACGCAATTAAAAGGAAACGAATGTACGACATCAATCCACGGAAGCTCGCCCCCAAGCTCATGGAACGGGCCGAAAAATATCTCGAAGTTCCGCCGCCACGGCCCTCCGTCCATCACCCGCATTTTTTGTCCTCGCCGCGCCCCGCCGCGCCGATGATCGCCCCCGTCTCCATGCCCGGCGCGCCCACCCCCGGCGGCTACATGCGCTACCGGGAAATGACCATCGACGAGATGCTGCTGGAAAATCGCGTGGTTTTCATGGTCGGCGAGATCAACCACGTCAGCGCCTCCAACTGCATCATGCGCCTGCTCTATCTCCAGAGCGTCAAGCGCGACCAGGACATCAACCTCTACATCAACAGCCCCGGCGGCGTCGTCGATGACACCCTGGCCATCTACGACATCATGCGCTTCATGACCTGCGACATCGCCACCTACTGTATCGGGCGGGCCGAAAGCGGCGGGGCCATCGTCTTCATGGCCGGAAAAAAAGGCAAACGCTTCATCCTCCCCAACGCCAAGGTGATGATTCACCAGCCCTTCGGCGGCGTTTATGGCCAGGCCGCCGACATCGAAATCCAGGCCGAGGAAATCCTCAAAACCAAGGACACGCTCATCAACATCATGAGCAAGTGCACCGGCCAGACGACCGACCGCGTCCGCGAAGACAGCGAACGCGACCGCTTCTTCGACGCCAAGCAGGCCGTCGCCTACGGCATCTGCGATGAGATCCTCGGCGATGACACCAGCATGAAAACCGTCGAAGCTGCGGCGGACGCGACGAAACCCAAATGACGTTCTTGGTTTGGACTGAACCCTGAACCCTGAACCTTGAACCCTGAACCTTGAACCCTATGTTTCTTTCCATCGATCATCCCGCCATCGCCTGCTATGACGTGCAGCGCCAGATCAAGTGGTACTGCGACAACCTCGCCATGCGCGTCATCGCCCGGGGCGAAACCGCCGCACTCGTTGGATATGGTGATGGCGTCACCGGCGGAGCCATGATCGAACTGATGGCCAAAAAACACGAAGGCCCGCCGCCCATCGAAGTCCCCACCCACTCCCCCGGCCTTCGCCACCTCGCCCTCCGAGTCAAGAATTTCGACGAAGCCAAATCCAAACTCGCCTCCGCCGGCGCACTTTTCATCGGACAACCCGGCCAGGCCGTCGGCGGCGGCCGCATCCAATCCTTCCGCGACCCCGAAGGAAACGAACTGCAAATCGTCGAGCGCCCATCGACTGACAACTGACAACGGACAACCGACCCCTATGGAAAACAATTACCTCGTCCCCATCGTCATCGAAAAATCCGGCCGCGGCGAACGCGCCTACGACATCTACTCGCGCCTGCTCAAAGACCGCATCATCATGATCGGCGGGCCGGTCACCGACGAAGTCGCCAACATCGTCGTCGCCCAGATGCTCTTTCTCTCCAACGACGATCCGAAGTCCGACATTCAACTCTACATCAACTCTCCCGGCGGCAGCGTCTCCGCCGGCCTGGGCATGATCGACACCATGCGCTACCTCCGCTGCGATGTCGCCACCACCTGCATCGGCATGGCCGCCTCCATGGGCGCGTGCCTGCTGGCCGCCGGAACCAAAGGCAAAAGGTTTGTCCTTCCCAACTCGCAGGTCATGCTTCATCAGCCCCTGATCGGCGGCGTATTGCAAGGACCCGCGACCGATCTTGGCATCGAAGCCCAGCACATGCTCCGCCTGCGCGATCGTCTCTATCACCTCATGGCCAATTTTACCGGCAAAACCGCCGACGCCATTCACCGCGACTTTGACCGCAACAAGTGGCTCTTCGCCGATGAAGCCGTCGCCTACGGTTGCGCCGACAAAATCGTCGAGCGCGCCCCGGAGAATGTGCCGCGGCCCAGGCGCGATGAAGATGATGACGATGTGAAATGACTAATGTCAGATGCTGAGCAAAATGTAGGGTGGGCACTGCCCACCTCCCCAGTAGGGCGGACATTCCTGTCCGCCGCTCTCATTTTGCTGATCGCCGGCTGCGGCCCCGACAAAACCAACGTCCAGCTCCGCAAAGACAAACAACAACTCCAGTCCCAGATCGCCGATCTCCAGCAACAGCTCCAGGCCGACCGCGCCCGCATCGCCGGCCTGGAAAAACAAGTCGGCTCTGTCCCCACCCTTCCCCAGGATCGCCTCGACAAACTTGTCACCGTCCACGGCATCAAGCTCGGCCGCCTCACCGGCGGTGATCCTGCCAACGGCGTCGATGCTCCCGACGAAGGCCTGAGAATCTATCTGACTCCCATCGACGAGACCGCCGAAGCACTCAAGGCCACCGGCGCCGTCGAAGTCGAGGCCTTCGACCTCGGTCTCCCCGGCGACAACCGCATCGGCCGCTGGACCTTCGACTCCGCCACCCTCAAATCGCGCTGGCGCTCACTGGGCATGCTCCGTTCCTTCGTCCTCGAATGCCCTTGGCAAAAGCCCCCCCAGCACCCCAAGCTGGCCGTAAAAGTGACCTTCCGCGACGAGCTCACCGGCCGAATCTATGACCAACTCCAGGAAGTCCACGTCAAAATCCCCACCACCCGCCCCGCCACCCGCACCGCCGACAATCGCTAATGCCGTAGGGTGGGGCTTGCCTCACCATCCCTCATTTCCTCGTATATAATCACCATTAGATGTCCGACAAACCCATCAACCGCCGCCGCTTCTTCCGCGAAGGCCTGCGCGAGCTGCTCCGGCCTCTCGCCCAGGCCATCGAACCCATCGAAAAAGTCAGCCGCCACCTCGGAAACCTCGAGCGTGAATTCTCCACTCCCGCTCCGCAGCCCCCCAAAGCGCCCATCCCCGAACCCATCTGGCTCCGCCCCCCCGGCGCACGCCCCGAGCAGGAATTCCGCGAGCTCTGCTCGCGCTGTGGCGAGTGCGTCCGCGTCTGCCCCGCGCAATGCATCAAAATCGATCCCACCGGCGATCAGGGCGCGGGCGCACCTTACATCGACGCCGACGCCATGCCCTGCGTCCTCTGCGACGGCCTCCTCTGCATGCCCGCCTGTCCCACGCAAGCCCTTCAGATCACCCCCAAAGAAGAGCTCAACATGGGCCTGGCCATCTGGAACGAAACGCTCTGCCTCCGCACCACCGGCCAGGACTGCACCATCTGCGTCGACAAATGCCCCATGGGCGCCACGGGCCTCAAACTCGTCGAAAACAGAATCGAAGTCCAAAACCCCGGCTGCACCGGCTGCGGCGTCTGCCAATATTCCTGCCCGACTTATCCCAAGAGCATCACGGTGGCGCCGAAGGCGGCGCTGAACCTTCCGATCGTCAACGACATCCCCCCCTACGGCACCGATTGAAGAATTGAATCATTGAGTGATTGAGTCATTGAATCATTCAAGGACCAAGCCGCATCTTCAATGATTCAATGATTCAATGATCCAATGACTCAATGATTCAATCTCCTCTCAATGACTTCTCTCATCACTTTCATCGGCGCTTCCCTCTCCGTCCACGCCTCAAACTGTCCCCCCGCCTGCCTCACAAACATCTCCACTCCCCCAATCGTCTTCGCCCCCGCCTCCTCCGCCTGCTGAAGCAATTTCGTCTTCATCGGATTGTAAATCGTGTCGAAGACAACCGTCTCACTCTCAAACTTCGGCGGCCGATCCCCAATCGGACTTTCCTCCACCTTCGGCCACATCCCCACGCTCGTCGTATTGATGAAAATGTGACAACAGCTATCGCAAAGTTTTTCTAATCTCGCCGACACTACTTTCCCGACGCGCCCGTCAAACTCCTTCGCCAGCGCATCGGCTCTTTCCTTGGTGCGGTTATAAACCACAACTGTCGCGCCATAATGCGCCAGCGCCGCCACCGCCGTTCGGCCCGTTCCTCCCGCCCCAATCAGCGCCACGCGATAATTCTCCAACTCCTCGCGTGAGATCCCCATTCTCGCCGTGATTGAATCCAAAATCGCTGCATAATCGGTGTTGAAACCGCGCAGCTTGGGCTCTCCACCGCTTCGATCAATCACAATCGTATTCACCGCCCCAATCGCCTCCGCCAATTCTTCAACCTCCGCTCCCTTCTCCTTCAGATACCTCAGCGCATTCTCCTTGTGCGGAATCGTCACGCTCAATCCCGACAGATCGAGTCCTTCAAAGGGCACGAACGTCTCCATGAATGCCTTGAACGACTCCCATCCCGGCTCGACCAGCATCGGCAGATAAATTCCGTCGTAACCAACTGCATCAAACCCGGCATTATGAATCGCCGGCGACATCGAATGCATAATCGGCGACCCGACGACGCCATAAACCTTGGTCGAAGCCGAAATCGCGTCCCAGCGATAGAGCTTCTTTATGTCCCCAATCGAAATCTGACCCGGCGCGGTGCCACCGCCGGTCTCCAACGCCGCGTAGGTCAGATGTCCGCCAAATTTTTTGGTAAGAACTCGCGAAATCAATCCCGCCTCACCCATGCACAACGCAATCGTCGGTTTCTGCCGCGATTTGATCAGCTCAAACGCTTCCAGATTGTCTCGGATTGACCGGGCCGCCCACACAATCTTGTTCACGTTCCCCACCGAATTTTCATTCATCTCCTTAATGATGTTGTTGTAGAGCCGATCCGGGCGGCCTTTGAAATCATGACTGCTGAAAATCGTCCCCATCGCCCAGGAATAGAATTTCGGATTGCGCCGATACGTATCCAGTTCAAGATCGATAAATCTTGCGTTTCCGAACGCTGCGTAATCCAGTAATGCAATGCGTTCAGAATCCGAAAGCACAGATTCCCCTCCCTCCCATGTCGGCCGGCAGGTGAGAATGCATGGCAGAATACAAGCATCCACCGCCGCCTTCGCCGCCTCCTGTTCTGTAAGACGATCCAGCCGCAATTCGACCAAATCCGCCCCCGCCTCGGCCGCCTTCGCGACATCACGCTTCACCTGCGCAGCATCCTCCACGAAGATGGCGACACAAAGATCAGTCATTGCCGGCTATTTCATCCCCAGCTTCCCCATCAGCTCACTGATCTGCTTCTTGGTCGGCTCAGACGCCTCCCACAGCGGCAAGCGCATCTCGCCCGAATCTCTCCCCGCCACCTTCATCGCCCACTTAATCCCCACCGGATTCCCATCCAGAAACACCGCCCGCATCAGCGGGAACAATCGATGATGAATCGCCGTCGCATCCTTAAATCGTCCCTCCGACGCCAGATGCACCATCTTGCGAATCTCCCCCGGAATCAAATTCGACAGCACGCTGATCACGCCGCTCGCTCCCACGGCCATCAACGCCAGCGTCAACGAATCATCCCCGCTGTAAATCGGAATATCGCAAAGCGCCCGAATCTCGCTGGCCATATCGATCGACCCCGTTGCCTCCTTGATCCCGATGAAATTCTTATTCGCCTCCCGCAATCTCGCCACCGTCTGCGGCGACATCGTCACGCCAGTGCGGCCCGGAATGTTGTACAAAACAATCGGCAAATCCACCGCCTCCGCCAGCGTCATGAAATGCCGATACAGCCCTTCCTGCGTCGGCTTGTTGTAATACGGATTGACCGACAGACAAGCATCGCACCCGGCCGCCTTCGCGTGGCGATGCAACTCCATCGCCTCCGTCGTCGCATTGCCTCCGGTCCCGCCGATGACCGGCACGCGCTTTTTGGCATACTCCACCGTCAGCGAAATCACCCGCTCGTGCTCCGCAAAATCCAGCGTCGGGGACTCCCCCGTCGTCCCCACCGGCACCAACCCATCGATTCCCTGCCCAATCTGATACTCCACCTGCTCGCGCAGCCTCCCCTCATCCACCTTGCCATTGCGGAACGGCGTCACCATCGCTGTCATCGCGCCAGTAAACATCTGCTGATCCTCATACAGTGGCACGGGCGCCTCGCCCGTGGTTCATGGGCGAGGCGCCCATGCCACAAAACGCTAACTCACCTGGTTCATCACCTTCTTCATTTCTCTAACCGCTTCTCTCAACCCCACAAACATCGCCCGGCTCACAATCGCATGCCCAATATTCAACTCTTTCATCCCCTCAATCGCCGCAATCGGCCCCACATTCCTGTAATTGAGCCCATGCCCCGCATGCAGCCTCATCCCCATCTCCCTCACCAATTTCCCCGCCTTCCTCAGCCTCTCCAACTGTCTCTCCACCTCCCCCGGCTGATGCGCATTGGCATACTCCCCCGTGTGCAATTCCACCGCGTCATACCCCTGCTTCTGCGCTGCGGCCACCTGTTTCTCATCCGGCGCGATGAACGCCGAAACAAAAACCCCGCCATCGCGCAATCTTCTTACCGCATTCGACGTATCCGTATCCCCCGTCAAATCAATCCCACCCTCCGTCGTCACCTCCGTCCGCCGCTCCGGCACCAGCGTCGCCTGGTTCGGCCGCGTCCGCAGCGCGATCTCCACGATCTCCTGCGACACGCTCATCTCCAGATTCAACTTGCACTGCACCATCTCCCGCAACACCCGCACATCCCGATCATTGATGTGCCGCCGATCCTCCCGCAGATGCACTGTTATCCCATCTGCCCCCCCCAACTCGGCCTCGATGGCTGCCCACACCGGGTCCGGCTCATAAGTCCGCCGCGCCTGCCGCAGCGTCGCCACATGGTCAATATTCACCCCAAGCTCAATCATGGTCCGATTGTAGGTTGAAATCCCCACCCGGAAAAGAACGCTGCAAATCTATCTATGATCTGCGCAAATCTGCGTCATCTGCGTCATCTGCGTTCAACTCTGTGGCCCGGGACCCTGTGGCGGCGATGTCGGCGGATGCTGTGGGGGAGGATTCTGCCCCTGCTGCCGCGCCTGATGCAACCTCTGCTGAAACCTCCCAAACGCCACCGTCACCGCATCCAGCAATCTCGGCATCTGCGGCGCTGACAAAAACACGCGACTGGAAACCGCCGACGTCGGATAAAAATTCGTGATGAAATCAAAAAAGAATTCCGACGCCGAATGCCCCACCATCACCGCGTTCGCATAATTCCCGCTCATCTGCTCTTCCGGCAGTTTGAACTCGTCATAAATCTCCTGCAACGTCGGCCTTCTGTCCGTCGGCGGCTTGGGCAGCGGCGGTATCCCCCCAAATCTCTGCTCATATCGCGCGATGTTGTCCTTCACCGCCACCACAAACTGCTCCATCACCGCCGGCGTCAGCACCACCCGCGCTGCCACCTGAAACGGCCGGGTCAGCGCCTGCATGAAATCCAGAACAAACTCATTGGGCCCATCCAGCACCAGCACCCCCGTGCTCAAAATGCCGCGCGTCAGCCGCTCCGGCACCCGCGCGCTCACCGGGCTGTGCCGAAACTCCTGGCTGAACGTCCCCTCCTTGTTCGGCTGCCCCGGCCCCCCCTGTCCACCCGGCTGCCCCGGCGGGGGGGTTCCGGGCGGTAAATTATTGTTCTCAATGCTCATCTTCAATGATCCCTTCCAGAATCATACAACCCTACCCTCCCCATCAACCCGCCGCAACCCGCGCCAAGTGGCCGTTCGCCCTCCGCTCCCAAAGTCCAGGGCCCCTTCTTCTGACTTCTGACTTCTGACTTCTGACTTCTGAATTCTATCCTCCATCCCCCGACTTCTGTATTCTCCTCCCATGCCAGAAACCCGCTCCTTCAATCAACTCCGTCCCATCAAGATCACCCGCAACTTCACCAAAACCCCCGCCGGCTCCGTCCTCTGGGAACAGGGCAACACCATCGTCCTCTGCACGGCCTCATTGACACAAGAAGTCCCCCCCTGGTTCCCCGACAACAAACCCGGCGGCTGGATCACCGCCGAATACGTGATGCTCCCCGCCTCCACTCCCCAGCGAAAACCCTGGCCCAAAATCGGCCACACCGACTCCCGCGGCACCGAAATCCAGCGCCTCATCGGCCGCTCCATCCGCGCTGCCATCGACCTCTCTAAAATCGGCCCCCACACCATCGCCCTCGACTGCCAGGTATTACAAGCCGACGGCGGAACCAGAACCGCCGCCATCTCCGCCGCCTATATTGCCCTCGCCGACGCCATCAAAAAGTTACCTGCCCAAGTCCCCAAACCCCGCTCTTCGAACCCGAACCCTGAACCCCGAACCCTGAACCCTCCTCCCGCCCGCTTCGACCCCGCGCATTATGACCCCTCCCACGCCCTCGTCGATCAACTTTCCGCCGTCAGCGTCGGTCTCGTCGATAACCAACCCTACCTCGATCTCGACTACAACCTCGACTCGAGAGCCGAGGTTGACATGAACATCGCCTACACCGCCGCCGGCAAATTCGTCGAAATCCAGGGCTCCGCCGAAAACGGCCAGGGCTTCGACCGCCGTTCGATGGAAACCCTCCTCGACCTTGCCATCGAAGGATGCAACCAGATTATGAAATACCAGTCCACAGCATTAGCCACGTGAGGTGGGCACTGCCCACCTCCCATTGTGATGCAGGCTTCAGCCTGCTTTCCCGCTGCGGGGGACATTTTTGTTCGCCTTCGCAGGGCTGATTCGGCTTGCTACCTCCTAGCGATGACTATTCACCCACGAGGCGCTTCACTGTGGCGTACAACTCTGACGACATGAAAAACCCCAGCTCGCCCCGCAAGCGGTTCATCAACGGAAGCACGGTCGTTGACCAATCCCATCTGCTTTCCCCGCACGAGCACGCCCAGTGCGCCCACTGGCTGAATCCCAACCCGTTCCGCCGCAGCGCGCCCAAGCGTTTCATCAATCAGGATAATCTTCGCCCCCACTTCGATCGCCAGCGCAAGCGCTTCCGACTCCCCAGGATCAAGCGTGCTGCGAAAACGTGCAACCAACGTTGAATTCGTTGGCGCCTGGACACGAACGGCCGGAATGGTGTCGACCGCGATAGGGGGAAGAGCCGACGCGAGGTCCTGCAATTCATCAGCGACGGCGGGAGGAACTTCAGCGGCATGGAATCTCCTCTGGTCACTCCTGGTAACGATAACGGACGACGTCATTATACACGGCGCAATGTCACCGATCCCTAAGTAGCTCCCCCTTTTCCTTCGCCGCTGCTTCCACAAACCCCACCTTCCTCCCCACCGCCAAATCATAATCCCCCATATAAACCCACCAGTTCGTCAGCGGTTTCCCTTTGTACGTCAGCCCATTCCCTTCCCCCGGAATGCTCCTCATCCAATACCCAAACCATTTCAACCCATCCCCTTCCCACACATCGCAATTGATCCGCTTCATCTTCCCAAACCCCTCCGGCCGCCAGTCCTCAATGTCCGACTCCACAAACCTCTTGTTCCCCCAGTCATAATCGTGCTCCGCGTTTGGCGGAAAATGACAATTCCCGGCCCGCCACGCCCCCTTCTTGCCCTCAAAAATCCCCCACAATTTCCGCCCGTGGTGCCGCATCACCGCCTCGATCTGGTGAATGTGATTGTGCACCGCCTCCGAAGTATCCCGCTCATAGTTGTAGTGATAGACCGTGTAGGTTTTCTTAAAAACCGGCAAATCCTTCCCATCCCGATCGCTGTTGGAAACATCCCCAAACGGCGAAGCCATGTTCGATTCCCAAGGCGCTAAATCCTTCGAGTGATACCCCCAGATCCAAACCTCCTTCACCCCTTCTCCTCCACCCACTTGCGAATATCCTCCCGCTCGAGGATTTTCCGATAATCCGGAAACTTCGGCTTCTTCTCATCCCGCGGCATCACCTCGAGGTATTCCTTCGTCTCCACCACCTGATATTTGATGCTGGCCTTCGCCCCCGGATTGTTATACGCCCGAAACCGGCTCCCTTCCGAAAGCGCCTCCATCGCCTCCCTCGTCATCCGATCGCATTTCTTCCGTACATCCACCAGCTTCCCCCCCACGTTCGAAGTGACCTTGATATCCATCCTCTGTCACCGGAAAATACCGAATCTCCAAAACCTGCACCATCCACGGGCCATCTGCCGGTGCAGGCGTAGCCCCACGAGCATTAGCCAAAAAGACGCACAGGAATAACAGCGAGAAGATGACCTTTTGAAGAAGGCGGATGACATCCCCCTTAACCAGCCGCGCGTCGTTTGGCTGGACTGCGGGCAACAGCCCGACCAGGCGTGATCGCCGTATCGCGGGCGCGAAATCGCTTCGTGAAGCGCAAAATCTCAATTCCCACGATCTCATCGGATTCCCCGAAGTCTAAAATGATCCCCGGCCGAACCTCTTCCGACTCCGCCACTGGCGCACGCTTGAGCGTCAGATATGCCGCATCAACCTCAGCGTCATACTCGAATTTGATTTGTTTGTTCTTCATCTCCGTCGCGTCGCCTTTCGGTCGAAAAATACGCTCACCACTCGCCACGGGAACGTGGTGTGATTATATACCACGCGCAAGACAGATAATCCCCCAACTTCGTGGAATCGTTTAGTAACGTGCGTCAGCGCTGGATCCGCGATGTCCCGCCAACTACGGTCTGGGGTTCGGAGTGAACGCTCAATCATATCGGCTGTGACATGACGCTGTGCCATGCGCAGCCTTGCATGTCGCGATACTGAGAAGCGGATGCGCCCGGGCATCTCCAATCGCCTCGTGATTATTCCTTCCACCCATGCTGATCCCTTACCGCCACCATCACCCTCAAAATATCATTCCAAGTCTGTGCCTTCCCCATCACCTCGTTGGGGAACATGCACCCATCCCAGCAGATGTGCTTGAACTTCTTGGTCAGATTCCCCTTCTCATCCCGCAGCCAATACCCCGCGTGCCTCGGTATATCCAGCTTCCCATTCGGATCGGTGGCCAGGCAATGCCGCCCCGTCTTGTCGTGCGACCCCGACCCCTTCACCGTCGCATCATTCTGCGCCACATGAAAATCAATCGTCCACGGCCGCAGCGCCGCCGTTAATTTCTTCAGCGCCTCATCCAGCTTCGACTTGTCCTTCCAGTCATAATTTGCCGGCAAAAGCGCATCCTCCGGCGCGTTATATCCCATCGTGTACAGCAGCGTGTGCGCCATGTCCGCCTGAAACCCCACCGTCTTCGGCCGTCCCACCATCTCCAGCAACTGCACCATCCGCCGCCACGAGTGCATCCCGCCCCAGCAAATCTCCCCCTCCGCCGCCAGCCTCTCCCCAAACTGCTCTGCCACGTCCGCCGCTTCTCTAAATGTCTGGGCAATCTTCTTCTGACTTCCCTCCGGATCCTTCGCCCAATCTTCGCACCCCGACGCCGAATCGATCCGCACCACCCCATACGGCCGCGCCCCCAGCTCCCGCAGCTTCTTGGCAATCCGGCAAGCCTTCTGCACCGCCGTCACAAATCCCTTCCGATCACTCTCCGACCCCATCGCCGATCCACCCCCCGTCGGCGGCCAAACCGGCGCAACCACCGACCCGATCGCCAGATTCTTCGACTTGAACTTCTCCGCCAACCTCTTCAACTGATCATCCGAGGCGTCGATCGAAATGTGCGGATCAAACAAAAACAAATCCATCCCATCAAACTTCACCCCACCCACCTGCGCATTGGCCGTGTGGTTGATCATCGTATCCAGATCCAGCGGCGGCTCCGAATCCGGCCCCTTCCCCACCAAACCAGGCCAGGCCGCGTTGTGAAGCTTGGGAAAATTATTGACGTGAGCTGCCATGTCTCCTCCGGGTAGGGGGTCGAAGAACTCCAGTTATTTGTCTGGAAATGGTAGCGGGGATTGGAAATGGCTCAAGTCAGGCAGGTGCCAGGACGGTGCATATACAAAGCAATCGCACTTACCTCATAAATGCTGGGGCGGACATTCTTGTCCGCCTTCTGCCGTAGGGGCGGCTTCAGCCGCCGTGCCCTTCGCTCGTTGGGTGGCATGGGCAGCCGTACTCGGATGCCCGTGTCGGGTGTGCCGGCAATCCCGGAAGGCACCGCCCTCATTCACTCAACGCATCCGTCACCCTCACCAGCGCCTCCGCCTCCTGATTGTTCCCCGCGAACGCCTCAATCAGGTAAATCTTCTTCGTGAAAAACACCCGCCCGCTCAACACGCACGCCTCGTCACGCTTGTTCGTGAAGCTGATCGAAAACTCCACCTTGTCCGCCAGCGGCGGCCGCAAATCCGGCGGCGTCGCCTTCAAATCCTTCACCCCCGCCTTCTTCAGCGACATCACGCTCGTCTCAAAATAGCTCTTCACCGTGTCGATCCGCGCATCATCGTTCTCCGCCGTCTGCGGCACGATTCCCAGCACCAGCGTCGCGTTGCTTTCCTTGCTGGCCGCCCCGTACATCACCATGGTCTTGCCCCCCATTCTCTCCTGATGCACCTTTTTCCAGACATACCCATCCGGCGCAATCACCGTGCCCCCCGGCAGCTTCAGCACGTTCTGGTCCTTGTTGCCACCCGCCCCCACGCTGCACACAACCCCCAGAACCACTGCGCAAAACATAATCAAGCGCGACATAGGATGTTCCTTTCAGCAGCCTCCCCACCGCCTCTATTAACATCAATATCGGCAGAAAAATCCCCGCACCGAGGGCGCGAAAAATCCCCCGCGCAATCCAACGCCGTTTTTATCGGCTCCTTCCCCCGCCCGTCGGCGATTTACAACGCCTATTGCGCCTTAATTCCCGCCGCCCCCTTCGCATTCGTCTTCCGCTTATAAATCTTGTCCCCACATGCGATGTAAAGAACATCCAGGTCCTTCCCCGCAAACCCCACGCTCACCAACGGCGCATTGGGCATTGGTTTTGCCAAAGTCCCCAGCAATTTCCCCTCCTTATCAAACACCTGCACTCCCAGCGCTGTCGTCACATACGCCCGCCCCTCCGTATCCGTCGTCATCCCATCCCCGCTCGCGCTGGTCGGCGTCTTCTCCGGCGCCTTCATCGTCATCAGCGCCTTCTTCTCGCTCAACATCCCATCCTCCCCCACCTTGAACGCCCATACATTCAATCCCCCATAATCCGACACATACAACACCGACTGATCCGGACTCAGCGCAATCCCATTGGGCTTATTGATCCCCACATCCACCGCCTTCACCTGCTTCGACTTCGAATCCAGCATCGTGATCTGCTTCTTCCCCGTCTCCGTGAAATAAACAAACCCCCTGGCCGAAACCGTCAGATCATTCGGCTGCAAACCCTCCCCCAGAATCGTCTCCTTCCCACCCGGCAACTCATACACCGCGATCTTCCCGCTCCCACACGCATACAACTTCCCATCCGCCCCCATCCGCAGCCCACTGCGCGATTGCCCCTCCGCCACCTTCGTCTTGGTCCCATCCACCCCCAATTTCCAAACCACCGCCGGTTTCGCCCGCAAATCCGAAAAATACAAATTCCCCTCCCCATCCAGCGTCAACCCATCCGAAAATCCCAACCCCTCGACGGCAATTTCCCATTGCCCATCCGGAACCACGGCCGAAAGTGATGTACTCTCGGCCGCGAAAACGCCATTCGCCCAAATCAGCGCAAGCACGCTCATCGCCCAAAGTATCCGCTTCATTTGATGCCTCTCCTTCGCAAGAATTTGTCCTACAGCTTCACATTCCCCTTATACTTAATCCCTGGCGCATCCGCATTCACCTCCGGCCCAAAATACCTCAGCACCACCAGCGGCTCCGTGCTCGATGTGTTCTCGTACGTCACCCCCGCCTTCGCCGCCCCCTCGCTCACAAAAACCTCATCCTCCGTCAATTCATAAAACCCAATCATCTTCGGCGAGCTGAGCCGCATCTTGTTGATCTTCCCCTCACCCTGCACCGTAATGATCGAATTCGCCCCATTGTCCTTCACCGTCACCTTTGCCCCCGGCCACACCGTCAGCTCCTTCGCCGTAAACAATTGCTCCCCGCGCACCTTCCCATACACCACCCACTTGTCCACCCACCCCTCCTTCTCACCCCCGGCCGCCGCAATCGGCTCCAGATAATGGTTCGCCTTGTAATTCGCGTCGACGTTCGCCTCCCAATCCAACTGCTCCACGATGAAATCCAAATCCCGGTGCTTCTCCCGCGGCATATCTTTCACCAGCAGCGCCCACGGCACTTCGCGACCTTCAACCAACGACTGATACATCCCAAATACATCCGACCCCCACTGCGGCTCATACGTGCACAGCGATCCCGGCGCATGCAAGATCGACGGCCCGATCAACCACCCGCTCCCCGGCTTCAGCCGATACGCCTGCGAAATATCCAGAATCCCATTGTCCCCCTTGTTCCAATCCTCCAGACATTTGCGCACCTGCGCCTTGGTCGTCCCCGGATTCAATCCCATGAACGTGTATGGAAAATTGTTCCCCGTCGGATTGTGCTGCGGCGGAAAATAATACGACTCCGGCTTCCCCTCCTGCCCCACCAAAGCGGCCTGCTCCCGCGACTGGTGCATGTGATGCGGAATCGGCCCCATATTGTCAAAAAACTTCGAATACACCGGCCACTTCTTGTACTTGTTCCAAATCCCCTCCCCGATGATCTCCCCCCCCAACTCTCCCACCGCATCCGCCAGCGTAAACCTCTGCCCGCCTGAAATCACATACGACAACCCCTCATCCGGCGTCCGATTGTCATTCGCCGCCGGCGTCGTCGACCCAAACCACCTCTCATCAATCCCCCCTCGATCCAACCCAAACGCATACAAATCCTTCGGGTCCAGTTTCAGCCGCTTCCCCGGCTGCAAAAACGACCGCGGCACCCAGCAAGGCGCCAGCCGCAGCAATCCCCCTCCCGCCTCCATCGCCGCCTCGGCTACCTTCTTCACACCCGACGAAACCGTCTGCAATTCCCGCACACTTTTAGCGCTCATTGAAAAACCCTCGTTAAATTGAATTCGCAAATGATCGTGACCCCCAACAGCAACGTCAAGCAATCCCCTTCGGATGGTGGGGCGGACATTCTTGTCCGCCTTCTGCCCGCTCGCCCCCACATTATCGGCGGCTCAAATTCCCCCGATTTTCCTTCCGGCATGCCCCTTGCCTTACGTAAAATAGGTACCGCCGCGAATAAAGGAGTGCCTAATGATTAAGCTCGACGCGGGGAACGTACTGCTCAAGCCATCACACAGGAGGCAGTTGATGACTTGGCTCAAACGGGCCATCCGCCTGGGCGCACAGCTCGGCGACTTGGTCGTCACCCTCACCCTCCAGCGCATCGGCAAGCTCTACGAAGTCCGTGCCACCGTCCACGATTCGGCCGGCGACTTCGGCTGCCGCCGCCGCAACCGTGACTGGCGCGACGCCATGCACGATGTCGTCCTCGCCCTCACCTCGCGCCTCCACGCCCAGCGCGTCGCGATGTGAACTGGTGGGTCGGGCACTCCTGCCCGACGTCCGCCATCGTGCCACTGGCAGCTTGCTGCCAGTGCTCCGTCTCGGGTGTCATGCCCACCTACTCGTGGGCATGTTACGGCAGATTCTCCCCAAAAAACCTCCTCCAATTCCCCCCCATAATCCCCTCCACTTCCTGCGCACCAAATCCGCTCCTGCCTAAAAATTCCGCAACCCTCGGCATCTCCCCGCTGCTCGGAATCTCCTCCGGAATCTCCTCCCTGCCAAATCCCCCATCCATGTCCGTCCCGATCGCCACGTGCCCCGCATCCCCCGCCAGATCGCAAACATGCCTCATGTGCCTCAGCAGGTCATTCAAATTTGCCTTCCTCTTCCTAAACTCCTCCGGCGGCACTAGAAACTTGTCATAAAAATTCATCCCAATCACTCCCCCGCGTTTCACGATCGCCCTGATCATCTCATCCGACAACTGCCGATCCGTCGGATTGAACTTCCGACAATTCGAATGCGAAGCCATGATCGGCCCCTCCGTCCTCTCCAGCAGCTCCCAAAACGACTCCTCGGCCAGATGCGATGTATCATGAATCACCCCGCGCGCATCCAGCATCTTCACCAATCTCCTCCCCTCCTCCGTCAGCGGCCCCGGCGCGCCCGTCCCCCCCGCGTGTCTCGTCCTCT
>DASYUA010000123.1:0-7628 GCA_036001665.1 Tepidisphaeraceae bacterium
GATTCCACCCCTCATTCGTCATTCGACATTCGTCATTATTTACCCCTCTTGGTCCCTCGTCCCTCCCCCTTCACACCCTCCACAAACCCCCTTCCCCTTTGTACATCCATTTGGAACCCGATACCCTTGGCCCTCCAACCCAGGAGCACACATGCATAACTCTCGCTGGCTAACCGCCCTCTTCATCATCCTCCTCTCCACCTCCGCCCTCGCCATCGACTGGCCCCAATGGCGCGGCCCCAACCGCGACAATCTCTCCACCGAAACCGGCCTCCTCAAGCAATGGCCCAAAGAAGGCCCGCCCCTCCTCTGGAAAGCCACCGGCCTGGGCATCGGCTATTCCACCGTCTCCGTCGTCGGCGATCGCATCTACACCATGGGCGACTCATCCGACTCCAGCTACGTCCGCTGCATCTCCCTGGCCGACGGCAAGCCCATCTGGTCCACCAAAGTCGGCAAGCCCGGCGGCGATCACCCCGGCACCCGCTGCACCCCCACCGTCGATGGCGACATGGTCTATGTCCTCGGCCAGTTCGGCGATCTCGTCGCCGTCACCGCCGCCGATGGCAAGGAAGTCTGGCGCAAGAGCATGAAGAACGACTTCGCCGGCAAAATGATGTCCGGCTGGGGCTATGCCGAATCTCCTCTGGTCGATGGCGATAAAGTCCTCGTCACCCCCGGCGGAAACGGCGGCGCAATCGTCGCCCTCAATAAAAAAGATGGCGGCGAAATCTGGCGCTCCAAAGAATTCACCGACTCCGCCGCTTATTCCTCGCTCGTCCCCGCCGAAATCGGCGGCCTGAAGCAGTATGTGCAGATCACCGGCAATTCCGTTGTTGGCATCGCTCCCGATTCCGGCAAAGTCCTCTGGAAAGCGCCGCGCAAAGGCAAAACCGCCGTCGTCCCCACCCCCATCATCAAAGATGATCTGGTCTTCGTCTCCTCAGGCTATGGCGTCGGCTGCAATCTCTTCCAGATAACCAAAACCGGCGACTCCTTCTCCGCCAAAGAACTCTACGCCAACACCGAAATGGCCAACCACCACGGCGGGCTGGTCCTGCTGGGCGATTACATCTACGGCCATTCCGATTCCCAGGGCTGGACCTGCATGGAGCTCAAGACCGGCAAGACCATGTGGAAATCCGGCAAGCTCGGCAAAGGCTCCATCGCCTATGCCGACGGCCATCTCTACTGCCGCGCCCAGGATGGCCCCGGCACCATCGCCCTGATCGAAGCCACCCCCACCGGCTGGAAAGAAACCGGCCGCTTCGACCAACCCGACCGCAGCCGCGACAACTCCTGGCCCCAGCCCGTGATCTCCAACGGCAAGCTCTTTATCCGCGACCATGACACGTTGCTCTGCTACAACATCAAGGCGCCTAATTGATCGCAAAAAAGGGGGGAAACACATGCAATCCACAGGCACACCAATTGCTCTTTCAAGAGCAATCGTGACCTCGCTCACCCAACGCCTTCACCAGGTCCAACAGCGCGGCCATCGCGTCGCGCGCTCCGCTCAATCCTGGATCGAGCCCATCGCCCGCTTCGGCTACGCCGCCAAGGGCACCGTCTCCTGCCTCATCGGCCTCCTCGCCATCCTCGCCGCCATCGGCCTCAGCCAGGGCCTCGCCGATCAGCGCGGCGTCATGACCACCCTCCTCGCCCAGCCCTTCGGCAAGCTCCTCCTCCTGGCCATGGCCGTGGGCCTGGCCAGCTATGCCCTCTGGAATCTCATCCAGGCCATCCTCGATCCCGATCGCGCTGGCGCAGACTTCAACGGCCTCGCCAAACGCCTCGGCCACTTCTTCAAAGCCCTCATCAACGCCGCACTCGTCCTCGCCATCCTCCGCCTGCTCATCGGCCTGCGCACCGACGACAGCACCGACTCCGCCGCCCGCGACTGGACCGCCTATGTAATGACCTTCCCCCTGGGCATCTGGCTCGTCGCCGCCACCGGCCTGGGGATCCTCGGCTACGGCCTCTACCAGATCTATCGCGCCTGGAAGATCAAGCTCGATGATCAGCTCGATCTCTATCGCCTCAAAACCCCCACCCGCAAATTCTTCATCTTCCTCAGCCGCTTCGGCCTCTTCGCCCGCGGCATTCTCTTCGGCACCATCGGCCTCTTCCTCGTCATCGCCGCGATGCGTACCAACCCTCGCGAGGCCAAAGGAATCGCCGCCGCCATGCGCGCCCTCGAGCAACAACCCTACGGCTCACTCCTGCTCTGTGCCGTCGCCCTCGGCCTGATCTCCTACGGCTTCTACCAGTTCCTCCGGGCCAAATACCGTCGCATTGGGCCATGACTCGATTGGGGGTAAACTCTCTTGCCCATGATTCACGTCATTCTCACCGCCATCGGCGCTGACCGTCCCGGCCTCGTGGATGAGGTCTCGGAGTTCATCTTCCAGCGCGGCGGCAACATCGAAGATTCCCGCATGGTCAACCTGCGCGGCCAGTTCGCCATGATGGTCCTCATCGGCGCGCCCGAGCCAGCTCTCTCGCGCCTCAAGTCCGAGCTCTGGCAGCTCCAGCAGCAAAGCCAGCTCCAGATCGAGCTCCGCCCCGCCACCCCGGCCACCGCCTCTTCCGCACAGGCCATCCCCTATCGCCTCACCGCCACCGCCATCGACCAGCCCGGCCTGGTCCATCGCCTCTCCCACCTGCTCCGCAGCTCCGATGTCAACATCGAGTCGCTGGAAACCCACCTGAAACCCGCTCCCATCACCGGCGCGCCCCTCTTCGAGATGGAGCTGATCATCTCCATCCCCCGCACCACCCCCATCGCCAGGCTCAAGGACCAGATCGCCTCCACCTGCGCTGAGCTCAACATCGACTTCGAACTGGCCCGCCTATGAGCAAGGTGGCAATCATCGGTGCTGGCTCGGTCGGGGCGACCATCGCCTACGCCTGTCTCATCCGCGGCGTCTCTTCTCACATCGCCCTCTACGACATCAACAAGTCCAAGGTTGACTCGCAAGTCCTCGACCTCAACCACGGCCTCCAGTTCGTTCCCCCCGCCACCGTCGAAGGATCGGATGACCTGGAGATCTGCCGCGACGCCTCCATCATCGTCATCACCGCCGGCGCCAAGCAGAAGCCCGGCCAGACCCGCATGGATCTGGCCGCCGCCAACGCCGCCATCCTCCGCCGGCTCATCCCCCAACTCGTCAGCCTCTCTCCCAGCGCCCTCTTCCTCCTCGTCACCAACCCCGTCGATGTCATCACCTACATCACCCAGAAACTCAGCGGCCTTCCGCCGCAAAGAGTCATCGGCTCCGGCACCGTGCTCGACAGCTCGCGCTTCCGCTTCCTCATCGCCCGCCGCCTGAAAGTGGCCGTGCAAAACGTCCACGCCTACATCGCCGGCGAGCACGGTGACAGCGAGATTCCCCTCTGGTCCAGCGCCACCGTCGCCAACATCCCGCTTCACCAGTGGGCCGTACCCGGCCACGGCAAACTGAGCGTCATGGACCGTACGGAGATATTCCAGAACGTGAAGAACGCCGCCTACCAGATCATCCAGGGCAAAGGCGCAACCAACTACGCCATCGGCCTGGCCACCACCCGCATCCTCGAGTCACTCCTGAAGAATGAGAACCGCGTCCTCCCCATCAGCTCGCTGCTGACCAACTATCACGACATCACCGACGTCTGCCTCTCCGTCCCCTGCATCGTCAATCAGAAGGGCGTCGATTCCATCCTCCCCATTCCGCTCAACGACGCCGAGAAATCCGGCCTGCAAAACAGCGCTGAGCAGATTCGTAATGCGATTCAAGCGTGCGGGTTTTGAAGCTGCGTTGGGGGGGGCGCCGACGTCGGCTTGGAATTTTTTGGTGCTTTGCGCTTGACCCCGTACTTAACTACAGGTTGTAGACTGTGTGCCAATGAGCAGGCTGACCAGTGGACAAGTGGCGCGGCGCGGGGGCGTGAACCTCGAAAGCATCCGCTTTTATGAGCGGGAGGGGCTGCTGCCCAAGCCTCCGCGACGGGCAAATGGGTACCGGGCATTCACGGAAGATGATGTTCGCCGGGTTTGCTTCATCAAGCGGGCGCAGGAACTGGGGTTTTCGTTGAAGGAGATTGCCGAGTTGCTGGCGCTGCGAAGCCACTCCGATTCCACCTGTTCGCAGGTTCGTTCTCACGCGGAGGCGAAAATTGCTGATATCGATGGCAAGATCAGCGAACTTCGCAAAATCCGCAAAGAGCTGCTTCGCTTGTCGAAGGCATGCCACGGGGCGCGCAAACCTTCATGTCCGATTTTGGAAAAACTGGAAACCGATGGAGTTTGAATCATGTCAGGAAACCTTCGCAAGAGGCTGGTGTGGGTTCTGAGTGCGGTGGCGCTGGTTGGCATTGGCGTGCCCGCGATGGTCTGTGGCTGGGGACATTGGCGGGCAAAGGGGCAATCGGGGGCGCTGGGGGATCAGTGTTGCCCGGCGTCGGGAACAACAACAGCCGCAACGGAATATCCCGGCGCCAGCGCCAAGACCCCCTTCAATGAGGGGCGCGAGGTGTTGTTCAAGGTCGATGCATTGGCATGCCCATTGGTCGGTGGCGTCGGTTGCGGGCATCTGCTGGCGCCGATGATCGGGAAAACCGATGCCCTTGAGGGAGTGGAGGAAGCCTTCACCAACTGGAGCGGACAGGAAATTCGCGTCGTTGCGTGCTGCGCAGTGGAGCGCGACGCAACGGCCCGGCGCGTGGAGGAATTGCTGAGCTCCCAGAAGCAAAAGCCGCTGCGGATTGGGGAGGAAGCAGAGCTGGAGAAGAGGATCAAAGGTCAGGCGTGGTATGGGGCCCAAAAGGTGGGGGACCTGACAGCGCATGAGTTCCGGACAGTAGCACGGCGTCGTGCCCAAGCCTTCGCGGTCAGTGAGAAGCTTGACGATGTAACCAGGGAGAAACTGCTGGCGATCGTCGAACGGCAGTGGCAGAAGCACAGCGCGATCGCGGGAACTTTGCCCACTGACCAGGCGGCATATGCTGAGTTCTGGAACTCACGGCTCACGGCTTTCAAAAAGGCGATTGTGATCGAAGCGGCCGGAATCCTTTCACCACGGCAATTGGAAAATCTGAGGATGGTCACACAGGAGCGCGCCAAGTGAGCAGGCGCGCTGGAGTATTTCCATGGAAAATCTGGGGCGGCCCGCTTTAATCGGCAAAAGATTTCCTCTTTGGCCCCTATAGATCGCCGAGGTTCACATCCCACCGGCCGGGCAGGCGCAAAGTTCCAGTTTTTATATGGAAGTGGCCGCGCCCACTTCTTATCATCGCGACCCAGGTGAAGGGGGTGGTAAGTTGCCGGGATGGCGCTACCACTCATTGGTTTTCGAGTGTGAGGGACCATGCGCCGGCTGGCAATTTGCGGGCTCACTGCTTTCGTCGCGCTTCTGTTCTGCTCCGCCGCACACGCGGCGTTGATCGCGCAGTTCACGGGCGTCACTCCGCTCGGCCCCAACTTCTCCTACAACTATAATCTTCTCTTCTCGACTCAGAACGGCGTGGATCGGCTGGAGGCTGGAAGCGGTTCGATCAATCCGGGCGCCATCGGCTCCAAGGATTTCATCACGCTTTACGATGTCGCGTTTGATGGGCCCGGACCCGGCGCCAACTTCGTCAGCGCCACCGCTGGTTCGGGCTTCTCGATCAGCCTTCAACATGCCGGCATCAACGCGGCCCAGACAGTGCCGCTGGACGATTTGAGTCTGGCGAACATCACCTACAGCTACGATGGGCCGACGATCACCACGGATACGGTCTTCCCCGGCTTCAGCATCGTGGTCAACAGCAACGACGGCACCACGCTCAAGCAATTCACCGGCCAATACACCGACAACGCCGGGCCGGAAGTTGACACCAAGGTCAGCGAAATCGGCCTGGTCGCCGTGCCCAAGACTTCGGTCTTCATTCCCGAACCGTCGTCGATCGCCCTGGGCGCATTCGCAGTGTTGAGTCTGCTTTCCGGCCGCAAGTTGCGCCGCTAACAGTTCCACCTGTCTCCTGATTTACATGAACCGCCGCGCCGGCGCCCGCTTGGGCATCGCCAAAAAAACCCCGCGACGCCCGGCATCATTTCCGGTAAAATTCCCGCGGCAATTCCAAAAAGGAGGCACCTCATGGGCAGCGACGGCTGGAGCAGCGAGGAGAGTCAGTTCAACAAAATCGGCACGTTCATCACCGTGGGTCCCGCGGTCATTGGCGGCCTGCTGCTGGTGATTGCGCCGGATCTCGTTCCCATTCCGCTTCTGTTCGGCGTTATCGCCGTCGCCGGCATCATCGGCGGGATTATGAATATTTATGAGCGCGGCCCCATCGCGGCGGGCGCTGTCATTGGGCTGGTCATTGCCCTGGGCGGCTTTGGCGCCCTGTATCTGTGGCTGAATCACCGCCAGGAGAACGCCCGCAAAATCGAGCTGATGATCGCCTTCGGAGTCGGCGCGATCCCCGGCTTCCTGCTCCAGTTCATCATCCAAAAAATGCTGGCCGCGCGTGCGGAGCAAGCCGCGCCCAAAAAGCGGCCCGCCGGCAAACCCGGCGCGCCCAGGCCGGGCAGCGCCAAACCGATGCGCCGGGTCTGATCATTTCATCCCAGTTGCCACACGGGATCGTCCGCAAAATGCAGGTTGTTGACTTCACAGGAGAGCTGGAACGGCAGCTTTTGAGCACTCGATACCATTAGGAATCAGCTCAACTGCTCCCAGCAAAAACCACTCCACAGCGGCTGCTTCATACACTTCAAGGGGAATGGGTGTCACATCTCTCTTGGAATATTTGCGAACATAATTCGCGAATTCGGTAGTAAGGGCCTGATTTTTTCGCGCAAGCTCAGAGGTCCACAAGAGAATCGCGACATATGAAGATAGGTCGCAGGACGGATCATCGCTTTTTCCGCGAATCGGCAAAATCGCTGTCAGCCTTTTTCTGATTTCATCGACGGGCTCCCTGAGCCACCAATGCCCGAACACCCATTTCCACATGATTAGGTCATCCACAATCACGAAAAGCCGAGGATTCCAAAAATGCAAGACTTTCGAGAGCGCGACCACAGACGGCCCTCGCTTGTTCTTTTTCATCTGTCCCAGTCTCGTCAGCATTTCCGACAATGCCGGGACATCATGTTCACGGATGGAAGAAAGGTTTCGAGACTTGAAGTCGCCGTCACACACATTGAGTTCTGCCAAAATCCGCTCGGGTCCCCATTGATGAGGGGTGATTGGACGAAATGCACGCCATTTATTGCGTAAATGAAGGTAGACGATTTTATAGTCCGAGAGAGTACACGACTCGCACGCGCGTATCCCGTCTTGCCAGCATTCGACGTGATACTCGATGCTCCACCCACGGCGACTCTTGTAGCGCCGATGGTGCTCAACAAGCGCGGCCCGGATTGTCGGAAGAGTGACGGTCATTCTCGCCCCCTCAAATCTTGTTTTGCGACGCGCTTATGCCGAAACACCATCCGGCACGTTCGGTTGTCCTATGTTGCTCGGCGGTTTTTTGGCCAAAACCGATTGTGTAGATCTCCATGCTTTGGGCTCCTCCCCGAAAAGCGCCAGTTGGGCATCGGAGGCAACGCCGGGATCGGGGGGCAATTCGCTTTCTTCCTGAATGCTCCCATCACCTCT
>DASYUA010000124.1:0-7954 GCA_036001665.1 Tepidisphaeraceae bacterium
CATTCCACCACTTCCCCGCCGTCGTCACCCTCTTCATCCCCATCTCACAACACTGATCGATCCTCCTGAGATCCCACCCCTTCGGATAAAACCCCTCCAGCAACGACCCCTTGATCGTCCCAATCAAATCAATTCTCTTCGCCATCTCCATTCCTTCCCTGACGCTTTTCCCTCTTCTTCCTTCTTCCCTCTCCCCCGTACTCGGGGGAGAGGGCAGGGTGAGGGGGTCTTCGTCATTCGTCATTCGTCATTCGACATTCTTTCGTCATTCGTCCTTCGTCATTTCCCTCCACCCAACATCTCCCCCAACAAATCCCCCTCCGGATACGCATGCCCCCGATGCTGCACAAACCCCTCCGCCGCAACGCTCCCAATCAACTTCCCCCTCTCCCCCACCATCCTCCTCACCGCATCAATATATTCATCAATCCCATGGTGCTCCCTCAGCCACTCCCTCTGACTCGCATGACAAGCCAGCATCTCCAGCTTCTTCTCCAACTGCCCCGCGATATCCACCACCACCGTCGGCTCCACCACTTTTCCAAACGGATCCTTCCCCTCCACCGGATCACAATAATACAAGTGCGGAATCCCCGACCCCGGCCGTAGCGGATGCGTCGAGATATTCGGCGCACTATAAACAAACGACGCCGCCCGCGCGATCATCCCCACCATCTCATGATCCATCATGTAATCCGCCAGCGCATGCGTAAAAACCAGCGACGGCGCAACCCGCCGAAACAGATCAATCGCCTTCCGCAGCGTCTCTTTGTCATAGCAAACCAGCCCATCCCGCTCATCCAGGCAATGATAAACTCCCCCGATCATCGCCGCCGCCTTCGTCGCCTCCCCTGTGCGAATCGACGAAATATCAAACCGATTCTCCAGCATCGTCCCGCAATCCCCGGCCGTCACCGTCGCGATATGAATCTTCCACCCCTTCTCCGCCAGCCGAATCAACGTCCCCCCGCAGAGAATCTCCGCATCATCCGGATGTGCCAAAAATGCCAGCGCTGTATTCATGTGCGAGCCGGGATTGTACATATATGCACCACGGCCGTCTCGCCCGCCCCTCTTCCCGTGGCACGGGCGCCCCGCCCGTGGTCTTCCGTGGCACGGGCGCCTCGCCCGTGAGTATTCAGTATTGGCTGGCATGGGCAGCGGTACTCCGATGCCCGTGCCTGTGGTAATAGCTAGAGGAAACAAATATGAACAACCGCCTCATCGTCACAATCATCTCCCTCCTCACCTCCTCCACTCTCGCCGCCCCAAAGTCAGAAACCAAAAAACTCATCGAATTCGGCTGGGATGAACCCTCCACCGAATTCATGCGCGCCCATATCGCCGAAATGGAAAAAACCCCCTTCGACGGCGTCGTCTTCCACGCCCAATGGCGCGCCCCCGGCAAAACCACCGGCGGCGGCGACTTCATGTGGGACTGCTGGTCCAAACGCACCTTCACCATCGAAGAACTCCAACCCTCCATCGACGACCTCAAAGCCACCCCCTTCAAAAAATTCACCCACAACTTCCTCCGCTTCAACACCACCCCCTCCAAGGATGCCTGGTCCAGGGAAGACTGGTTCGGCGACTTCACCCCCATCCTCGCCAACGCCCGCCTCGCCGCCAAAGTCGCCAAAGACGGCGGCGCAAAGGGCATCCTCTTCGACATCGAGCAATACACCGCCCCCCTCTTCAACTATCGCGAGCAGCGCGAAGCCAAAACCAAATCCTGGGACCAATATTCCGCCCAGGTCCGCCAGCGCGGCCGCGAAGTCATGCAAGCCTTTCAGGAAGGCTACCCCGACCTCACCGTCTTCCTCACCTTCGGCTACTGCCTCCCCTGGGGCGAATCCGCCGCCGGCAAAAAACCCCTCGCCGACTGTGGCTACGGCCTCCTCGCCCCCTTCTGCGACGGCCTCGTCGAAGGCATCCACGGCAAAACCCTCCTCGTCGATGGCCACGAATATTCCTACCATTACCGCGACGTTGCCCAGTTCGACAAAGCCTACAAAGCCATGTCCCAGGACCTCCTCCCCATCGTCAAAGACCCCGACAAATACAAACAAGTCGTCTCCCTCGGCTTCGGCGTCTGGATGGATGACAACTGGCGCAAGAACGGCTGGGACGAAAACGATGTCAGCAAAAATTACTTCACCCCCGAAGTCTTCGAAGCCAGCGTAAGAAAAGCCCTCGACACCTCCGACGAATACGTCTGGATCTACACCGAAAAACCGCGCTGGTGGTCCCCCAACGGCGGCCCCCAAAATCTCCCCGCCGTCTACGACTCCGCCCTCCGCCGCGCCAAACAAAAAGATCCAAAATAATCTCCTCCGATCTGCGCAAATCCGCATCATCTGCGTCCCCTCTTCTCCTCCGTGGCACGGGCGCCTAGCCCGTGTTTCCCTCTTCGTCTCACGGGCATCCTGCCCGTCCTCTCTTCCCATCCGTGTGAATCCGTGTCCATCTGTGGTTCCCTCCTCTCTGATCTACGCAAATCCGCGTTCATCTGCACTGCTATCTTTCAAAATCTTCGCAGCCTGCGCAAATTTTCTAACTACGCCTTTTTTCTTTCCCCTCGCCCTCGTACTCGGGGGAGGGTTAGGGTGAGGGGGCTTTCGTCATTAATTCTTGAAACCACGGCCTCTGGCCGTGGACGCGTTGAGGCTCTGCCGTTGCGGCGAGAACAACGTCTCCACGAGAATCCGAGGAGTGTTCGAATCCGATTGTCGTGCGAGACGCGGGGCGGCCCCGTTCGGAAGATGTCGAAAGTTCGGTGCAAACCGTTCCCACCGCCGGCATTTGCAAACGCACCGGGTTCGCGCAGCGGTGCGCGCCGCGGTGCTGTCTCACCCACGCCCCCCTTGGGGGGGCTTCCTGATACCACCCCCTATGGGGGTGGAGCCTCATTGAATCAGCGGATCATTGAATCATTGATGGAAAGGCGCTCCCTCAATGATTCAATGACTCAATCATTAAATGATTAAATTCCTCACGCCCTCTCCGACACCATCAGCTTCCACTCCGTCCCCTCCCGCAATTCCGCCTCCAGCGCCTCATACTTTGCAGTGTCCGTGTACCCAATATCCATCGTCACATCCACCTCGGCCAGACTCTCGTGCCGGTGGTAGTTCTGATCGATGACCGCAATCCCCGCCCCCTCAAACCGCTTGACCAACTCCGCTATGTTTCCTTTCTTCCACGGCATCCGCAGAATCAGCCTCCGGTGCCTGCGCCGCGGCAGCCTCTTCTCAATCGTATTGAGCATCGCCAGCGCTGCCAAAACCAGCCCGGCCGCGAATATTGAAACGATATACAACCCCAACCCGCACGAGAGCCCAATCGCGGCCACGCACCACAGCCCCGCCGCCGTTGTAAGCCCGCGCACCCCATTAAAATGCTTGATGATCGCCCCCGCCCCCAGAAATCCGATCCCGGTCATCACCCCATAGGCAATCCGCGCTGGATCCACCTGAATGTTGTACGCCCCCTCCGGATTCCACGGCATCGACGCAAACCGCGTCGATACGATCATCAGCAGCGAGCATCCCAGCCCCACGAGAATGTTCGTCCGAAACCCCGCCTCTCGGCCGCGCAGCTCGCGCTCAAACCCCACCAGCCCTCCCAGCACGCCGGCCAGGATCAGTTTGAAAACGGCCTCCATGCCCCAGCCGCCCAGCATCAGCCATCCGTGAATCCAGTTGTCAAAGGAATCCATATTCTGTTCTGGGTGGGGCGGACATTCCTGTCCGCCATCCTTGCTCAGCATTCAGCGCCGGCCCACGCGCCGAAGATTCGGCTCCTTGTGCTTCGAACCGTCCGTCTTCAGAATCCGCTGCGCCTTGTTCAAATCCGCCACCTTAAAAATCCCCGTCGTCCTTCCCCCCGGCGCGCCGCTGGTGCAATACGCGTAATTAATGTTCACATGATTCTCCCCCAGCAATCCCGCCACATCCGCCAGCGCTCCCGGCCGGTTTGACAGCTCCATGCACAGCACATCCGTCTCCGTGGCCGGCAGATTGAGCTTTTTGACCACGTCCCGCGCCTTGCTTTCATCCTCGGCCACAAACCGCAATACCCCATGCTCCTGCGAATCCACGAGCGTCATCGCCACCAGGTTCACCTTGGAATCCGCCAGCGCCCGCGTCACCTGCGCCAGCACCCCCGGCTTGTTCACCAGAAACACGCTGAATTGAGTATGAACTTGAATCATTGAGATGTCGCAGGGTGTGCTTAAGCACACCATCAGTGATTAATGCCTTTGACGGCTTCTTTCTGTGAAGGCTTGATCGTCAAAACTTTGTCGAGGCGGGTAATCCGCAGGAGTTCCATGAGGCGAGCCCCCACCCCGCACAGCACCAGATTGCTCTTTTTCAGCGACGACAGCTTCTTCTGCATCGCCAGCAGAATTCCAATCGCCTGCGATGACAGATACTGCACCCTCTCAAAATCCAGCACGATTCTCCGCTTGTCCTGCTCGTCGATCAGCTTATAGAGCTCCTTGGCGATCTGCTCCAGCTCGATTGGATCCATCAGCGATGCCGACGTGAACTCCACAACTGTACTCTCGCCGATCTGCTGAACGTTGAATTGACTCATGAGTGGGTCTTCCCAATCCTTGTTTGGACCGCGAACCAGTATACCCATTTATCCCGCGAAAGCTTGCCCCCGCCGCCCCATCCCTCTCCAGAATCCCGAACCCTTCTTTAATTCTGAATTCTGACTTCTGAATTCTGAATTCTCTCCTCAATACCTCCCCGCCCGTGCAGCCACGCCCTTATTCTGCGTCCCTCGCGTCCTCTTTTCCGGTGGGGTGGACATTCCTGTCCGCCTTCCTTTTTTCTCCACCGCCGCCGCCCCCAGCGCGATCCGCAGCACCTGATCCACATTCTCCACAAAATGAAACGCCAGCCCCTCCTTCACCTCGGTCGGAATATCCGGCAGGTCCTTCTCGTTGCGCTTCGGCACGACCACCTGCTTGATCCCCGCCCGCTGCGCTGCCAAAGTTTTTTCCTTCAATCCCCCAATCGGCAGCACCAACCCCCGCAAGGTGATCTCCCCCGTCATCGCCAGGTCATGATGCACCGGTCGATTCATGAAAAGTGACGCCAGCGCTGTGAACATCGCCACTCCGGCGCTGGGCCCATCTTTTGGCACCGCCCCGGCCGGCACGTGTACGTGTACATCGCTCTCCGCCAGCAATTTCTGATCGATCTTCAGCTTGTCCGCCCGCGACTTCACCAGCGTAAACGCGGCCGTCGCCGACTCCTTCATCACATCCCCAATCTGCCCCGTGAGAATGATCCCACCCTTCCCCGGCACCCGCGATGCCTCGATAAACAGAATCTCCCCGCCAACCGGCGTGTACGCCATCCCCGTCGCCACACCCGGCACGCTCGTTCGCGCTGCCAATTCCGGCTCAAACCGCCGCGGCCCCAGATATTTTTCCACCGTCTCCGTATTCACCGTCATTTGCGGTGGGGCGGACATTCCTGTCCGTCCTTCCTCAATAACCACGATCTCCGCCGCGATCCCCCTCCCCACGCTCCCGATGCTCCGCTCCAGATTCCGCACCCCCGCCTCCCGCGTATATCCCTCGATGATGTACCGCAGCGCTGAATCCAAAAACCGCGCGTGCTTCTCTTCCAGCCCATTCGCCTGCAACTGCCGCGGCACCAGATATCTCTTGGCGATGTTCAATTTATCCGTCTGCGTATACCCCGGTATCTCGATCACCTCCATCCGGTCCCGCAGCGGCCCCGGAACCGGGTCCATCGTGTTGGCCGTTGCGATGAACAGCACCTTCGACAAATCAAACGGCACATCCAGGTAGTGATCGGTGAACGTGTGATTCTGCGCTGGATCCAATACCTCAAGCAATGCCGAGGCCGGATCACCGCGAAAATCCGCCCCCAGTTTGTCGATCTCATCCAGCATCATCACCGGATTGTTCGTCCCCGCCTTGCGAATCTCCGCGATGATCCTCCCCGGCATCGACCCGATGTACGTCCTCCGATGCCCCCGAATATCCGCCTCATCTCTCACACCTCCGAGAGCGACCCGAATGAATTTTCTCCCCATCGCCTCCGCGATCGACTTCCCCAGCGACGTCTTCCCCACTCCCGGCGGCCCCAAAAAACACAAAATCGCCCCGGCCGCTTCGGTGGGGCGGACACTCTTGTCCGCCATCGTCAATTTCCTCACCGCCAGATACTCCAATATCCTCCGCTTCACCTTATCCAGATCAAAATGATCCCGATCCAGGACCCTTCTCGCATCCGCCAGATCGATCTTGTCCTGCGTCGCCATCGTCCACGGCAATTCGCTCAGGATCTGCAAATACGTCCGAATCACCCCATATTCCGGCGATGCGCTGGGAATCCCCTCCAGCCGCGACAATTCCCGCAGCGCCTCCTTCATCACCGGCTCCGGCGGATTGGCCGCCTCCAGTTTCTTCCGCAGCTCATCCACCTCGGATGCCGCCCCTTTTTCGCCTCCCTCCCCCAATTCCTTGCGAATCGCCTTGAGCTGCTCCTGCAAATAAAACCGCCGCTGGCTCTTGTCGATGTTCTCCGTCACCTGCTTCTGTATCTTTGACTGTAGCTCAAGAATATCCAGTTGCGTCGCCAGCCGCGCTGCCACCAGCCGCAGCCGCTTTTCGACATCCAGCTCCTCCAGCATCGCCTGCTTCTCAACCACATCCGTCTGTAAATTGGCCGCCAGAAAATCCGCCAGCCCCGACGGATTCTGAATCGAATTCAGCACCTGCGTCGCCTCATCGGGCGTATTGGGCGACAACTCGATCACCCGGTTCGCCTGCGCCCGCACACTCGCCAGCAGCGCATCCAGGTTAGGGTTCCCAACCGCGACGGATTGCGGTTGGGAGCCCTTCTTTTCCCCTCCCTCCGGACTCTTCTCCTCCAATATCTCGATCCGCCCCAGCAGAAACGGCTCCTTCTTCTCGATCCCCACCAGCCGAAACCGCGTCAGCCCATGTACGATGATCGACTGGTTCCCATCCGGCAGCCGAAACAGCTTCAAAATATTCGCCACCACCCCGACCTGATTCAAATCCTGCACATCCGGATCTTCCGAATCCGAATTCTTCTGCGTGATCACCCCAATCAGCTTGTCCCCCGGCATCACTTCCTCCAGCAGCGCCTTGCTCTTGGCCCGCCCGATGTTCAGCGGCATCACCGTCCCCGGAAATACCACGATGTTCCGAATCGGCAACACCGGCAGCATGTGCGGAATCTTCATCCGCTGCCCATCCGTCCCGGTGCGGATGACCGTCCCTTCATCAGTCCTCTCGATAACCAGTTGCTGTTCCGCCATGTTTTTTGGTAGGTCGGGCACTCCTGCCCGACATTCAGGTGGGACTACCTCTTCGGCAACTCGATCCACAGCATCCCGTTCAGATACGTCGCCTGGATCTTCTCATGATCCACATCATTCGGCAGCCCCACCTCCCTGCAAAACGGGCCATAATCAATTTCCATCAGGTGTACCCGCAGCCCCTTCTCCCGCGCCTCACCCCCATCCGGCGTCACCGGCACCACCCGCTGCCCCCGCAATTTGAGCTGCCCATCGGCCACCACCAGGTCGATCTTCTCCTTTTCTACCCCCGAGAGATCGACGCACACGATGTACCCAGCCTCGTTCTCGTAGAGATTGACCGCCGGCGTCCACGTCTCGGCCGGGCAGAAATTGAAATACCCCTTCTGCAACTGGTCCATCATCTTCCCCATCTGCCGGACCATGTTCCCAAACTGCTGCTCACCAGCGGCCGTCAGCGACATGTGACTTCTCCCATAAATCGACCCTCTCTCACCCCAATCATAGCCCGTTCCCCCCATCCGCCAACCCCCGGAATGAATGGATCGCCGCCTCCCCGCCGCAGGGTCCGCTTCGGTGGACGTTTTTCAGTGGTTCCCCCCGCCCCTCACTCATTAAT
>DASYUA010000125.1:0-7979 GCA_036001665.1 Tepidisphaeraceae bacterium
GGTTCGACGGAGCTGGTGGGTTCATCCAGAAGTAGGATTGCGGGATTGGCCAGGAAGGCGCGGGCGATGGAGATGCGCTGTTTTTGGCCGCCGGACAGGCGCACGCCGCGCTCGCCGACTTTGGTCTCGTAGCCCCTGGGCAATTTGGTGATGAAACCGTGCGCGTTGGCGGCCCTGGCCGCGGCGATGACCTGCTCCATCGTCGCCTCGCCGTGGCCGTAGCGGATGTTGTCGAGGATGGAGTCGTTGAAAAGAAAAGTTTCCTGCTGCACGAGAGCGAAGTGTCGCCGCAGCCCTTCGCGGCGAATCTCACGGAGACCGCGCCCATCCAGCAGCACCTGGCCGGATGCCGGATCGTAAAACCGCACCAGCAGATTCAGCACCGTCGATTTACCCGACCCGCTGGGGCCGCAGAGGGCGACGGTTTTGCCGGGGTGGATTTGAAGGGAGACATTCTCGAGCACAACCGGGCCCGGTTTGCCCAGCTCGGTCGGATATCGGAAAGTCACATCGCGCAATTCCATCGTGCCGCGCACGCGCTCCAGCGAAATGGCGTTGGGCGCATCGGGCAGCTCATCGGGCGCATCCAGCACTTCGAAAACCCGTTTGGCCGCGGCCATGGCCCGCTGCACCATGTCATTCACCCGCGCCAGCGTCTGTACCGGCCCGAATAGCCGCCACCAATAGGCTCGAAAAGCAAGCAACGAGCCGAGAGTGAAGCTCCCATCCTTCAGGATGAAATAACCCCCCGCGCCGATCATGGCCACGTTGCTGAGAAACCCGACGACGCGAGTGAAGGGGAAAAACGTATAGCGGGCATTGATCGCCCTGATCTGCTGATCGTAGTAGGCGCGGGTGGAGGCCTCAAAGCGCGCCGCCTCTTCTTTTTCCCGCGCGAAAATCTTGATGACGACCACGCCCGAGAGATTTTCCTGCAACCGCGTGGCGATGTCGCCCGCCTTCTCGCGGACGGCCGTGTAAATCGGCTTGATCAGCCTATTGAAAATCTTCAGCAGCACGTAAACCAGCACCAGCGGCGCCAGTGCGATGCTGGCCACCCGCCAATCCATCCACATGGCGATGGCCACGGTGATGCACCAGACGAATCCCTCGCCGATGATCACGTCGATGCCGTTGACGATGAAATTCTGGATCTCATCGACATCGCCGATGGCCCGGCTGAGCAGGTCGCCGGTGCGCTGCCGCTGGAGATAGCCCAGGCTCTGCGATTGAAGCTTGTGATAGACGCGGTTGCGCAGGTTGAAAATAAATTTCTGCGCCACCCGGTTCATCAGGTTCTGCTGGATCGTCTGGAGGACCTCTCCGAAGAGATAAACGATGAAAAGCCACGCCACGGATGCGATCAGCAGATTCATCCGGCCGCTGATTCGATGGTGGAGCGAAAACCAGTCGTGGAGGATGGGCGATTCGTTTTTCTTCTCCAGAACAATGTCATCGACGACGAATTTCCACACCTGCGCCGGGAAAACCTCGCACGGCCCCGAAAGGATCAACAGCACCAGCCCCACCCCAATCGCCCCATAGTGCGGCCGGAGCATGCGCATCAGGCGCTTAAAAACCCCCCGCGTATCCGGTTTGGCGGCCTCATCAGGCATTGCACGGGATTTTAGCGGGTCAGGCGGGAAGTACGTAGGTCCGGCTGTGCCGGACTTTGCTGGCAGTCGTCCGGCACAGCCGGACCGACAGCAAAAAGAAGCGGGCGCCTCGCCGGGAGAGTGGGGTGTCGGCGGGGCGCCCTTTAGGGTCTTTCGATTTTTCGTTGCGTCACATGTTTTCGGCGAACGCCGCCATGTGCTCGGGGACCGGATAATGTTTCATCAAAAATTCCCGCAGCTGCGCCCGCTGGGCGATCACGAAATAAACCGGCTCATCCAGCCGCCGCGTCGAGAAATTCACCGCGCGAATCAGGTGCTCCGCATCCGTCGCCACGTTCAGATGCTGATCGTCGTGGTGCGTCGGCAGGATCTGAAACTGCCACGCCTGCCGGCGGTTGATGTGCCGAAGACACTTGGTATCCACCTCAAGTTCGGCCAGATCAACCACCCCGGCCATCTGCACATACTGCTGCACCCACGCATCCTCGATCGCTTCCGGGCTGACTCCATAGAGCCGCTCGGCCAGGTCGCCGAAGGGGCGATGACTGACCCGCTGAACCGACACGATGTGCTGCACCTGTTTTTCGGTCAGCACGCCCTGCTGGACCAATAATTGTCCGATTTGAATACCTGGCAATGAACCTCCGGCTAATCTGATCTTCATATCGGCCGGAATGACATCAGGCTTAGGGATTTACCGTAGCGGCGGCCCATTGAGTTTGTGGTTGCGGATGGCTGTGCGGATTACAATGGCAAACATGAAACTCCCCCTGTCACGGCGGCGATTTTTAAAGGCCTCGGCGGCCGCGCTGGCGGCGGCCGGGTGCAGCTCGAAAAACGGCAAGACCCCCGACGACGGCCCCACCATCGTTCCCCCAACGGCCGTCAGCGGCAACACCAACAACACCCCCCCGCCCTCCGCGCGCATCAACATGGGCTTCATAGGCATCGGCAACATGGGCTCGGGCCACCTCAACAGCTTCGTCAACAATCGCGAGGTGCAACTGCTGGCCATGTGCGACGTGCGCGAAGAGGTGCGGAATCGCACGAAAAAACAGGTCGAAGACACCTATGCCAATGTGTTTGATGCCGGCTCCTATTCCGGCTGCTCAACTTATCTCGATTTCCGCGAACTGCTCCAGCGCGAGGATATCGATGCGGTGCTGATCGCGGTGCCGGAGCACTGGCACGCCATCATCGCCATCGAGGCGGCGCGGGCGGGCAAGGATATTTATTGCGAGAAACCCCTCTCGCACACCATCCGCGAGGCGCGGGCCATGGTCAACGCCGTGCGGCGCTACGGCCGGGTGTTTCAGACCGGCAGCCAGCAGCGTTCCGACAACAATTTCCGATATGCCTGCGAGCTGGTGAGAAACGAAAGGATTGGCAGGCTCAAAAGCGTTCATGTGAACGTCGGCGGCACATCCAACTGGGCATTTTTGCCCGAGGAGCCGGTTCCGCCCGGTTTGGATTGGGATCGCTGGCTCGGGCCCGCCCCATGGGCTCCTTATAACTCCGAGCGGGCCAGCGGCTCCTATTCCGGCGGCTGGAGACTCATCCGCGACTATTCCGGCGGCATGATGACCGACTGGGGCGCCCACCACTTCGACATCGCCCAATGGGGCCTGGGAATGGATGAGAGCGGGCCCGTGGAGATTCACCCGCCGGATGGAAACGAGCACAAGGTGCTCACCTATGTCTATGGCAACGGCGTGCCCGTCTATCACATGTTCGGGCCCAACGAAGCTCAGGTGCCGCTCCCGATCAAGACCAAAGTAAACGGCGTGCTCTTCGTCGGCGACAAAGGCTGGGTCGAAGTAAACCGCGGCTACATCAAAACCAGCCCCGAATCGATCGGCAAGGAACCGCTGGGGCCCAACGACATTCACCTCTACAACTCCAAGAATCACGCCGGCGACTGGCTCAGCTGCGTCCGCACCCGCCGCCGGCCGATCTGCGACGTGGAAGTCGGCGCCCGCTCCATCACCGTCTGCCACCTGGGCAATATCGCCTATTGGCTGAATCGTTCGATCAAATGGGATCCGGCAAAGGAAGAAATCATCGGGGATGATGAAGCCAACCGGATGCTGCAAATGCCCATGCGGCCGCCGTGGCATTTGTGAATGGAATTTTGCCGCCCAGACGTGCAGGCGCGCAAAAGTCGTGGGGAGCAAATGGATAAACCGCCGACGCTCAGCTATTTCGGCACGCCCGAAGATGAGCGGCTTCAGGGACCCCGCGAGAAAATCCTACTGATCGTCCTGCTGAGTGTCAGCTTCCCGCCGTTTATCCTCTTCATTCTTCTTGCGCTCAGGCAATGAGCTTGCGGCGGAGATAGCCGGCGATGCCGAATGCCATGCCAATCAGCAGCCCCACTGCGTGGGCAGTGTTGGCGACATGTCCCACCCAACCCGTGAAGCAGAGTAGAAACCAACCGACCAGGAAGAAGATCGTATTGGGGTGAAGCTCAAGTCCTTCCTGCGGCGAGAATTTCCCTTTCATCCAGATGTAGCCAAATAGCCCATAGACCACACCGGACATCCCACCAAACCACGGCCCAGCCATGATGTATTGAGCAAGATTGGACGGAATGCCAATAACGACAATGAGGATGGCCAGCCACCAGGCTCCCTTTTGCCGCTCGATTATCGTTCCAAAATCGCGGAGCAACCACATGTTGAAGATGAGGTGAAGGGCTCCGTAGTGAATCAGGACTGGCGTGATCAATCGCCACACCTGCCCCTGGCGGATTTCCGTCAAATCCGTCAGACGCCAGTGCCAGCCCATCATCGGACCGATTTGCGTAATCACCGGCTCAACATTGCGCGGTGAGATGCGCAGTCCGGCCAGGCTTTCGTGCCGCTTGCCGACAACCGTGACAATCCCCACCAGACAGCACAGGGCAATCAGGGCGATGGTAAGCGGCTTCAATCCGCCGGGTTGCGACCACTGCGTGCGCACATCGACATAATTCTTTTGCAGCCGCTTCGCGCGGTTCTCCTGCTCCTGGCGAACCTTCTCCGCCTTCCTTCCCGCCGCTGTATAGCGCGAATCATGCGGATTGACGACAAACTGAGCCAGCTCCCGCTTCGCCGCCTCAACCTTGTCATCATCCTTCACCCACACCGACCATCCCGAGGCCCCTTCCTCCACGGAGTTATCGATGTCAACCGTGATCAGATAATCCCCAAACCGCGTGGCCTGGTCCTGGTCGGGAAGCGAGGCGAGAAGCCGCATGGGCCGGGAGGCTACGGGAGGCCGGCCGGCAAAGCAATTACAAGAAACAACGGGGTTTGCACCGGTGCAGACCGCCTCGTAATCTGTGCTGTACTAGGAAATCGAGAATATGCCAAAACGGCGGCCAACCCGGCGGGGATTCATCATCTTTTTCGGCTGGCGCAAAATCTCCAGCCAGCGCCCGGAAGAGCCGGTCAACACCGTTTGTCCGGCCTGCCGCCGGCAGTCCAGCATCGTCTCCATGCAGGGACGCGACTGGTTCACGCTCTTTTTCATCCCGGTGTTTCCGATCTCCGGAGCAAAACAATTCGTCAAATGCATGACCTGCCAGACCTGCTTTGATGTGGACATCGAGCAGTTCCGCCGCAAGGCATCAGTCCCCGATGGCCGGGCCTGGCAGCAGACCATTGGGCTCTATAACACCCTGCGCGAATCACCCAAGGACAGCGCCCTGCTCAATCAGTTGCTGGAGATGTACGCCGGCATGCGCGAGTTTGAGGAGGCGCTGGCCGCCGGCAGGCATTTCCCTGATGCGCTCAACGAGAGCGTGCAGTGCCTGACGACCTATGGCAAGGTCAATCTGGCCGCCAACAAACCGGCCGAGGCGCTGAAGTATCTCGGACTGGCCCTCGCCAAAAGCCGTGCAATGGGAGAGGCGCATTTCTACAGCGCTGTCGCTCATCTTTCATCCACCCCGCCCAATCCCGACGCGGCCATCGCCAGTGCGCGATTGGCGGGCGCCAATGGATATCCCAATACGGCCGATTTGATTCGCCAGGCGGAGAGTCTGAGAGCCGGTCAGCCGACAGCGCAGCCGCGATAGCCGATATCACGGCGCTGGCTCGATGATCGCCGACATCGACCCCGCGCACCTCTGGAGCCGCCGATCGCGCCCAAAACCATGGATCTGATCGCGCTTGAACTCGGCGTGCTCCTTGGTGGTGGTGAGCACGATCACCCGGCCATGGGGGTTGAGCTGGTCGGCCATCAAAAATCCCCTCGTCGGGTTGTACCCAAAAAGCGTGCCCAGCATCTCGATCACGTAGTCGTAGGTATGATCGTCGTCGTTGAGCAGCACGACGTTGTATGGTGGCAACCGCCGCGGCCTCGATTCGGGTATCGAAGTTTCCTGTTGGCGGATTCTCGCCTCCGTCGGAGGCCCGGCCTGATTCCCAGATTGTGACATATGCAAGCCCTCGTTCCCGACTCCATCAAACCATCCCCCGCGACAAAATCAATAGCACCATCGTCGCGTTACGAACTCCTGCTGTTGATGATCGGCATGCTCATCTCGCTCATGGTGGGCGGCTATCAGTTTGGCCTGAGCAACCACACGGTTTATCTCATCGAGCCGCTGCGGCAGAACAACCCCAGCCTCCTCCAGAACGACTGGTGGGCCACCACCACACTCCAATATCACGGCGTATTTTCGGCCATCAGCGCAACCCTCATGCGCTGGGGAATCATCCGCGAAGTATTTCTGATCGTTTATCTGGCGCTGCTCGCCCTGCTCCATCTGGCCTGGTGGCGATTGAACCGCATCCTCGGCGGAACCGCGGGAACCTATCTGCTGTCGGTTGTCCTTTTCTACTTCTCCGCCGCTGGATTTGGCCTGGGTTTGTACAGCTTCTTACAGGACAGCTCCGTCCTCCCCAGCAACATCGCCAATATCGCCATGCTCTGGGGCATCTGTTTCTACATAACCGGCCGCATCGGCCTGGCCGGATTGATGCTCGGCATATCCGGCCTCTTCCATCTCAATCACGCGATTGTCGCGCCGTGGCTCTGGGCCATGATGTTTGCGGTGGATTTCATTCGCGGAAATCGGCTCGATTGGCGCTGGGCCGCGGGAACGGTGGCTGTCATCGGCTTATCGCTGGTGAGCATCGCCCCGGTCATGCGCGAAGTGGCGGCCCGAAGCTATCAACTACCCCTTCTTGAGTTCATCGACCTCTACGTCCGCCTCCGCCATGCCCACCACTACGACCCCAAAGCGTGGAGCGCCCTCTTCTGGCTTGGATTCCTCTGGCCGATTCCCCTCGCGTTGATCACTTTCTCCCGTCAAACCAATGAACCCTCCCGCAAGCTCTTTTCCATGTTCCTCTTCTTCCTCTCCCTCCAACTGGTCGCGTTGCTGCTGGCCGGCTTCTGGTACCTCAGCGAAACCTTCATCCAACTGAGCATTTACCGCTTCAGCATTTTCGTGAAGCTCCTGAGCTGCATCGGCGCGGCCATTCTGATCGCCAGTTACTCCCCGCGATGGGTCCCAAAGGTTGCCCTCCCCCTGCTCATTCTGTTGCTTCTGATCGGCGACATCGTGAAAAAGGGCCGCGGCGTGCTCCTCGACTTCATGCCTCAGGATGACATGGACTACATCGCCCTGTGCAACTGGGTCCGCGATCCCGCCAACACACCGCCCGACTCCCTCTTCATCGTGCCCCCCCAGGAGCAGGTTTTTCGCCTCTACGCCCACCGCGCCATCCTCGTAAACCTCAAAGGCGTTCCCCAGCTCAGCAGCGAACTAAAGGAATGGCGAAAGCGCCTCGACGATCTGCTCGACACCGATGTAACCCAGTTCGCCGCCCGATTCGATCAGACGCTCATGGCCATCCATCAACGCTACGAATCCCTCCCACCCCAGCATTTCGCCACCATCGCCCACCGCTACAACGCCAGCTACGTCATCATCGAACACGACATAAACCACCCCTCCTGGCGCCTCGTCCACACCTCCGGCCCCCACCGGTTGTACCGGCTGCAATAACCCGGTTATCCTTATCCACGGTTCGCGTACCTGAATTGTGTATGGGCGGCTTCAGCCGCCGACACTGTGCTAACCAGCGACTAACGCCGGCCAATTCCCGACCGCGGCATGGAAGGAGAAACGATGGAGGAAACCGAATTCCAATCCCGTCTGCGCGACCGCCTCGGCCTGCGCGTCGGGCCCGAAATGGCAAAATATCTCTTGAAACGACTCTCCGAAGGCACCCTCGGCCAATCCGCCATCACCGCCATGGGCGGCGATGCCAAAACCGGCATCCCCATCTCCCGCACCATCTCCATCGACGCCCTCAAAGCACTGGCCGGCGACGTTCGACCCACTCCTGAGGCTCTGCCTGAAAACTA
>DASYUA010000126.1:0-6205 GCA_036001665.1 Tepidisphaeraceae bacterium
CATCCCCCTTAATCTCGGCCACACAATCGCCACCGCCACCGGCACCGCCAGCACCCCCACCTTGATGATCAGTTCCGCGTTCGGTATCAGCGCCACCACCAGCAGCGACGCCGCCAGGAATCCTCCCAAATACACCGCAAACGCCTCCAAAAACGCCGTCGGCGCTCCCGGATCAGGCTCATACTGCATCCGCATCGCATCTGGCACAGTTTGCACATAGCTGTATGGCGTCGGCGGCCCCCATTCCACCCGCATCACCGGCTTCCTCCCACTCACCAACTTCACCAAAAACCAGATCAGCAACACCAGCCCCACCAGGAACGCAATCCCACCAACGATAAACATTACCACCGCCCCAAAAATCACCCGCTGCGCTGGCAACACCGCCGCCCTCCGCGCTGGACTGTCTTTTGCCTCTCCCCAGCTCAACGCCAGCTCTGCAAACCACCCATGCCGCTCGACCAGCCCCTTTCTTTGTCCCTCATCCAGCGCACCCGGTCCCTTCTCATAAATAATCCGCAACAACTTAGCATCCCCCGACACCTCCGGCGCTGAGCCACTCTGCTCAATCTCATCCAGCAATTTCCCCGCCACCTCCCCTCCCTCCAGCTCAACCAGAACCGGAATCGCCCGCAACCGATCCACCGGCGAAACCGCCGCCTCCCGCATCATCTTCTCAAACTGGCTGCGGCTGTTCCCCGTCGCAAAAATCTGCGGCGATAGCGACTTCAACCCCACCACGTACCGCCCCGCGAATTTCAACTGCAAATTCGGCGGCTCAACCGCCATCTCCTTCTTCACCACATAAGGCAACCCCGCAATCAACCCCATCGTCCCCCAGATCACCACCCACGAAATCACCAGCGAAATCCGCGATCGCACAATCCGCGGTCGCTCCTCCATCCTCGACTCGTAAGCCAGAGGCGCAGCAGCCGCCGGCGCTTGATAAGGCTCGAAGTTATTCCCCGGAAATTGCGAAATTCGCGCACCTACGAAGGCTGTGGACCCGCTGCTCCATTCTCTGCCCCTCCCTCATCCTCAGCCTTCGGCGGCGGCGCCTTCCCATCCCCCTCCTCGCCATTTCGCACCGCTTCCGCCGAATCAATCTTCGCCATCGCCACCAGCCGGTCCCCATCATCCAGCTTGATCAGCCTCACCCCCTGCGCATTTCGCCCCGTCTCCCGAATCTCCTCCACCTTCGTCCGAATCAAAATCCCCTTCTCCGTGATCAGCATCAATTCATCCGCATCCCGTACCGCCTTCATCCCCACAACCTCCCCGTTCCGCTCCGACGCGTCGATATTGATCACTCCCGATCCGCCGCGCCCCTGCAACCGATATTCCTCCACCGGCGTCCGCTTCCCATACCCGTTCACGCACGCCGTCAAAATCATGCAGTTCGCCGGCGTCTGATCCTGACCCACCACCACCATGCTCACCACCTCATCCCCATCCTTCTTGAACCGAATCCCCGTCACCCCTCCCGCCGGCCGTCCCATCGCCCGCACATCCGTCTCCACAAACCGGATCGCCAGTCCCTTCCTCGTCCCCAGCAGCACTTGGTCCTGCCCCGAGCTGATCTGCACATCGATCAGCTCATCATCATTCTCCAGCCCGATCGCGATGATCCCCGTCGTTCGAATGTTCATGTACGCGCTCAGCGCCGTCTTCTTGATGATCCCCTTCTTCGTCGCGAACATCACAAACTGCTCTTCCTTCGACAAATCCCGGACCGCCAGAACATTCGCGACTTTCTCGCTCTCCTGGAACTGAAGCAGATTCGCAATCGCCCTTCCCGCGCTCGTCCGCGACATCTGCGGAATGTCATAAACTCGCCGCATATACACCCGCCCCTTGTTCGTGAAGAACATCAGGTACGCGTGCGTATTGGCGACGAAAAGATGCTCCACAAAGTCCCCCTCCCGCGCCTCCGACCCCTTGATCCCCCGCCCGCCTCTTCCCTGCGAGCGATACGTGTCGATCGGCAGCCGCTTGATGTACCCCTCGTGCGAAACCGTCACCACCACATCCTCGGCCGCTATCAACTGGTCCATGTTCAGCTCGGAAACCTCCCCTGTGATCTCCGTCCGCCGCGCATCGCCGTATTTCTCCTTGATCTCAAAAATGTCCTCCCGAATGATGTCCATCACCAGCGATTCATCACGCAAAATCGCCTCATACCCCTCGATCTCCTCGACGACTTCCCGATACTCATTCACCAGCCTCTCAATCTCCAACCCCACCAGTTGAATCAGTTGCAGCCGCCCAATTGCTTCCGCCTGCGCCTGGCTCAGCAGCACCGGCTTGTCCGCCACCTTGTCCATCAGTTGCTTTGGAATCTTCGGCGCATTGGGATGATCCGGCGCAATCCGAAACGCCCGATTCCTCAGCTTCACGATCGCCTCTTCCCTCGTCTTGCTCGAGCGAATCAGCTTCACCACCTCATCGATATCGCACACCGCAAAAATGAGCGACTCCAGAATGTGCCCCCGCTGCTGCGCCTTCTTGAGCAAATGCCGCGTCCGCCGCGTAATCACCACTTTGCGGTGCGCGACGAAGTGCTCGATCAGCTCCTTCAACCCCATCGTCCGCGGCTGGCGGTTCACCAGCGCGATATTGATCATGCTCACCGTGATCTGGCACGGCGTGTACTGATAAAGCTGGTTGATCACCACGTTCGGGTCCGCATCCCGCTTCAGGTCCACCACGATCCGGCACTTGTGCTCGCGCCCCGAATGGTCGTTGGCGTCCGAAATGTCCTTGATCAGATCCCGTTTCACCGCCTCGCCAATGCTCTCGATGATCGCCCGGCGAATGATCCCGTAGGGAATCTCCTCGATGACAATGATTTCCTTGCCCCCCTTCTGCTGCTCCACCTTGATCTTCGCCCGCAGCGTCAGCCGCCCCCGCCCGGTTTTGTACCCCTCAATAATTCCATCCCGCCCGCAGATGATTCCCCCCGTCGGGAAATCCGGCCCCGGCACGATCTGCAACAACTCACTCAGCGTACACTCCGGCTCATCGATCACCTTGATGATCGCGTCACAGATTTCCCTCAGATTGTGCGGCAGCAGATTGCACGCCATCCCCACCGCAATCCCCGTCGATCCGTTCACCAGCAAATTCGGAAATCGCGACGGGAAAACCGTCGGCTCATCCCGTGTCTCATCATAATTGCGGATGAAATCCACCGTATCGAGGTTCAAATCCTCGATCATCTCCATCGCCGGCCCCGTCAGCCGCGCCTCCGTGTACCTCATCGCCGCCGGCGGGTCCCCGTCCGTCGATCCAAAATTCCCCTGCGGATCGATCAGCGGATACCGCAGGTTCCACTCCTGCCCCATCCGCACCAGTGTCGGATAAATCACCGCCTCGCCGTGCGGGTGATAGTTACCGCTGGTATCGCCCGCGATCTTCGCGCATTTACGATGCTTCGACCTCGGCCCCAGCCCCAGGTCATTCATCGCCACCAGAATTCTTCGCTGCGACGGTTTGAGCCCATCCCGGACATCAGGCAGCGCCCGGTCCATGATCGTGCTCATCGCATACGTCAGATAGCTATCTTGTAATTCCCGCTCGATCCGGAGATCTTCAATCCGGTCGGCCGGCGGCGTCATTTCACTCATGATTTTCCTTGATACTTCCGCTCAAAAACAGGCTAAAACCAATGGGGCGAAAGGTCATCCATGCTGCCCAAAATCATCCTGAAAACACTCACTCCAATTGAGCCCTCGGGCCTCAATTCCAAGCCCTGAATTGTATTCAAAATCCCATCCGAAATCGACCGCCAACGATAGTAATTCATCGAGAACAATTGTGGCTGCGGGGATCCAGGCGTCGATGTTTTCTTCACCCTCAAGGGATTGCGGCCAAGTTGCACGTTAGGTATATTTTTGGTGCGGCAGATCGGAGCAAACCATGTCACGCGGATCGACAATCGAGTGGACAGACGCGACTTGGAACCCCGTCCGCGGCTGCACGAAGATTAGCCCCGGCTGCGCGCATTGCTATGCTGAGACTTTTGCCGAACGCTTCCGTGGCGTCCCCGGTCATCCCTACGAGCAGGGCTTCGATCTGCGACTCGTGCCCGAAAAGCTGGCCGAGCCGCTACGCTGGGCCAAGCCCAGCATGATCTTCGTCAACTCAATGAGCGACCTCTTCCACGAAGGCGTCGGCGATGAGTACATCGTGCAGGTCGCGCGCGTAATGCAGCGGGCAAACTGGCATCACTACCAAGTCCTCACAAAACGATCCGAACGGATGCGGGATTTGCTGCGGACCAAGCTTCGTTTCGTTGAGAGCGAACGACATATCTGGTGGGGAGTGAGCGTCGAAAACCGTAAACACGGCCTTCCCCGCATCGATCACCTCCGTGATGCGCCCGCAGGTCTCCGTTTCTTGTCCATCGAGCCCCTCTTGGAGGAGATGGGCCAGATTAACCTCGTGGGTATTCACTGGGTGATCGTTGGTGGCGAAAGTGGAGCAGGCGCTCGGCCAATGCGCAAGGAATGGGTGCTGGCCATACGCGAACAGTGCGCCGCCGCTCGGATCCCATTCTTTTTCAAACAATGGGGTGGCGTCAGGAAAAGCCGCGCTGGCCGTGAATTGGACGGCATTTCCTTCGATCAACTTCCAGCACGCTCTGTTCATAGCGTGATGCCCCTGGAGTCGCGGTTAGCCGCCATCGAGGAGATCGAAGCTCCTCCTCGTTATCGAGTTCATCAACTCACGGTCGGCCACAATCGTGTCGCTGTGGGGTGATGTCACGGATGCGCATGGGGTACTCCAATGCTTAAGGACAGATGGAATGAGCTATGCAAGCTCGTCGAGACCGATGACGGCTTGCCCACTCGAAAAGTCGGGCGTTGGACTGTGGACAAGCTCTGGTTCTGGAGCCGATATCTGGATATTACGACAAGGGCGATGGTGGGAAACCCGAGTTGGAAGGGAGGACTCGCGTATGTTGATCTCTTCGCTGGTCCCGGCGTTTGCACCATCGAAGGCACCGGCAGGAGAATTCCAGGATCAGTGCTGATCGCTGCAAATGCACCCAAGCCTTTCGATGTCATTCTCGCCTCTGAGCTTCAGCGGAATTTGGCTGATGCACTGCGCGCCCGTCTGGCCAGCACGCCCGCAGCACAGACTTCGCACGTACTCGTTGGGGATTGCAATGATATTGTCCATCAAATTGCGCGAAAGATCCCTGATCGTGCGCTCACGCTTGCTTTCATCGACCCTGAAGGTCTCCACGCAAACTTCGAGACCATCCGCGCCATTGCGAGCCGCGGGCGTGTCGATTTACTGATTCTCTTTGCCGACAGAATGGACATCGTCAGGAATGTCGATCTTTACGAGAGGCAGCCTCGCTCGAAACTCGACGAGTTCCTCGGCGCCGCCTCCAAATGGCGGGAGAAATGGCCACAACTACTCAATCGCACTGGCGACGCCGTGGCGCGGTTTTTTGCGAATGAATACAAGACCCAGCTTCAGCAAGAGCTCCGATATCAAAAGTTCGGAGAGAAGGAGATGCGCTCTGCAAACGGTCCCATTTACCGCCTCATCTATGCTTCGAAGCATGAACGCGGGTTGGAGTTTTGGGATAAGGTCACTGGAAGAGATAGAGGGGGGCAAACTGAGATGTCGTTCTGATTTCTAAGGGAACTGGACAACTTACCGACCCCCACTACACTCCCGTGAGTGCCCTTCGACTTCTCCCCCTACGCCGCCATCCTCCTCGACCTCGACGGCACCATCTACCACGAGGACCACTGCCTCCCCGGCGCTCTTGAATTGGTCCAGCGCCTCCAGAAAGAATCCCGCCCGTTCGCCTGCCTCACCAACTCCACCACCAGCCCCCACCGCCTCGCCGCCCGCCTCTCCCGCATGAACATGTCCATCCCCCCCGACCACATCTACACCGCCGCCGCCGCCGCCGCCGATTACGTCGTGGAAAAATATCCCCCCCGCCCCAGACTCTTCAATTTGGCCACCGAAGGCCTCGAAGAAATGCTCCTCGACCGCGTCGACTGGATCCAAAACTCATCCGAGAAATGCCACGCCGTCATCGCCGGCGCTCCCGCCAACCTCTACGCCACCGAAGACCGCCAGCGCGCTGCCCTGACTCTGCTCAGAAATGGCTCCGACCTCATCGGCGTCTGCGCCGACCGTGTCTATCCCTCCCCCCGCGGCATTGAATTCGGCAGCG
>DASYUA010000127.1:0-12645 GCA_036001665.1 Tepidisphaeraceae bacterium
AACCCTGGCTTCCTCCCCGGCAGCCTCCTCCATTACCGCGCCTTCCCCATGAGCGACCTGATCTCCCTCGTCCCCCGCTTTGTGCTCGCCCCGGCCAGTTCCGGCGGCTCGGCCGAAACGGCACTGCAGGCCGACATCGGGCTCAACAACAGTCTCGGCGGTCCGCAAATGTCAGCCGGCGTCCTCCGCACCAAGCCCTACGCACCCGATGATGTCAATCCCACCAACGCTTTCAGTTGGGGAAGCCAGAACTTCAACTACAACAACAACGTCTACTCCCGCCGCCCCCTGGTCGTCACCAGCAACTCCGTTTCCAACGCCATCTCTCCCCGCTTCATGCATCGTGAGGATGCGAATGAAAATGGCAGCATGGATTCGGGAGAAGACGCCAATCTAAACGGTCAACTTGATCCACCCAGAGACCTCAACGAGGACGGCGACCGCAACAACGACGTTGCCACCAGCGACATGCTCGATTATTCCGTTTCCATAAACGGCACCTACACCTCCCTCCCCCCGAACCCCAAGTATCACCTGTATAAGCAGAAGGCCGCCAGTTGGAGCAACAGCGCCCAGATAAAGCACGATTACCTTCAGTACGAACTCAACAATGGCACCATACTCAACTACGTCTATGCCCGTTCCATCGCCGCCACCGCCACTGCCCCTGACAGCGCCACCGGCCCAAACTATTGGGAATTCATCCCCAATCTCCCGGGCACGCCCATGAAAACCTCTCTCAACACGGCCGGTTTTCGCGAGCTTTATCGCTCATACTGGAACGTGATGTGCGACGAGAAGGCTTCCAACACCTCGCCCTTCGGCACCGTCATCGGCCCCGACGATCCCTACACCATCCCCCACATCCAAAAGCAGTTCCGCTCCTCACTGCGTGACGTGCACAAGCCTTTCAGCCCCAACACGTATCGCTTCCCACCCTTCCAGCAGTTGCTTCTTCGCGCTGCCCTGGCCGCTGTCAACACCATCGATCTCCGCGACAGCGATGATGATGTCACCAGCCGCACCATCGTTCTCAAAAGCATCGGCCGCGATGGCCAGTTGCACCCCGTCGAGGTCACCGTCTACGGCTCCGAACCCCAGCCGTTCATCACCGAGGTTTACGCCAACGCCAATACCATCACCAACGGCACAGGCGATCCCAATGGAACGAAAAACCTCAAGGGATACGTCGCCATCGAATTATTCAATCCCTACAACCATCCGCTCGATCTCACCGGTTGGAGGCTCGGGCTCATCGACCGCCGCCGCGCCCGTGGTGTTAAGGACTCTGAACTTCAGATCAAGGATATCCACACATTTCTTGCCACGTATCCAGCGCCGTTCGGGCCCGACAGCAAGATCCCCCCAGGCGGCCATCTCATCCTGGAAAACTATAATAATGGCACCGTCGGAGTTAGCAGCCCGACTTTCGCGGCCGCCTACCGGCCCAATCAAGTAGGCGACTTATCCAACCCCGCCCCCGGCAAGCGCCGCATCTACATCCCGGAGCTCCGCAAGGTTTTCGAAGACGCCCCGGCCGAGACCGGCGGCGAGCTGGTTCTCCTCCGTCCGCGCCGGGCGGATGGCAAGCTCGCAAATGGCACCCAACTCCCTATATCCCAGCGCCCCTATGACCTCTACGATGAGAGCAAAGTCTATGATTGGGTCCCCGTTGACTCCTTCGACTTCACCGGCCTCCAGATTCATGCGACGCCCGCTACCGGCGGTTCGGTCGATGTACACGCCTGGCACTACGTTCGTGTCAACGGCGCTACCGGCGATGCACGCTGGAGCTGCGTGTATTCCGGCCGATATTTCGCCGACAAAGGCGGCACTGGAACCGACCCTGAAGAGCCTCGCCACGAAGGGACGAAGGATCACAAGTTTTCAGTGCCTCCTGACCTGACCAAGACCCCTCCTGATGTTTTTGATGACAAGGTGCCCGGCCCGCTTGTCAATCTTGGCGAGGACGACAGCACCTCCTCTTTTCCCGTCCTTACCGCCAAATTCCCCCCCATCCAGCTCAACAACGGCGACTTCGCCGGCCCCAATGAACTCCAACAGCCCACCGGCCTCATTCGCAACCGGTTTCCCTTCGGCGGCTTCCAGCGTGTCGGCGACATCATGCAGGTCCCTTACATGGGCGCTTATCGCGTCCGCGAACTTCAAATCGATGCCACCACCGGCGCTACCCGGGACCCGTTGCCCGATACCACCACCGGAGGTTACACGCTGGTCAACCCCCCCGACATCCTGCTCGAGCTCAACTCCCTCCCCATGGATTCCGCCTTCGCCGAAGATTCCATCGACGGCAACAATCAGTTTGAGAACATCGGCCGCTTCTGCCCGCTGCTGGACTCCATCACTGGCTTCACCTTCATGCCCGATCCCAACGATCAGACCAACTACACCTATTGGCAGTCCCACACCTACGACTTCGCCCATCGCATCTTCGACTACTTCACCGTCATCGCCCCCAACGAGGACTACTTCCCCAACATCAACCCCGACCGCACCCTCGATCCCCTCAAGAACAACACCTCTCCCTACCGTTACTGGAATGGCACCCAATACCGGCAGATTATTACCGCGGCCACTTATCCGGATGCTGAACCAGTCAAGAACATCGACAACGGCACCGCCGCCTTCACCCCCGAAGAGCACGTCGGCGTCCACGGCCTGATCAACATCAATACCGCCAACTGGAAGGTCCTCGCCACTGTCCCATGGACCAACGACGCCGTGGAAAACGAGCGCATCGCCAGGTCGATCGTGCAGCAGCGCGATATTGGCTATCCCAGCCCGCCCATCAAACCTGCCCCGTTCAATTCCCTCTTTGATCTGCTCCAGGTTCGGGATATTTCAAATCCAAACAAGTACATTTTCGCCCAATATCAGCCCCCTGCCACCAACGATCCTGACGACGACCAGGGCGACTTCTCCCCCGCCGGCAACGGCACCGACGGCGTCATCAACCAGTTCGAGTTCGAGAAGGCCTACCTTCAGGTCACTCGCGTCAGCAACCTCCTCACCACCCGCTCCGATTCCTTCACCGCCTACGTCCTCGTCCAGGGCTGGCGCAATGCCAACACGCCGGCGGCCGAGTTGGTGGTGCAGCGGCGGGCGGCGCTGCTCATCGATCGCTCCGGCGTCAGCCCGACCAACCGCGAGCCGCGGACGATGCTGATCCCGGTTGAATGATTCCTGAACCCCGAACCCCGAACCCTGAACCCTATTCACGAACGACGATCGTGCTCTTGCCCTCCACCAGCAGCTCATAAACGATGGCCGCATCCTCGTTGCGCATGCGGATGCAGCCCATCGACTCGGTCCGGCCGATGGAGTCGGGGTCGATGGTGCCGTGGATGCCGTAGCTGCTCTTGCCCAATGCGCTGCCATCGATTCCGGCCAGGCCGATCCAGAACTCGCCCAGGGGGTTCTTGGGGTCATCGGCGGCGATGATGCCTTCGCCGCGGGGACTGTAGTAGACGGGGTTCTTCAACTTTCCGGCCGCCTTCCAACTCCCGGCCGGTGTCGAGTCATCCTTGCCCAGGCCGACGCGGTAGCTGGTGATGAAGGTCGAGCCGACTCCGCCGGGCGCGCCCAGGTAGATGTCCATGCTGAAGCGGCTCTTGGTGACCACGGCGTGGAACGGGCCGCGGATGGCCTTGAGCTGCTGGCCGGGCTTGATGCGGCGCGGGTCGCTGATGGCGTTGATGCGGGACAGCAGGTCGGAGGTGACGTTGAAGCCGGCCGCGATCTTCACCAGCCGGTCACCGGGCTGGATGGTGTAGGTGGTGGCGTGCGGGTCATCGCGGAAGGGCCGGGGACTGAAGACCAACTGTTCGCCGGCCTTGCCTAGCAGGTCGCGGGCTTCATCCAGCTCCGGCCCGGCGAGGTGGCCGGAGAGCAGCTCGTCGTTGAGGATGCGCTGCACGGCCAGCGGGTCGGTGGCCAGCTTGGCGCGCGCGTCGAGGAGGGGAGTGCGGGCGCGGGTGATGACGATGTCGGGCATGGGCGCGGGCTGCGTTGTCGGCACGACGGCGACGGCGGGCAAGGGGGTCGGGGCGATGGCAGTGGGGGCGGTGGTCGGAGCGGTGGTGGGGGCGGCGATGTTGGTGGCGAGGACGAGCAGAGGCGCGAGCTTGTTGGGCGCGAGTTTATCGGGCGCGAGCTTATCGGGGGTCTGGGCGGTGGGGGCGTCGGGGAGGATGCGGCCGGTGGGCAGGGGCGTGGCCGGCTTTCGATTTTTTGCTGTGATCAGGAGGACGACGCCCAGGGAGAGAATTAAGAAGACCACCAAGGTACGGCTGGCGCGCATCCTTACGCGGGTCATTGAGAACCTCCATGTCCTCTAATCACGGGCGGGACGCCCATGCTACGATTTGATCAGATTTGGCGTGAATCGCCGCACTGACTGATCGGTCACCAGCATACCGAGCGGTATGTCATGTGCAAGGACGGGGAGGGTGTCAACGATTTGTTCCTGGAAGGCCAGGCCGCAGGAGAGGCCGGAAAATTCGGGCAGGGCGAGGAAGCGGTCATAGAAGCCCATGCCGCGGCCGATGCGGTGGCCGGTGGGCGTGAAGCCCAGGCCGGGGACGACGACCAGATCGATGTATTCAGTGGGGATGGGTTTGCCGGCGATGGGTTCCTTGATGCCCGGGCCGGTGGTGGTCATGCCGGTCTGGAGGGTGGTGATCTCGACGGGCAGCATGCGGCGCTGGTCCCAGCTTACTTTGGGTACGACGACCGTTTTGCCTTCCTGCCAACAGCGCAGGGCGAGGGGCGCGGTTTCGACTTCGGTGGGGGTGCTCAGGTAGAGCATGACGGTGCGGGCGGCCTTGAATTCCGGGGTGCGGATCAGGTTGCCGCAGGCGGCCACGCTTTTCTGATGTCGCTGGGCCTCGGTAATTAAAGCCAGCGTGGCGCGAAGCGCCTTGCGAATTTCCGCCTTATTCAATTCACTCAAAGCATTCCTCCACGCTAATCCGCCAGGAACTCTGGTGGGCAGTGCCCACGCTATTCAGACACCTTTGAGCCCTCGTTGTCAGGTGGCTGTTGCCGGCGGCCCCGCAACTCCTCCAGGCGCTGACGGATCTTTTCCTCTTGCCCATGATCCGTCGGCCGGTAGTACATCTTATCCACGCCAAGGTAGTCCTGTTGTACAAATCCCCCCTGATAATCGTGGGGGTACTTATAATTAGCGCCGTGTCCGAGCCTTGCGGAGCCGGAATAATGCGCGTCTCTTAGATGTTTCGGCACAGGGAGCGTCCTACCTTCACGAACATCTTCCATGGCTTCCCAGATTGCCAGGGCGGCCGCGTTGGATTTGGGGGCCACAGCCATGTAAATGGCTGCATGAGCAAGAGTTAGCTGCGATTCGGGCATTCCGACCTTTTCGACGATATCGAAGGCCGCGGCGGCCACGACGATGGCCATGGGGTCGGCGTTGCCGATGTCCTCGCTGGCCAGAATGGCGATGCGACGGGCGATAAAACGGGGGTCTTCGCCGGCTTCGAGCATCCGGGCCACCCAATAAACGGCCGCATCCGGATCACTGCCGCGCATGGATTTGATGAGGGCGCTGGCGGCGTCGTAGTGCTCGTCGCCGATGCCGTCGTAGACGATGGCTTTGCGCTGGATGGATTGTTCGGCGGTGTCGAGGGTGATGTGGAGCTTCTTCGTGGCATGGGCGCCTCGCCCATGGTCCTCTTTCTCAGTCACGGGCGAGGTGCCCGTGCCACTTTCGTGCAACTGTGAGAGCACTGCCACTTCGAGCGCCATCAACGCGCGTCTTGCATCTCCGTCAGACATCGTCGCCCACAGATTCAGAGCATCATCATCGATTTTGATGGTGAGATTTCCAAAGCCGTGGTCTTTGTCGGAGATGGCGCGGCGGATGAGGGATTTGATGTCGTCTTCGGAAAGGGCGGTGAATTGGAAAATCTGGCTGCGGGAGACGAGGGGGGAGTTAACGGCAAAAAAGGGATTCTCGGTGGTTGCGCCGACGAGGAGGATGTGGCCGTTTTCCACGTCGGGCAGGAGGATGTCCTGCTGGGCGCGGTTGAAGCGGTGAATCTCATCGAGGAAGAGGACGGTGCGCTGGCCATTGAGGCCGAGGCGCTCTTTGGCATCGTCGAGGACCTTGCGGACTTCTTTGACGCCAACGGCGGAGGCGTTGAGTTGTTCGAAGTAGGATTTGGAGTAGTTGGCGATGAGCTGGGCGAGGGTGGTTTTGCCGGTGCCGGGGGGGCCGTAGAAGATGACACTGCTGAGGCGGTCGGCCTCGAGCATGCGGCGGAGGAGCTTGCCGGGACCGAGGAAATGCTGCTGGCCGACGAATTCATCGAGGGTGCGGGGGCGCATGCGGGCCGCGAGGGGGGCGGCGTTGGCGAGGTTCTTCTGGCGGTTGCCGGCGAAGAGATCCATGGGGGGATCATATGGCGGCTGAGCTGCGAAGGCACGGAGGGATGAAGCGAGGAACAAGGGTTAAAGGACGGGGGAGGGAGAGCGAGGTGGCCATGGGTTGGGGGTCGCGGGTTCGTTCCATGGGGGGTGTTTCACGTTAGTATTTGGCTATGCACTATCTGCTTACCGGCGGCGCGGGGTTTATTGGCTCGCATTTGGCCGAGCGTCTCCTGAACGATGGGCATTCACTCACCATCCTGGACGATTTCTCGACGGGGCGGGAAACGAACATCGCGCAGCTGCGGTCGAATCCGAAATTGGATCTCATTCGCGACAGCGTGGAGAACGAACAGACAGCGCTGCTGGCCGTGAGCCGGGCGGATGCGATTTTTCATCTGGCGGCGGCCGTGGGGGTGAAACTGGTGGCCGAGGAGCCGGTGCGGACCATTCGGACGACGATTCATGGGACAGAAGTCATCCTCGATGCAGCGCATCGCTTTGGAAAGCCGGTGCTGATCACCAGCTCATCCGAAGTCTATGGCAAAGGCACGCGCGTCCCATTTCGAGAGGATGATGACGTGCTGATGGGGGCGACGAAGTTTTCGCGGTGGTGCTATGCGTACTCGAAGGGGATCGATGAGTTTCTGGGGCTGGCGTATCACAAGCAATTTGGGCTGCCGGTCACGCTGGTAAGGCTTTTCAATACCGTTGGGCCGCGGCAGGTGGGGATGTATGGGATGGTGCTGCCGCGGTTCATTTCGGCCGCGCTGGCGAATCGGCCGCTGGAAGTTTATGGGGATGGAAATCAGACGCGGTGCTTTTGCCATGTATCGGATGTGGTGGATGCGCTGATCAGGTTGATGGCGACGCCGAAGGCGGTTGGTGATGTGTTCAATCTTGGAGGACATGAGGAGATTTCGATGAATGACCTGGCGCGGCGGGTTATCGCGCTGGCGAATTCATCAAGTGCGATCAGTCACGTTCCGTACGAGAAGGCTTATGGGATTGCGTTTGATGATCTCCCGCGGCGGGTGCCGGATCTGACAAAAATCAAGAATGCCATCGGGTTCACGCCGCATTACAGCCTGGATCAGATCATCAAATCGGTCTTGGATGAACAAGGGGGGAAGAAATGAGCGGGGAACGGGCGAAGAACGGCGGGTGAAGCCGGCCCCACGGGAGGAAGAGATGGCGGCGGTGATGTTTTCTCGCGTGAGGATTCCTTGAGAGCGTGAAAGCGGCGGAGGTGGAGAGCGCGGGCATGGCGGGAACGGGAAGGGATTGACCGAAATTGGCCGCGAGATCGATGAAGTCGCTGATGGTGACGACGCTGTCGTAGTTGAGATCGCCGTCGGCCCAGGTGGCGGGGGATTTGTTGAAATTGCTCGCGAGGTCGATGAAATCGCTGATGGTCACCTGGCGGTCGCCGTTCAGATCGCCGGTGAGGATGAAGAAGGTGAGCGTGTGGTCGGCCGCGATGGTGTTGGTGGCGAGGTCCTTGACCTCATCGTGCTTGAGCGTGGCGGTGTAATTGGCGTCGGCGAGCTGAGCGGGCAGATCGAAGAGGGCGGTGTTGGTGGCGGGGTCGTAATGGAGGGCGGTGGGGTTGAACAGAGCGCTGGTGGCGAGATTTTTGATGAGGACATCGTCCCGGCCGAGGGTGTCGAAGACATCTTCGCTGAACTGATATCGGAGCTGGCGCGGGGCGGTTTGGTATTCGAAGCTGGCATCGATCACGGCCGGTGGAGTGAAATCAGCGCGGATGTAGGCGAGCGAGGATGGGGATTCGCCGCCGGCGGCCGCGCTGATGACGGCTTCGTAGCCGCCGGCGGCCGCGGCGGCGTGATAGTCATAGCGATCGGGGACCCACGGGCCGGTTTGATGATTGAGGAGGCGGGCGAGTTTGAAGAAGCGGGCGACGCCGACGGTGGGATTTTCGAGCATGAAGGAGATGAGGTTGACGAGCTTGCTGTGCTCGCTGTTGGTGACGACGATGGCCTCGTCGGCCGATGTGGGAGTTTGCTCGTTGCCGGCAGTGATGCCCAGGACGCCGCCGTCACGGCTGTAGAAGGCCCAGGAAAAACCCGAGTGGGCCGCGAAATTGATCTGGGCGGCGGGTGTGCCGAAGTTGGCGTTGGGATTGTAATTTCCGCCGCCGTCTTTGGCCGGATCAATGGCGACAATCGTATTGACGCTGCCCAGCCGTTCGGCCAGCTCGTCGGTCATGTTGCCGCCCCAGGAGTGGCCGATGAGGTTGATGTTTTGGGCGTTGAAGCCGTAGGCGAGCAGGGCGGAGGCGGCCCAGGCGGCGACGGGTTGGATCCAGTCTTCCTCGCGGAAAAACAGGCCGGATTGAGCGGTGGCCGGGCCGGACCAGTCGAGAGTGAGGACCTGGTCGTTGGGGCGCTGCACCAGAATGGCGGCGGCAAGGCGGGGGATGTTGGGGGTGGGGGAACTATAGCGCGAGCTGGAGCGGCCGTGGATGATGATCCAGGTTTGCTGGCTGGGATTGGTGGTGATGGGCGGCGGATTTGAGCCGAGGTGGAGGAGATCGACGAGGTAGGTTTCGTTGCCGTTGCCAACGTTGCCGGAGATGGTGCCGGTGAGGCCGGGGGAGAGGATGAGCGTGTAAGGGCCGGTGGGGCCGGGTGTATCAAAGCCGCCGGTGAGGGGATCATAGGTGTTGTTGGCGGAAGAGGAGACTGCGATGTAATACGTGCCGGCGGTGGGGAAGGTGTAGGAGAGGAAGGATTCGAGTGATGCGGATTCGCCGGGGGCGGGGGAGTTATCGTTGGCGGCCAGTTGATTGCCGTTTTGATCGAAGAGACGGAGGAGGGAATCCACCGGTTGCGCGGCCGGCGTGGGGTCGATGTCAAAAGAGATTTTTTGGTTGGCGGAGACAGTGAAGGAGAAGAGATCGACGTCGGTGGAGGAGTCGATCTGGTTTTGGGCGGAGCGGGATTGGGTGAGTGCGCCGAGGTTGGCTGCTTCGGAGATTTGGTCGTCGGGGTCGAGGTCGGTGGGATTTATGGTGCTGAGGAGGAGGCGGGGTTCGAGGGGGTGGAGGTGGAGAGAGATGCGTGACCGGGGGGGTGTGAGTGCGGGGCGGAATGCATTTTTGCAATTGTTCATTTTGTAGCAAAATGGCGAGGTGGGCGGAGCGTTAAGGGTTACGGTAGAAGGGTTTGGGCGATTGTTAAGAATGCACGGGCCCTTGCAAGAAATATGAAGGCGGAAGAAGAGCGGGTGGAAGCGGGGAGATGCGAGATGATGGGATGATGCTTTTGGCAAAACAGACCTCCTCTATATATACCGCCGGGTTGCGCGGATGGGTTGGCGTTTTGGTTGAAGTGCGCAACGGATGTGCTGATCTGGTGGCGGGAAGCGGGAATAAATTTTTTATTTTTTTCAGGAGCGCAACGCGGTGGGCGGGCGTGTGCGAGAATGTGCGGTGTGGGTTCAGCGGCGGGTGGGGAGGAGGAGGTGGGGGAGGTGACGAAGTTGGTGGCGCGGGTGGATGCGGTGGTGGGAGTGCTTGCGGGGATGGCGGTTGGATTGGAGAGTGGAGAGAGGGTCGGGAGAGGTGAGGAGAGGTTGCTCGAGAGAGGAGTCTGGGGAGGTGGAGAGAGCGGATTGAGGGGTGTCGATAGGTGTGACGGTGCCGGCGAGGGATTGATTGAAGTGGGAGGCGAGGTCGATGAAGTCGGAGATGGTAACGGAGCCGTCGCCGTTGAGGTCGCCGTCACTCCAGGTAGCGTTGGACTTGTTGAAGTTGGAGGCGAGGTCGATGAAGTCAGAGATGGAGACGGAGCGGTCGAAATTTACATCGCCGATTAAGAGGTCATGCAGTTGCTGGTCAAGTTGCTGTTGGAACGAGGTGTAGTAGGACGCCGGCTGGGCGCTCAGGATTGCAGAGTCGTTTAGGTATATATTCAGGATGGATTGGGCCGCGTCGAGCTTGTCAGCCAGTTCTTGGTTGGACAGGTTGAACATTGGCGGAACGAGGGTGCGGAGATTGGATGCCACGTGTGCAAGGTATCTACGGTCACCGGCATTCAAACCCTTGTAGACGAAAAGGCTGCTGGGCCCCGTGTTGTAATGCAGAACCGCTTGCCATAAGGTGCCGTGATTAGTCTGTTGGGCCAGTAGATAGCTTGATCCGTCGTTGACCGCGTGATCGTAACCAGTTTGATCGTGGGTATAAGTACCGCTGTGCTCGTGCATTCCGCTGTTCGTTGTTACCTGCATGATGCCGTCGCCATTAGTTGGTTGCGCCCAAGGTGCATTGCTTTCTAGGTAGAAGTTACTATTGAACGCCCAGCCGTTGACATGGAATGCACCTTGGCCGCCCTCTTGAAAAATAACCGCCAGCACGAGTTCAGCGGGTATCGAACCACGATGCGCGTTGACCATTTCCAAGATACTCTGCTGCTTCTGTAAATCCGTAAGATCAGTCCCCGGGCGAAAATCGAAGTTTAGAATCTCCTGCCTCGCGTGCAGCCCGCCTGTCGCACCTGTAAACCCAACGTAAGCGCATTCTCCCTGAATTGTCGCGGGAATGTCGATTGTGTATCGCGCCGTAATGCTCTTGCTGGAATTATTGATGTCTGTGATTGTCTGTTCGAGTGTAACACCGTCATATTTCAGGGTAACGCGATACACCGCGCCGTTTCCGCTAATACCTGGATTCAAACCATCGAAATCGATGCCGTAAGGGCGCACATCAATTCCGCTGTTGATCCCGTTGCCGACGATATCGTTGTATACCTCTGCACCGTTGAGATAGATGCCCGTATGGTCGATTCTCGAAGCAGGAGGATCGAAAGGGTCGCTGTAAAAGTCGAACTTTAACCCTAGGCTTGCAGGCATGCCGGCATAGCCGAGCCCCCCGCCCACTCCGCCAATTGCTTGCTTGCCAACGGTCTGAATCACAAACGCAAAACCATCGGCGCCGGTGCTATTGGTGATTTGAAAGTCAAAACTGGCGATCCAGTTGTCGATTCTTCTCATTTCACTCAAAAACACGCTCCCTGAAAGAAAATCAAGACTGTCAGTTAGCCGCAGGCGTCCTCCGGTCAATGTCGCACCGCCATTTAGTTGAAGGGAAGTCGTATTCGAAGGAAATCCCGCAAATGTGATAGATCCCACACGATCAGGAAACGCGGTTTCAGTTTTCAGTGGATCAAAACGTCGCGGCAAATACCCCGTAAACTCGTTCTTTTCGGTATTGTAATTACCTGCGTTATCTACGACGTGAATACCGTACCAGTATTTCGTTCCACACACAGGCGTGTCAGTGAAAGACCCGTTGGCCTGAGATCCTGACAAATTGACTCTGTCAGTCTCAGCCCAGACTCCCGGTACGCCGTTGTTATCATTCGCGCGCCAGAGTTCGACGCGGTTTAACCCAGCGCCTCCAGTGTCGGACACATTGTACGAAACATTCACTGACTGAAGAGTAGAACGTATCATCCCAAAGTCCGTCACCGTTGGACTGATAGTGTCTGGCGTTGCGCCGCTGATCAGATTTGCGTAGTCTCCCGAAATCCATCCCTCTGTCACGTCGGTTACGCCACTCTTCGTGGGAAAATAGATTTTATACCAAGGCTTCGTACTGCCTTGGCCACTCATCGGTACCCCAAAGGTGACGAATCGATCCCCCAAAAACGCCTTGCCCGCTACTTCGAAATTAGTGCCAGGACCCTTTCGAATTCTCACTCCATCGGCGATCGCCGCAATCATTTGGCCCGATACGCCTGTCGAGACCACGCCTCCAGAAACCCATCCTCCATTTCGTCCGTTATTAGGATACTGCGATCCATCAAAGGGACGATTCCATGAAGGGAGTGTGACGAAATACCAAGTCGCTCCCGCATAAACCGCGCTCCGTGTCGCCACATATTGCTGCCCCGGAGTCATTGTTGCCTCAACGGGCATTGCCACGTTCTCGTAAGTGGTGCCAAAAGTTGGCCGAATATTTACATTAGAAGTCGATGTATTTGAGACAACGATCGGCGAAATCGTTTGAATTGAAATGCTCTGGAGATACTCCCGCGGATCATGGAAGCCATAGAGGATTGGATTACCAGGCGTATAGCCCCAATATTCATCAGTGGGGTTACCGAGCGTTGGTGTGTCTTTCACCTCGAAATGTACATGAAAACCGGAATCGGCACGGGTCTCAAAGGAAGAATGGCCGGCTAAGGCAATGGGTTCCCCTCGATTAACATGCAC
>DASYUA010000128.1:0-49442 GCA_036001665.1 Tepidisphaeraceae bacterium
TCCTCCCTTTCCCTCAGCAAAATCAAAAATCCGTTGCGCCCCCCATGAAAAAATATGACCGTTTGCGCAACACCGCCGGAATTATAGAGGAGCTCATTATGCGCAACCCAATTCTTCTCCGTGGCATGGGCGCCCCGCCCATGATCTCCATTTCTCTTCTGATCTGCGCAAATCTGCGTTCCATCTGCGCCATCCGCGTCCCCTCCTCTTCCGGGACTCGCTTTCCCTCCCCCAGGGCCCAACCCGGCCGCAAAAAGGACTCGATCCGGACTCAAAATGGACTCGCAAAGGACTCGCAAAGGACTCGCTTTTCCCAGCCCCTCAACGACTCAAAAACTTCTTCAACTCTTTTAAAAGGAGGGCCTTATGCCCCGAATCGCTGGATGCAATGACCGTCAAACATCTTTTTTACGTGCCTTCCGCCAAAACCCCGCCGGCCCAGATCCCAGCGACTGGCCAACTCCCGCCATCCTCCGCCGCTGGCTGCGCCGACCCCATTTCCTCGCCGCCCTCCAATCCCTCCAATCCACCCTCCGCTTCCAATCCGACTTCCTCCTCACCTCCGCCGCCTCCACCGCCTTCCAAACCTTGGACTTGCTCAATCCAACCCCGGATCCCGCCCGCCACACCCTCAACCTCCTCCGCCTCTCCCACCTCCGCCAACGCTTCGAATCCACCTCGACAACTCCACTACCAAACCAACCCATTCCCAAACCCAAGGATCAACCCCAACCCACCCCTCCCCCTCCCGCCTATGTCCCCCCCGAAAAACGCCTCACCGACGCCGAGTTCGCCAAACTCGCCTGGCAACGCCATTACTCCCCCCCTCTCGACAAATGCCCCCACTTCCCCGAACCCACTCCTCAAGACACCTTCTACTTCCGCCTCCTCCAGGACCCCGGCGCCCTCCTCTGGTGGCTCAACCTCTACAACGAACAAGGCAACGATCACCGCTTCTCCCCCATCCTCGCCAACTGCCAACACCTCCTCCCCACCCAACGCCCCACCCACCCCCTCCCCCACTTCTCCCCCTCGGCTCTTCCCACCATCCCCCACACCCTCGTCCCTCCCCCCTCCGTAGGCCCGGCCCTGCCGGACAATCGAGCCAACCCCCATGACTAACTCACCTCACGTTTCTCCCGCAACCCCAGCCGCTCGTCCGCGTCAATACTATTGTTATTGCTGCCCCCCTCTGGCCGACATACTATGTTGTCGGCCCACCTTTTCGACCATTCTCTGGGGAGGGGTCGTAGTCTGGGTTTGACCTGAGAGGAAAATATGACCCAAAGAATCATTGCCGTTCTGATGATCTGCTGCGCTGTCTCCCTTGCCAAGCCGCCGGCCACCAGGCCCACAACCCGGCCCCTCGCCGCCGCCACCACCAATCCAACCACCAGGCCGGGCTTCCCCTCCGCCCGCGAAATGGCCGCCAAGCTGCTCGGCCAGCATCAGAAGGAAAAAGATCTGCTCAAGGTCGCTCACATCGAGCTCAACCGCGCCCTCGCCGAAAAACCGGCCGCCTTCGCCATCTTCGGCGATGATTCCCTCACCCTCCAATCCGTCATCTCCCGCCTTCAGGCCGTGCGCGATGACAAGGATGTCCGCGCCGTCCTCATCACCCTTGGCGATACCAATTTCAACCTCGCCCAGGCCCAGGAAATCCGCGATCAGCTCCTCCAGATCCGCAAGGCCGGCAAACGCGCGTTCGTTTACGCCGATGCCTACGACACCGCCTCCTACATCGCCGCCACCGGCGCTACCGATGTCTGCATCATGGAGGGTGGCGAGATCATGATCCCCGGCGTCGGCATGGAGACCATGTTTGCCAAAGGGCTGATGGATAAGGTGGGCGTCAAGGCCGACTATGTGCAGATCGGCCAATACAAAGGCGCTGATGAGCAGTACACCCGCGAGTTCGCCAGCGATGAGATGAAGGGTGAGCTCAACAAGATCCTCGATGCCCTGTGGGATCAGATCGTCGAGGGCATCAGCTATCACCGCAACATCTCCAAGAACGATGTCACCGACATGATCAACGGTGTGTTCGTCAACGGCGCCATCGCCCGCGACCGCAAGCTCGTGGATCATCTCGTCGATGAGGATGGCCTGCGTGAGCTGATGAAAAAGGAGCTGGGGCGGGACATCAATGTCATCCATGAATACGGCGTCGCCGAGCGCGAGCAGCTTGACCTCTCCAGCCCCTTCGCGCTTCTGGGCGCTCTGGCCCGCAAGCCGGCCGAGTCTCACAAGCCCGCAATCGCCGTGGTCTATGCCGAGGGTGTCATCGTCGATGGTGAAGCCCAGGAAAGCCTCCTCGGCGGCGGCGGCCAGATCGGCAGCGAGGATTTCCGCCGCGCTATGCGCCTCGCCACCCGCGATGAAAATGTCGAGGCCATCGTTTTGCGCATCGATTCACCCGGCGGAAGCGCCATGGCCAGCGAAGTCATGTGGCAGGCGGCGCGCCGCGCCGCCAAGGACAAGCCCGTCATCGTCAGCATCGGCAGCATGGCCGCCAGCGGCGGGTATTACCTCGCCTCCGCCGGCGACTACGTCATCGCCGATCCATCGGCCATCGTCGGATCCATTGGCGTCGTCGGCGGCAAGTTCGTCTTCAAGGAATTGTTCGACAAGGTCGGTTTGCACACCGAGACCTTCTCTCGTGGAAAAAATGCCGAGCTCTTCAGCTCCAATCATCCCTTCAGCGACCAGCAGCGCCGGCTGGTGACCAACTGGATGACCCGCACCTACGAGCAATTCACCGAGCGCGTCATGAGCCAGCGCGGCAAGAAGATCAAGGACATCGACGAGGTCGCCCACGGCCGGATTTTCCTCGCCAAGCAGGCCCGTGGTCTCGGCATGGTCGATGAGCTCGGCGGAATCGATAAAGCCATCGCCTACGCCGCGACCCAGGCGGGACTGGAAGGCAACGACTTTGAAGTGAAGGTCCTCCCCGGCACCCGCACCCTCGCCGACCTCCTCCGCGGCGGCGGCGGCCCTGATGCGGCCATGCCGTTTCGGCCGCAGGTGAATCTCGGCGAGGCAAATTTGCTCAACGTCCTGTCCCCCTCGGCCGCCCGCATGGTTCGTCAACAGATTCAATATATACAACTCCTCCAGCAGCGCCCGGTGATCCTCGTCTCCCCCTACGTGGTGAACCTTAAGTAGGGAATGTCGGGCAGGAGTGCCCGACCCACCAAGTTGGTATGGCCTTTGCCTCCTTTGCGTGGATCACGAAATGTGATTCATTGCAAAGGAGCTTTTATGTTGGAACTGGCTACTGTCCTTCCCATGGCCGCCGCGGGCTGGGCCTTTTTGGTCTGGTTGTTCGGCGGCGGCCTCGGCCTGGCGATCGTGGTCTTCATCGTCTTGAAGATGCTGGGCCGCTGAAGAAAAACCGCAGGGTGTGCGTCCGGCACACCCTGCGAAGATTGGTGCAACCCCGGGCGGTCGAGGGGAGTAATATATGCACCATGATGATGCGACATCGGCGGTGGCCGGCGATTGGGGTTCTGGCGGTGGTGATTGCAATCGGCGCATTCTACGTGCGCTCCTGGGGTAGGAGTTCTTCCGGCGATGCGCAGGGTATCGCGGAACTCGAAAAGCAGATCTCCCGCGGAAAAGTCCCCGCGGCAACCTGGAACATCTACGCCCAGAAGCTGACCGAAGCCAAACGCTTCGAAGATGCGGCCACCGCTTACAAGAAGGTGTTGGAACTTGAGCCCGGCAATCGAGCCGCCAAGACCGGCGCGGCCATCGCCCTGGCCAAGGCAAAGAACGAGGAGGAGTTCTACAAGTTCATGAGCGACCTGACCTACAGCGACCCCAAGATCGCCATGGACATCTTCGACCGCGGCGAGTGCCAGGCCTGGCTCAGCCAGGCCCGCTTCGCCACCTTGCAAAAGGAGGCCCGGGCGCAGGCGATGGATTGACTTATTCCAGCTTTTGCAGCTCTTTCAAAAACGCCTTGAGAGTCTTGTGACGCTCCCGGAGCGTGCGGACCTGACGAGTCCATTCCGGCCCCTGGCCCGATTTCTCATAGAGCTTGCGGGCCACTTTGAGATACTGACAGGCCTGCTGGTAAGCGTCGCGGTGCCGATGCGAGATGTATGTCGCGGCCTCTGTGAGATAGATCTCGATGGCGGACTCGGGCCGGGAATTCTCGGCGGCTTTGGCAACCGCCAGCCGTTCATCCGGCAACGACTCCTGCCCACCGCGCACCACGGCCAGCGCTTCGTCGATCAACCCTTCTTCGAGACAGATGGCGATGAAGGTCGAGCGATAGTGACCCCTGTGAAGGAAGGCGATCAGCTCGGGGCGGACCTGCTCCCAAAGCTTGAGCTTCCGGGCGATGGTTCGCAATTGGTCGAAGTTCTCGTGAGTAGGTTGGAGCTGGAACTGGCGGCGGGCCAGCTCCAATGCGCCGGCGTAGTCGCGGCGGCGCGTGCAGCGCTCCTTGAGCCACTGAAGAATGGCGGGAAATCTTGAGCGGTTGGCGCGCTCGCGGAGGCAGCGCTCGGCCAGGTCGCCCTGTTGATGGGATACGAACAGCTCGGCAAGGGCGGGAAGCTCCGCCTCAGGCGAGCCGGCCAATTCGCGGGCGGCGTCGTCGAGGCGACTGAGCTTCAGCAGGCGTTCGATCAACTCATGGCGGCGGCCCTTCTGGCGGCAGAGTTCCAGATACTCCTCATCGGGAATGTCGTGGGCGAGGAGCTCCATCACGAACTCGCTGGAGCGGGGATCGTTGCCAATCCACCGCGCGATCTCGCGGCGCTCCTGCGGGGTGGCTACTCCCATGATGACTTCGTAGGCACCATCGCCGATGCCCACGCCGCCGAGGTTGGCATCGAAGTCGATGACGTCCAGCAGAGCCCGGAAAAGCGGCAGGCGCTGGCTCTGTTCCTTCATCGCCTCGACGCACATCCCGATGCCATCGGCACAGGCGCCAATCGAGTCGAGGATCTCGCCGTCCCCGTCATGAAACCCGTCATAGTTGGAGATCAGCGAGGCAAGTAGTCCCTGATAAACCGCGCCGGCGCTGGCCGGATCGCCGGCCTTGTGAAACTCGTCAGCGGAATCGGCGAGGTCCATCACCTGGTCGGTCAGGTCGGCCGCTTCGCCCCATTCGCCGGTGGCGGTGGCGAGGATGGCGTCGGCCTGCTGCTGGAAAAGCTTGGGGGTGATCGGCTGGCCGGGAAGAGGCATGGAATCGATGATGCGCTCGAGGTCGGGATCGCGGCGGAGGAGTTGCTTGAGCAGGGAAAGAAGCTGGGATTTGTCGAGCTGCGCGAGCTTGTCGTCGATGGGCAGAGTTTGGGTGAAGGCTTGCGGAGTCTTGTGCCAGGCGATGAGAAGGGCGGCGACGTGCTTGCAACAACCGCTACCGACGGGGCAGGAGCAATCGGAATCCTCGATCCCGCGGCGGGAAAAGGTGACGTGCAGGCGATACGGCTTGGCGCGGGAGCCCTGGCAGGTGGCTTTGATGGTGTTGCCTTCATGCTGGGTATGGCCGATAGCGCCGTCGGCGAAGTATTGCTGGCCGAGATTGAAGCTGCGCTCGCCGACGTAGGAGAGGATCTTCTTGGGCGTCAGTGACGGGATGTCATCCATGACGGCGGGCATTTTAACTCAGGTTGGCCAGAATTGGGCCATTTTCTTGCGGAGGAAGGCGACGCTCTGGCGGAGTTGTTCGACGCCGTCGACGCCATCCTCGATGCTGATCCAACTGGTGAAATTGACGCTCTTGAGCTCGGTGAAGATGGCGTCGTAGTTGTTGAGGCCCTGGCCGATGACGCCGTGGCGGAGGCGTTTGGCATAGCCGACGGCGTCGGTCTCTTCGCGGCGGAGGTCTTCGATTGTGCCTTCGGTGAGATAGCGGTCGGAGGCGTGCATGGTGAGGACGCGGTGCTTGACGCGGCGGAGGAGCTCGAGGGGATCTTCGCCGGCGAGGAAGGTATTGGAGGGGTCGAAGTTGACGCCGAAATGGGGGGAGTTAATTCGGGAGATGAGGTCGCAGAAGATGTCCATCTTCTGGGCGAACTCGGGGTACGTCCAGTAGTTGTCCTTATAGTGGTTTTCGATGATCAGCTTGATGCCGCGCTGGGCGGCGTGGGGGATGCAGGCTTCGATGGATTCGGCGGCGTAGCGGATGCCCTCTTCGCGGGAGATTTCGGGGCGGCGCTGGCCGGAGAGGACGCGGCAGAATTGTGCGCCGAGGCCGGCCGCCATGTCGATGAGGCGTTTTTCGTTCTCGATCTCCTGGCGGCGGAAGCCGGGATCGGGATGGGTGAAATCGGGGGAGCAGCAGAGCATGGGGATGGGCAGGCCGCGATCGGCGGCGGATTTCTTGATGTCGGGCCAGGCGTTGGGGTCCTGGAGTTCTTTGAAACCGGAATAAAGCTCGGTGCCATCGACTTTCAGGTCAGCGCAGATGTCGAACCATTGGGCCAGGGTCATCTCGCCGGTGAGGGTGAGTTGATCCATGTAGGCCTTGGGGAAGGCGGCGAGTTTGGGTTTGGGGTTGGGCATGATCAAAGCATTGTCCGGCACAGCCGGACCTACATTGCTTGTGGCTCGGTTTTGATTTCTTTGGCGTTGTTTCGGCCAATGATGGGGAACTGTTCCATCTCCAGCACCGAGCCGGAAACGGGGCGGCTTTCATCGCCCAGCCAATAGACGGCTGCGTTGGCGACCTGATCGGGGGTCATCAATTTTCCCGAGGGGCAGGCCCAGCGCGGGGGATTGTCGAGCCAGCCGGGTTCGCGGCCGCCTTCCATGAGCTTGCGCTCGTTGGCCGTCAGCGTCCAGCCCAGATTCACCTGATTGACGCGCACCTGATCGTAAGCGAGCGCGTCCGCCTGGTTTCGCGTCAGAGTCATCAGCCCACCCTTGGAGATGCTGTAGGGCAGGAGATTGGCCGCGCCGCTGTAGGCATTCACAGAGCCAATGTTGAGGACGGCGCCGCGGGTTTTCTTCAGATGAGGCGCGGCAGCGCGAATGAGGAGGAGGGGGGCGCGGAGATTGATGTTGATGATGCGGTCGAAAACTTCAGCGTTGGTTTCTTCGAGGGTGGAGCGGGCAGTGGTGGCGGCGTTGTTCACGAGGCCGTGGATTCGGCCGTAGGTTTTGATGGCGAAGTCGATGAGCTCGTCGGCGGAACTGGCCTGGCCGATGTCGTTGCAGAGGAGGGCGGCGCTCGGAGAGAGGCTGTCGGCGACGCGGCGGCCGAAGAGGGGTTCGAGGCCGTGAATGACGACGCGCGCGCCCTCGACGACGCAGCGGCGGGCGATGGCTTCGCCGATGCCCTGGGTGCTGCCGGTGACGATGATGATTTTGTCTTTGAGGCGCATGGTGGTGGTAAGAACGACGTCCGGCACAGCCGGACCTACGAAGAGGCCAAGCCAATGCCACGGGCAAACGAGTACGTCTGCCCATGCCACCCCACGTCTTCAGCAGGGTTAGCACAGGGGAAAGTTTTAGCGGGATTTGTAGAAATTACCAGCCAACGTTGATGACGCCGCCCGGGAAGAAGACAGCGCGGCCGCGGATGACGCCGCCGGGGAAGAAGGTGAGGCCGCCGTAGCCGCCGTAATAGCGCCAGGGGCGGTAGTAACCGCCATAGCCGTAATAGCCGTAGCCGCCGTAGGTGTAGGTGGTGCGGTAGTTGGACGCTTCGTATTCGGCGTCGAGGAGGGTCTGGCGGCGGACTTCTTCGATGAAGGGCTTGTCGCGGTCCCAGGGGAATTGGACGGGGCCGTCGGGGCGGATGGCGAGCGGGGGGAGGGCGGGTTGGGGTGCGATCGGAGGCGCTTGAAGGCGCACTTGCGCGAGGGCGATGCGCTTGACCTGATCGGTGATGGAATCTTCGAGGGCGAAGAGGTCGCGGAGTGGGCCGGTGGCTTTGGCAGCACCGATGTATTGGTTGGTGCGGAGGTCGAGGATTTGGGCGGTGATGCGGATGCCGGGATCGGCCAGTTGATAGGAGCCTTCAAAGAGGTGGGTAGCGCCGGCGGATTTGGCGGCCTTGATGGCGGATTCGAGGTCGGTGACGGGATTGGTGGGGGGGAGGGGGCGAACCTGCTGGAGACGGGCCAGGTCGTTGAGGAGATTTTGCTGGAAGGCCTGGGAGATCCAGGCGCTTTTGCCATCATCGCCGATGGGGCGGAGGGGGGAGAGGAAGATGGTGATTTCAGTGGGGGCGGGAGGTTGCTGGGCGAGAAGGGTGGAGGAAAAGAGGAGAAGGAGGATGGTGAGACGGAATGGGTTTCGCATAGGGGCACTCCCGAAGTTGTCATATCATTATACAGCGGGCGGAGGGGCAAAGAATTCAGAATTTAGAACTCAGAATTCAGAAGAAGAGCCCCTCACCCTGCCCTCTCCCCTGAGTACAGGGGCGAGAGGAAAGAGTGTGGCGAGTGGAGTTTATTGACGCGGGCTCTGCCTCTACAATCGGACCATGGCGATTAAATTGCCGGTGCATAGCTCGCAAGCTCACGATATTCCGCACGCGGCGGATTATGAAGCGGGATTTGGAGAGCATTTTGATTTCAACGAGGCGAGTACAAAGGCGGCGGGGGACGAGCGGCTGAAGAAGTCGGTGAATTACGCGGTGCTCAAGCAGTACATCGCGCGGCAGGAGCAGATGCGCGATTTGCCGAATGCGGAGGAACTGCGGACGCTGGCGGGGGAGATCAAGCAGCATGCGCTGGATCATCTGGATTATTACCTGGAGCAATTGAAGGAGAATGTGGAGAAGCGGGGGGGGCGGGTGCATTTTGCATCGAATGCGACGGAGGCGCGGCAGATCATCATGAAGATTGCGCGGGGTGCGGGATGCAAGAGGGTGATCAAGTCCAAGTCGATGGTGAGCGAGGAGATTGAGCTGGCGCACCACATGGAGGCGGCGGGGCTGGATGTGGTGGAGACGGATTTGGGGGAGTTCATCGTGCAGATCGATCACGATAAGCCGAGCCACATCGTCGCGCCGATCGTACACAAGGACCGCAAGTCGATCGCGACGCTGTTCAGCAAATATTTTGGGACCCCTTACAACGAAGATGCCAAGGCGATGACGATGCAGGCGCGGAAGCACCTGCGGGGTAAGTTTCGGGAGGCGGATTTTGGGATGACGGGGGGGAATTTTCTGGTGGCGGATACGGGACAGATTTGTGTGGTGGAGAATGAGGGGAATGCGCGGCAGAGCATGACGACGCCAAGGGTATTGGTGTCGTTGGTGGGGATTGAGAAGGTGGTTCCGAGGCTCGCGGATCTGTCGGTGATGTTGAAATTGCTGGCCCGCAGCGCGACGGGGCAGGCGATGACGATTTATACGAGCATTTTTGGCGGCACGCGCGGGGCGGGGGAGAAAGATGGGCCGGAGGAGTTTCACCTGGTGCTGATGGACAATGGGCGGAGCGAAATCCTGGCCAGCGAGTATCGCGAGACGCTGCGGTGCATTCGCTGCGGGGCGTGTTTGAACGCGTGTCCGATTTATCGAAAGATCGGAGGACATGCGTATGGGTACGTGTATTCCGGGCCGATTGGAGCGCTGATTACGCCGCTTTTTCAGGGGCTGGAGAACTATAAGGATTTGCCGCAGGCGTCGTCGTTGTGCGGGGCGTGCTATGAAGCGTGTCCGGTGAAGATCAATATTCCGCTGCATCTGATCAATATGAGGAGGGACATTGTCAATTCGCAATTGAACGGGTTTTGGGAGCGCGTGGTGTATCGGATGTGGGCGTGGGGGTTGAAGTGGCCGGTTTTGTACAAGTTGATTGGAGAGATGCAGAAGATTGATTTGCGGAGGCGGGCGAAGGGGAGCGGGTGGGTGGAGAAATTGCCGAAAGTGGCGGCGGGGTGGACGCAGATTCGGGACATGCCGGCGCCGGCGGGGAGGACGTTTCATCAGATGTGGAAAAAACGCAAGAAGGGGCGGGCATGAGTGGTGGATCAAATCAGCCGGCGGGAGATGTTCTGGAGCGCGTGCGCAGGGCCCTGGGGAGGCGCGAGGGTTTGAAAGAAGCGCCGATTCCGCCGCAGTTGCCGGAGCATATTGTGCGGCTGGTGCAGAGCGAGATTGGTTTGGCGGAATTGTTTGCGCGGCGGGCGGAGGAGAACAAGATGCATGTGGTGGGGGTGAGGGTGGAGGAGTTGGTGGCGAAGGTGGGAGAGTATTTGCGGGAGGAGGAGTGTCGGAGGATTGCGCTGCCGAAGTCGGGGTTTTTGGAGCGATTGAATGTGGTGAAGGGGTTGGGGGCGATGGGTTTTGAGGCGCGAGTGTGGACGGAGATGACGCTGGATGAGTTGTATGAGTATGACTGCGGCGTGACGGATGTATATGCGGCGGTGGCGGAGACGGGGAGTCTTGTGGTGCGCAGCTCGGCCGATCATGGGAGGGCGCTGTCGCTGGTGCCGGCGGTATATGTGGCGATTGTGGAGCCGAAGAATCTGCTGGCGGATCTGGTGGATTTGTTTGAGAAGATGGGGAGGGATGGCGGTGGGGGGGCGACGATTATTACGGGGCCTTCGAAGACGGCAGATATTGAGATGGATCTGGTGGTGGGGGTGCATGGGCCGGGGAAGGTGCAGGTATTCATGTTGAAGTAGCTGCGATGCAGAGCACGGGCAGGATGCCCGTGGTACGCGCAGAGGAGCACGGGCAAGATGCCCGTGTTACGTTGCAACAATCAACTGACACCCCGCATCCTCGATCTGCTTTTGATGATCCTTGGATAGCTCCGGGTCGGTGACGATGATGTCGACGTCGGCGAGGGGGCAGAGGCGGACGAGGGCTTGTTGGCCGAATTTGCTGGAGTCGGCCAGAAGGATCACTTCCTGGGCTTGTTCCATCATGCGTTTTTCGGCTTCGACTAGCAGCAGATTTTGATTGTAGAGTTCGCCATCGTGGATTCCGGCGACGGAGAGGAACATGGATTTGGGGTGGATGGTGCTGAGCATTTGTTCGGCCATGGGGCCGAGGAGCACGCCGTAGCGGGGGTACATCAGGCCGCCGGTGACGATGAGCTCGACGTTTTCATCGTTGGCGAAGAGGGTGGCGATGGGGAGGGAGTTGGTGACGAGCTGGATCTGTAGGCCGAGGAGTTCCTGGGCGAGATAGAAGGTGGTGGTGCCGCCGTCGATCAATACTGTTTGGCCGGATTGAATGAGTTGACGGGCGGCCTTGGCGATCTGGCGTTTGAAATCAGCGCGATAGCCGGTGCGCTGGTCGAAGGCGTAGGGGCGGGGGGAGCCGTTTTTGTCGCCGATCCAGATGACGCCGCCATGGGTGCGGGAGACGAGGCCGCGTTGCTCGAGGATTTCGACATCGCGGCGGACGGTGGAGTTGGAGACGTTGAGTTCGCGGGCGAGGGTGTCGAGATCGCTGATGCCGCGGCGGGCGAGGAGTTCCTGGAGGCGGGATTGGCGTTCGGCAATTAGCATGAGAGGAGTTTTCGATTTTCGATTTTCGATTTTCGGTTGGTCATGATCGGGCGCCGTTGGATTTGGAGAGATCGGTGGAGATGCGCTGGCGGGAGTAGGCGACTTTCTGGGCGGCGGTCATTTTTTTGAAGTCGGGGGAGCCGTCGGGTTTTAGTGGGGGGGCGGAGGGAGCGGGAATGACGGTGCGGGAGGCGACGGGGGAGGGTTTGGCGGGTTTTGAAGATGCACTCGTGCTGCCACTGTAGGCGGTGGCGGTGGAAGTGGGCTGCATGTCTTCCTTGAGGGGGCGGGTGGGTTTGATTTTTAGTTTTTCGAGGTCGGCGTGATAGGACTTGACGGCTTCGCTGGCGGCGATCTGGCCGTCGGCCAAGGCCCGTAGATACTTCACGAAGGTCAGTTGATGTTCGCAGGTGTTGATCTTTCGGCCGAAGAGGGCGGCGCGAGCGCCGGATTGGCGGGCTTCTTCGAGGAGATGGAAGGCGTCGTAGGTGGTGCCGGCGGAGCCGCCGAGGATGCCGGGGATGAGATAGGGGTCGTAGGCGACGAGTTCTTCCATGGCGGCGCGGCCGTGGAAAGGCATTTTGAGGAAGAGGGGGCGGCCGGAGGAGGGGACGCCGGCGAGGGTGCGGGCGATGAGATCGTTGAGGAATCGGCCGATGTTGGCGGGGCAGGCGTGGCCGCAGGCGTTGGGGTCGAAGACTTCGAGGAAGTGGCGGAAGCCTTTTTGCTCGGCTTCGATGCGGAACTGGCGATAGGCGTCGAGCGTGGGATAGTCGAAGGCGATGTTGTTGTTGATGGTCATGGAATAGAGGCCAAGGTCAGCGCCGAGGCGGCGCTCGTGGGGCTCGGGATTTATTTTTCCGGATTGGATTTGCTCGATGGTGGCGGTGCGGAAGGGGCGGGAGGGCTCGGCGGCGTAGGTTCCGCCGGTGAGCAGGTGGATGTCGGTGGTGTCGTTGGCGCGGACGGCGGGGGTGACCTTGGAATTATCGAAGAGGCGCTCGCGGATGGTGAGATGCTCGCTGGAGGAGGCGGACATGAGCATGATGTCGACGAGGCCCTGGCGGACGATTTCGCGCATCTGGTCGCGATAGTCCTGGAGGGAGCGGGTTTTGCCGGTTGCGGGATCCTTGCCGGGGGAGGCGAGGCCGAAGGCCATGTCGGCGTCTTTGGCGTCGGCGAGGATGAAATCCCTGGCGGCGGTGGGGTTGGCGCGGATGTTTTGGATTTTTTGGTCTAGGGATTTCATAAGAATTAAACCGCAGAGACGCAGAGACGCAGAGGCGCAGAGAAGAAAGAATGGCCGCAGATGACGCAGATGAACGAGGATTTGCGCAGATCAGAGGCGAGAGCATGCCCATGAGTACGTGGGCATGGCGCCCGGCGGTCGCTGTGGCCGTATTTATTTGATTTGTGCATAAGTCGCGTCGAGTTGTTTGGAGCCACTCTGAAGCATCGATGTTTCGCGGGGCCAGAGCTCGATTTCATAGCGCTTCACCACGCCGGAGCGATTGATGAGGGTGGGGAGGCTGGTGCAGGTGCGGCGGATGCCGTATTCGCCGGTGAGCTGGGTGGAGATGGGGAGGACTTTTTCCTGGTTGAGGGCGATGGAGTGGATGACTTCGGCGATGGTGAGGCCGACGGCGTAGCCTGCGCCGCCTTTTAATTTGATCGCTTCAGCGCCGCTGGTTTTGGTGCGGTCGAAAACTTTTTGTTGGGTGGCGGTGTTGAAATTCGGGAATTTGAGCAGCGACACGCCGGCGGCGGTGGCGCTGGACCAGATGGGGACCATGGAGTCGCCGTGCTCGCCGAGGATGAGGGCTTTGATTTGGGAGGGGGGGAGGCCGGTTTCCAGGGCGATGAGGGAGCGGAAGCGGGCGGTGTCAAGCTGGGTGCCGAGGCCGATGGTTTTGGTGGGGTCGTATTTGAGGTGATCGATGGCGAGGCGGGTGAGGATGTCAACGGGGTTGGAGACGATGAAGAGGATGGCGTCTTTTTTCAGGCTGGCGGATTTGAGGGAGTCGAGGATTTGTTTGAAGAGGGTGACGTTGCGGTTGATGAGGTCGAGACGGGATTCGTCGGGTTTGCGGCGAAGGCCGGCGGTGATGAGGATGAGGTCGGCGTCGGAGCATTTTTCGTAGTTGCCGGCGTAGATTTTCTGGTCGCCGGCGAAGGAGGCGCCGTGGAGGAGGTCAAGGGCTTCGCCTTGGGCGGCCTGTTCGTTGGCGTCGAGGAGATGGAGTTCGGAGACGATGTTGTAGCACTGGAGCGCGAAGGCCGCGCTTGCGCCTACTCTGCCGCCGCCGCCGATGATGGAGACTTTCATGTCGATCTCACAAACGTCCGCTGAAGCGGACCCTACGATGTCGGGCAAGAGTGCCCGACCTACCGAGCCCTCCTTGGCCCTCTCCCGGCGTAGTGTGGAGAGGGAATGAATCGGTGCGGCAAGCCGCACCCTACATCAGAGGCCGTTACACAGTGGCCATGATCTGGTCGGTAATGACCTGCACCAGTTGTTCGATGTCGTCTTCGCCGAAGTTGTCGGGGGCGAGGGAGGCGATGGCGCGGCCCATGGGGGATGATTCGGGGGCGGGGGCGGTGCTGCCGTCGCGGACCATTCGGCCGCGGGTGGCGATGTCGCCGCCGACGCGGGCGAGGAAATCGGTGCCGCAGGTCATCTTGTCGAGGCCGGCCTCGACGCGGGCATCCTTGAGGCCGAATTTGGCTTTGAGTTCGAGGAGTTCTTTCATCTCGGCGGAGTCGAGGGGGCGGATGGAGCCGACTTGTTTGGCGAGGAGAAGAATGCGGGCGTAGGCATCGACGATTTCGAGCTGGTAATAGGCCTGTTCGAGGTCGGGGTGGAAGCAGACGACGCCGTGGGATTGGAGGAGGATGGTGTTGGAATCCTTGACGTAGGGGAGGATCGATTCGCCGAGGCGCTGGTCGCCGGGGGTGACGTATTTGGCGGTTTTGACAGCGCCGAGGAAAACTTCGGCCTCGGGATGAATGCACGTGGGGAGATCGACGCTGGCGACGGCGAAGGCGGTGGCGTGGGGCGGATGGGAGTGAATTACGGCCTTCACATCGGGGCGGGCCTTGTAGATAGCCAGGTGAAGATTGATCTCGCTGGTGCGCTTGCGGGCGCCGCTGATTTGCTTGCCTTCGAGATCGACGGTGCAGATGTCATCGGGCTTGAGAGCGCTCTTAGAAATGCCCGTCGGGGTGCAGAGGATGCGATTTTCGGAGAGCCGATAGGAATGGTTGCCTTCGTTGCCGGCGCAGAAGCCCTTGGCCCAGATGCGGCGGCCGATGTCGCACATCTGCTCCTTGATCTTCCATTCGCTGACGCGATTGGTTCCGTTGCCGTTTTTTGAAGCTGTCGTTCCGTATGCCATGGGTCACCTATTTTGAATTCGCGGGTTCCTTGTCGAGATCCAGGTCAATCACCGCGGCGTCGAGAATGGCGGCGTTGTAGGCGTCGAGGGGGACGCGTTTTTCGGGATAAAAAGGCATGCAGGCTTCGCGACTTTCGGTGAAGGCGATCAGATCGCCATCGCCAGCGCCGAGGTGGTCGTAGACGATGAGCGATTCAGTTGATTTACGCGCGGCGCCGGCGAGGGCGAATCGATCCATCACCTGGACGAGCAGGAATCGGCCGCCGACGAGCGTTTCGTAGACGGGCTGGAGACAGATTCGGCCGATGACTTTTCCTATCCGCATGTGGTCAGCTCCTGGAGAGAGCGTTGGGCCTCTTCCGAAAGCTCGCGCTTGCCGCGGACGAAGCGGGAGATGAGGTTGCGGATTTGCTGGAGCGTTTGGTGGGGATATTCGATGATGAGGACGTTGGCGGCGACCTGGCCGATGCCTTGTTCGATGGTTTCGAGGCAGGTGCCGACGATGGCGCGAAGGGAGGGGCAGCGGTTGGCGTAAACGAGGGCGGAGGCAGCGGAATTCATCATGAGGAGGCCGCCGGGGGCGTGGGTGGATTTTATTTCGGCGGCCAATTTGCGGAGGACGGCGATGAGGCGGGAGGGATCGGAGGGGAGATCGATTGGGGCGAGGGCGGATTCGCGGGATTGAGCGGAGAGGGCGGCTTTGGCGGCGCCGCAGGGGCCGTCGCACCACCAGAGGAAGGAGCCGGGAGCAGCGTGGGGGAGGCTGGAGGGTTTGTCGTCTTTTTTGGGGACTGTCGGGGAATCGTCGCTGTAGCCGAGGGTGATTCGCTTGGATTTGATCCAATCGGTGGCCATGGGGGAGAGGCGTGCGCGATAGGGGAGGATAACCTGGCCGTTGGAGCCGTTGGCTTTCCAGAGGTCTTCGAGTTGGCGGGCGGTGTAAATCATTCGTCCACGATCGCTACGGTGTACCAACGGGCTGGGGTTTTCTCGGAGCCGATCAGCTCGCGGGCGGCCTTTCCATCGCTGTCGATGACCACGGTCTGGCCGACGCCGCAGCCCAGCTTGTCGATGACCACTAGCGGATCGCCCTCAGGCTGCCGCTCGACGTTCACTTGATGCGCGATGATCATCCGCCATCCTTCCAGTGAAGTATGCTTGATCGTCGAGGTTGCGTGGCCGATGACTTTTGCGAGTTGCACGATGGTTGCTCAGATCATTCTCAGACTTCCGGTCATCATCATTCGGCGATAGCGGGTGAAGGTCAGGGGGGAGGTAATGCCTTCGCCGGTGGGGGTGGCGATGCTGTAGCTGAGGTAGCCCTGGCCACCGAGGCCGAGGCCGGACATGGAGGGGCCGTTGACGACGAAGACGGTGACGTTGGCGCGGCGGCCGAACTTGGTGATGGTGTCGAGGTTGCGGGAGTGGATGATGGCGGTGTGGCGATAGCCGTGTTCGCTCTGGATGGCGAGGTCGATGGCTTCTTCGGCATTTTTGACGCGTACGAAGGGGACGAAGGGCATCATCTGCTCTTCCTGGACGAACACGTGGTCTTTGTCGGTTTCGCCGACGAGCAATTGGGTGGTGGGGGGGACGCTGAGGCCGGCGGCGTGGGCGAGGACGGCCGCATCCTTGCCGACATATTCCTTGTTGACGTGCTGCTTGTTGTCCTTGGGATCGAGTTTGAAGGCGGCGCGGGTGAGGGCGTCGATCTGGGAGGAGTTGAGGATGAATCCGCCGTGTTTTTCCATCTTCTGCATTAATTTGTCGAAGACGGATTCGACGCAGTAGACCTGTTTTTCGCCGATGCAGAGGAGGTTGTTGTCGTAGGCAGCGCCTTTGACGATGGAGGCGGCGGTGTTTTCGAGGCAGGCAGTTTCATCGACGACGACGGGGGGATTGCCGGGACCGGCGACGATGGCGCGCTTGCGGGCGGCGAGGGCGGCACGGGCGACGGCGGGGCCGCCGGTGACTACCAGCAGGGGAATTCCGCGATGGTTGAAGATGGCTTCGGCGGATTCGAGAGTTGGGGGTACGATGCAGGCGATCAGGTGATCGATGCCGAATTTGGCGGCGATGGCTTTGTTGTATTCGCGGACGGCGTGGGCGGCGCAGCGCGTGCCGGAGGGATGGGGGTTGGCGACGATGGCGTTGCCGGAGGCGACCATGTTGATGACGTTGGCGGTGAGGGTTGGGACCGAGTGAGTTACTGGTGTGACGATGCCGATGACGCCGAAGGGGGCGAATTCTTCGATGCACAGGCCGTTGGAGCCGGAGGTGGCACTGGTTTTTAAGAATTCGACGCCGGGGACCAATTCAAGGATCTGAAGCTTTTCGATTTTGTGGTCGAGGCGGCCGATTTTGGTCTCATCCAGCTCCATTTTGCCCCAGGCCTGGGCGTTTTCCTTGGCCATGGCCTTGACGAGTTTCACGATGGAGTCGCGTTCATCGAGGGAGAGGCGGACGAGTTTTTTCTGGGCCTCTGTCGCGGCGGAGACGGCTTCATCGACGTTGGAGAAGACGCCGTGCTGGCCGGTGGTTTCGGAGAGCGATAAAGAGCGGCGTGGAGGCTCGGCGGCCGGGGCGCTGGCGCGGCCGGCGGAGCGATTGCCGAGGCGGCGCATCACTTCGCTGACGACATCCTGGACGAGGGCCTGGTTCATGAATTCCTCCCGCGATCATCGTTGGCCTGATAAAAGCTTTTTCCGCCGAAGACGGCCGAATCGACGATGCCGACGACCAGGGCATCGGCCGGCAGGTTTTTAGTGTGTTCGGTCATGCGGGCGCTGGAGCCCTGGACGACCAGCACGAGTTGTCCTTCGCCGCAGCCGACCGAATCGAGGGCGACGATGGCCCGGCCGGTATTGCCGAGGGATGAGGGCTTGTTGGCCTCGTCGAATTTGACGTTGAGGGGCTCGACGACGAACAGTTTTTGGCCGTTGAGCGTCTTGTCCTTCTGCGTCGCCACGACGTGGCCGGTGACTCGGGCTAAAAACATGGCAGCTCCAACTCGTGGCACGGGCGCCTCGCCCGTGGTTTGCAATTCACGGGCAGGATGCCCGTGGTACGTTTATCCCATCTTCGCGACATCCTGATGCGGGCGGGGAATCACATGAACCGAGACTACTTCGCCCACGCGTCCGGCGGCTTCAGCGCCGGCGTCGACGGCGGCGCGGACGGCCGCGACATCGCCGCGGAGGGTGATGGAGACCAGGCCGCTGCCGACTTTGTGCTGCTCGACGAACTCGACGTTGGCGGCTTTGAGCGCTGCATCGCAGGCCTCGACGGCCGCGACGATGCCTTTGGTTTCGATCAATCCGATTGCTTCACCATTTGCCATAATCTGCTCCTAATTCGTGGCACGGGCGCCTCGCCCGTGAAGACATGGGCGAGGCGCCCATGCCACTAAATTCATTTGCCCAATGCCTCAACTGTTTGCCGGGCGACAATCAATTCTTCGTTGGTTGGAACGATCCAGATTTGCGCGCGCGAGCGATGGCTGCTGATCCTGGTTTCGCTGCCGCGCGTGTTGTTCTTTTCCTGATCCAATTCAATGCCGGCCCAATTCAGATTGCGGCAGATGTCTTTGCGAATGGCGATGCCGTTCTCGCCGATGCCGCCGGTGAAAACGAGGACGTCGCAGCCGCCCAGTGCGACCAGATACGAGCCTATGAAATGGCGCACCGACTCGATGAAGGCATCGATGGCCAGTTTGGCTCGGGCGTTTCCTTCGGCGGCGGCTTTCTCGACATCACGCATGTCGGGCGAGATGCCGCTGAGGCCGAGGATGCCGCCTTCTTTGCTGAGGCGGCGGAAGATTTCTTCGAGGGAGAGGCCGCTTTTGAGGAGCTTCTGCAATGCGAACCCATCAAAATCGCCGACGCGATTGTTGTGGGGGACGCCGGATTGGGCGGTCATGCCGAAGGAATTGGCGACCGATTTTCCATCCTCGATGGCGCAGATCGAGCAGGAGCCGCCGAGGTGGCAACTGATTACTTTTTTGGCGGCCGGGAGTAGTTCTTTCACGCGGGTGGCGATGTAGCGGTGGGATGCGCCGTGGAAGCCGTAGCGGCGAATTCCGAGCTTCTCGGTCCACTCGTGGGGGATTGCGTAGACCTGCCGGGCCTGGGGGATGGTTTGATGGAAGGCGGTTTCGAATGCGGCCACCTGGGGGACGTGGGGTAGTTTTGTTCGCAATGCTTTCATGGCGGCGATGTAGGGGGGATTGTGGGCGGGGGCGACGTCGGCGAATTGTTCCATGGTGGCGATAACGTCGTCGGTGACGCGCACGGCACCGCTGATGGGGCCGCCGTGAACGGCTTTGAATCCGATCGCGTCGGGGACGCGGCCGAGAGTGCGAAGGATTTCATCGATCACGTCGCCGTGGGTTTTGTGCGGCGATCCGGCCTGGCCGATGCGCTCGTAGCCGCCGCGGGCAATGACTTCACCAGCGCTGCTCATGTCGAGCAGCTTGAACTTGAAGCTGGTGCTGCCGAGGTTGGCGACGAAAACGAGCATGGGGAGGAATTGAATCATTGACTCATTGGTTCATTGAGTCATTGATCAATGCATCATTGTTCACAGTGCGCTGGCGCCGGCGGCCGCGCCGAAGCCGGTCAAGAGATCAGAGTGAGGACGGGCGATCACGTGGGAGGCGATCAGCTCGCCGACTTTACCGGCGGCTTCAGCGCCCGCATCGACGGCCGCGCGAACGCTGCCGACGTCGCCGCGGACGATGGTGGTGACGAATGCGCCGCCGATCTGAATGGTCTTGACGATTTCGACGTTGGCCGCCTTGCCCATCGCGTCGGTTGCTTCGACGAGGCCGACCCAGCCCTTGGTTTCGATCATGCCCAGTGCGCCGCCGTACGAATTGTTGTTGCCTTCTGCCATGTGGTTTCTCCAAAAATCGGTGGGGCAAGCCCCATCCTACATGTCTATCGCTTCGCGCCAGCGGCGACGGGCGCCGCGCCCTTCTTGGTCTTGGGCATCATTCCGCCCAGGTCATCGTGCGGCCGGGGAATGACGTGGACGCTGATGACCTGGCCGACGCGGCCGGCGGCCTCGGCGCCGGCATCGACGGCGGCTTTCACGGCCGCGACATCGCCTTTGACGAATGCGGTGACCATGCCGCTGCCGGCCTTGTCCCAGCCCATCATTTCCACGTTGGCCGCCTTGAGCATTGCGTCGGTACCCTCCATCAGGGCCACCAACCCTTTGCATTCCAGCAGTCCCAGAGCATCGCTTTGCATAAAAGTTCCTTTCGGTATTTCGTCGGATGGTTATTTCATCAGTTCCATGAACGTCGCGGTTTCAAGATCGCACGCGTTGCCTTCATCGGTATCGATGTGCACTTCGAGAACGACTTTGGGGTGATAGCGGACCTTTACACGGTCGAAGATGACGCCGCAGGGGCCGGCGATTCGGAGTTTCATGTAGTCGGCATCTTTGACGCCGTAGTACTCCATGTCGGCGGTGCTCATGTGAACGTGGCGCTCAGCGCGGATGACACCTTTATTCAGATGAATCGCGCCTTTGGGGCCGAGGATGGTGCAGCCGGGGGTGTTTTCGTGGTTTCCGGAGATGCGAAGAGGGAGATCGATGCCCAGATAAATTCCGTCGGTGTAGCTGAGCTCGATTTGGGTGTAATTGCGGGTGGGCCCGAGGATGCGGACGTTGGGAATGATTCGCTGGCGCGGGCCGACGACGGTGACGAGTTGTTCTGAGGCGAATTCGCCTTCCTGGTAGAGGTCTTTGAGTTTGGTGAGTTTGGAGCCGGGGCCGAAGAGGACTTCGAGGTCGGCGGGGGTGACGTGCATGTGGCGTGCGGAGACGTTGACGACGAGAGGATGGGGTGGGCCGGCGGTTCTGGACGTGGCTGAGCGTTCGACGGCGGGCGGGGGAACGTTGCGCGAGCGCAGCCGCTCGCGGAGGACTTCGCGCACCAACTGTTCGACTTCCCGACGTTCCAGCGGCCTAGAGGCCTCCGCCACCATTTGCCATCTCCTGATCAAAATCTTCCAATATTATGCAGAATCGGTCATAATATGTCAAGAGATGACAGGAAATGATTACAAATGACGGAATGGTCACAGTTTATGGTTGAGATTGCTCGATTTTGGTGTATTTGGTTTGAGATTCGCCTCTGGATCGTAGGGGCGGCTTCAGCCGACGATTCAAAAGACTCTCGCGACGGCTAAAAGCCGCCCCTACCCTGCTCCCACGATATTCGCACGCTGAAGTGCCGATCCAAGGCCTCCGTCGGCGGCTAAAGCCGCCCCTACGGCTACTCTCCGCAATATTCGCATGCGGAGGTGCAGGTTTCGTAGACGAAGACTGAACTGAGGAGCGGGAGGGATGGTTTGAGGCGCTTCCAGATCCAGCGGGCAAGGATTTCGCTGGTGGGATTCTCCAGGCCATCGATTTTGTTGAGGTAGTAGTGATCGAGCTGATTAATGATTGGATCGGCGGCGGATTTGATGTCGCCGTAGTCGATGAGATAGCCCTTTTTCTCTTCGACGGTTCCTTCAACGACCACCTTCACGCGGAATGAATGGCCGTGCAGGCGGCGGCATTTGTGGCCGTCGGGGAAGGTGGGCAGGTCGTGGGCGGCTTCGAAGTGGAAAGTTTTGCTGAGGCGAACGTTCATAAATCAGGTTCCACGCGTGTGGCCAAAAAGCTCAACGTGCAGCCGCGGGCAGAAACGATAGCCGGTTCGTTTGCACAAATCAGCAAGCCAGGCGCCGCGTTGTGCCAGCGTGGGAGAATCGATTCCTTCCGGCATGAGAAGCACGTCGGAGGGTTGCCAGCCGCGTAGTTGCGATAGAAGCTCGTCAATCTCGCGCAAATCCTCCTCGCCGCAAACGACGAATTTTAGCTGGGAATCGGGTGATTCATCGATGAAGCGCTGGATGACGGGCACGTTGATGCGATGTTTCTCGTGCGACTCGGCAAAACGGCCGTTGTCTCGGTCCCAGGGCGTTGAATTGGCCAGCTTGGGGGAGAGGCTGGCCAGATCGAGCGGAATCGGCTTATGAACGGTCGCGGCAGTCTCGACGGTTATGTGGCAATTCGCTTTTTTGAAGGCGGCGGCCAGCTCGGTGATGTCGGGCATGATCATGGGCTCGCCGCCGGTGAGGACGACGTATTTGGCCGAATGCTTCCGCCAAGCTTCGACGATTTCCCCCACGCTCATCTCATTTCCTTCAGGTTCCCAGCTTGCGTAATTGGTGTCGCACCACGTGCAGCGCAAATTGCAGCCGCTGGTGCGTACGAAGAAAGAGGGCAGGCCGGCGAGCTTGCCTTCGCCCTGGATGGAATAGAACAGCTCGGCGACTTTCATCGTCTTTATCTTATCACCGCTCCTGTAGGTCCGGCTGGGCCGGACACAGGATTGTCCGGCCCAGCCGGACCTACAAAGGCATTGCGGGTGGGCTGGACACAGGATTGTCCGGCCCAGCCGGACCTACCGAGGATCCCTGCGTGCTATAATGAATCAATGGCCGAGCCGGTAAAAAACAAGTGCGCCTGCCCCCGCTGCTTCTGCCCGGTGCCGGCCGGGAAAGGCGTGGTGCGCGACGGCAAGGTTTATTGCAGCGAAATCTGCGCCTACGAGTGCACCGAGCAAACCTGCGTCTGCGTTCACGACCGATGTGATGAAAAGCACTGATACCCGCCCGCCCTCATGCCCAATCCGCTTCATGCATCTCACGAAAAAGCCGGGGCGGAATTTCAAGCCTATGGGCAGACGCCGATCGTGCTGACGTTTGGCGAGCCGCAGGCCGAATATGCGGCCATTCGCAAATCGGCGGCAATCATCGATCTTCCTTATCGAGGAATTCTCGAGCTGAGCGGGAAGGACCGCCACGCGTTCGTGAACAATCTGCTCACCAATCAGGTTTGGGATAAGGAAACGAAAAAGGGGCTGAGCGCCGGGCAGGGTGTCTATGGATTTTTCCTGAACACCAAGGGCCGGATTATCAGCGATATGAACGTGCTGGAGCTTGGCGAGCGGTTTTTGCTGGAGATGGATGAGGAGCGAATCGAAACCGTTCGCACCGCGTTCGACAAATATCTCTTCGCCGAGCAGGTCAAGATGAAAAGCCTGGTGGGGGCGGTTCATGAACTGATGATTACCGGCCCGCGGGCGGCGGAAATTCTTCAAGTTGCTGATTTGAATCAAATGGGTTCGATCAGCAGGGAACTTCTGGGCCAGCAGGTCACAATCTTCCGCGACGACATCTGCGGCGTGCCCGGCTATATCCTGATGATTCCCACTGCGGCCGCCGAGCAATTCTGGAACCATTTTGCGCAATCGCAGCAGGGGGACTTCGAAGACGACATGCGTTTTCGCGGCCTCGCCCGTCCCGCCGGATGGGCGGCCTTCAATACCACCCGCATCGAAGCGGGCCGGGGGCTATTTGGGATCGATTTTGACGAATCCATCCTCCCCGCCGAGACAGGGCAATTCGATCGCGCTGTTTCGCTCACCAAGGGCTGCTATCTCGGCCAGGAAATCGTCGCCCGCATGCACGCCCGCGGCCAGGTTGCCAAAAAACTCGTCGGCATCCGGATGGAAAGCGACACGCTTCCCATCGCCGGGGCGAAAATTTACGACGAACAGCAAAATGAAATCGGCGGCATCACCAGCAGCACGATCTCGCCGGTCCTTTCCAACATCGCCATCTGTCTGGGCTATGCCAAAAAATCATTCTTCGCGACAGGCACTAAACTTCGCATTCCGGCCGAAGGTTCGATGCGAATTGGCCACGTCGTCGAGCTGCCCTTTTTAGGGCATTCATAATCTTGTTGACCTGAACCGATACGAAGCTACATTGATCCTCGCTCATCCGGCTCACCATTTCTCAGTGGGTGTTTCAGGGAAGTTGAAGGAGGAATCTCATGTCCCGTCGCACGATCCTGCTCTCGGCCTGCGCGCTTTTGGCAAGCGCGACTTCCGCGAAAGCGATTACCATCGTTCTCACCGATACCGGCTCGACACCCATGACCGCCGCCCAGCTTTCGGCGTTCACGGCCGCGGCCAATATCTGGCAGGGAATTTATTACGACCCCATCACCGTCAACATCAACATTGAATTCGCCAGCCTGCCGACCAATGTCCTGGGCTCGACCACCACGCGCCGCGTCACGCATCCCTGGTCCAGCGTGCGCTCCGCCCTCATCGGTGAGGCCGGTGGCAGCGAGCTGGCCGCTGACAACCTGCTCCCTGTGGCCAGCATCCCGTTGCTCGACATCAACGGCACTCGCACCGACGCCAGCATCACCATGAGCTCGGCCAACGCCAAAGCGCTTGGTTTGGGCACCGCCAACGATCCAAACTACGGCACACCTCCCGCCGGCGGGGCGGATGCCCGCATCCAATTCGCCACCGCATTTGCCAGCACGTTCGATTACGACCGCAGCGATGGCGTTTCCGCCACCAAGACCGATTTCGTCACCGTCGCCGCTCACGAAATCGGCCACGTGCTCGGCTTTTTCAGCCTGACCGACGTGCAGGATGGCAACCCGGGCTTCACCCTTCATCCCAGCACACTTGATATGTGGCGGTTCAACCAGACCGGCGGCGTACACAACATCACCACCGAAAATCGGCAACTCACTGCCGGGCCGGCCGAGTATTACGACTCGGTCCTCAATAACCGGCAATTCTCCCGTGGCATGGCGGTCACCGATTCGCTGTGCAATACATTCAATCAACTCTGCCAGGCGTCGCACTGGCGGGACAGCCTCGGCAACCTGATGGATCCCACCATCGGCACCGGCGTTTCGCAGGACCCCACCAGCGATGACAAGCACGCCGTCGACTACATTGGATACAGCCAAACCGGTTTCCTCCTCCCGCACTTTCCGTGGAAAAAGTTCATTGTGAAGTGGTTCCCGTGGCCGCCGCCGGTGGAATTTCCCTTTGATCCGCGCTTCGAGCGATTTGCAGCGCCGCCTGACCCTTCCAAGATGAAGAAGCCGAACTTTGAGCCGAACTTGACCGCGCAGATGGGGCTCGACCTGGGCATCGAAGGCATGAGCATGCGCTCCGGCGTCGCGTTCGTCAGATTCATGGACGAACGGCTCAATCCCAACGACAAAACAATCGAGAATTTCGGCCTTGATGAAGATGGACACACCGCCACACCCCCTCCCACGCCGCAGCGCTTGCTGCCACCGGAGCTCACCAACTTCTATTTCGAATCGGACGACACCGCCGGCAAAAAATTCGTGATGAACTTCATGCCGGATTCGGAAACCGGCGCGCAATACGATCCGGGCCTCGGGCAATTCGGCGGCTATCGCCTCACCGGCTTCATCGATGCCGAAGGTGATGGCGTCATCGGCGATGTGGATGCAAAAATGACCGTCCTCCTGCTGGCGGACGATTCGAAGATCCCCAAGCCCGATGCGCACAACGTCTTTTCCATCGGCCTGGATCAGCTCGACAATTCGCTGCTCATCTACGACTCCGCCGCTTTCGGCATCGCTCCGCCGCAATGGAACGTTGATGGCGGCGGCACCTGGGGCAACGCCGCCAACTGGCTTGGCGGGATTCCCAGCGGCGTGCTCACCTCCGCCAATTTCCTGGGTGTCCTCACCGCAGGCAATTCACCGGCCATGATCACACTCGATGGTGATCGCACCGTCGGCGGCCTGGTGTTCGACAATCCCAACTCCTACATCATCGACAAGGGGCACGGCGGAACTCTGACCATCGGCGATGCCACGCACAACGGTGGCATAGACGTGCTGGCCGGAAAGAACGCCATTACAGCACCTCTCGTCCTGGCGGGGAATACGGCTGTCAACGTGTCCAGCGGATTAACCTTCACCATCGATGGACCGTTGACCATCGCAAACAACAAAACCGTGCTCAAAACCGGCGCTGGAAATCTGCTCATCAGCGGCGAACAGGACCACGCCAGCGGCGCTGCCCTCGATGTCGCCGCCGGAACGGTAACACTCGCCAGCAACGCCGGTCACAGCGCAAGCGCCATCGATCCTGCCAAGGCAAACCTGGCGGTTCACGTCGGCGGAGGAGGCTCCACAGTCAATCTCCGCGACGATCAGGATCTGCGCGAATTAAACATCGATTGGGGTGACGCCGGCACTCAGACCTTCAACCTCAACACGCCCGCCGGAGCCGGACAATTCCGCTCCGTGCGCGTCTATCCTCCCGATTTTGCCGCGGCCAAGGCTGCCCTGTATGCCGCCATTGTTCATGGCATCGGCACGGGCGATGGCGTTGTCGATTCGGGCCTCCCTTCCCACCCCAGTTCCAAGCTCGGCATCGCCATCGTGGCTGATGCTCACGGCGATATGAGCCTTTTGATCAGGCCAACCCGCATCGGCGATCTCAACCTCGATGGCCAGGTCAGCATTGCCGACTTCATCGACCTGGCATCTCATTTCAACGGCCCGGGCACCTGGCAGGAAGGTGATCTCAACGGCGATTTCCTGGTCACCATCAGCGACTTCATTGATTTGAGTTCCAACTTCAACATGAGCTACTCCGGCGACGCCTGGCCGATCGATCCGGCGGACGCGGCGATGCTGGCCGACTTTGGCGCAAGCCACGGCGCAGGCGCTGTGCCTGAGCCGGCTATGTTGTCTTTATTGATGCCCGCGCTGCTGCTGGGCCGGCGGAGGAGATGCGCGTAAATCCGTCACTCCCTGGTCATCGGCCACCAGTGCGACGGAGGCCATGCCCAGGAACAGCCCGCAATCGATGATGCCGGCGCGGTCGAGCAGGGCCGCCTCCAGGCGTCTGGGATCATCGATGCGGGAAAATCGGCAGTCGTAAATGCAGTTTCCGTTGTCGCTGATGAATGTTTTCCCGTCGGCGGTGGTGCGGAGCGATGGATTCGCGCCCAGGCTGCGCAGAAACGGCAGGTGGCAATCGTGCGCGAACATGGCCACCTCCACCGGCAGCGGCGACTTGGTCCCCAGCACCGTCACTTTCTTGCTGGCATCGGCGATGATGATCAATTGCTTCGAATTCTGTGCGACGATCTTCTCCCGCAGCATCGCCCCTCCCAGTCCCTTGATCAAATCCAGGTTCGGGGCAATCTCATCCGCGCCGTCGATCGTCACATCCGCCATTGGGCATTCGGCCAGTGTCGTCAGCGGAATTCCCACCTCCTGCGCCCGCTTTTCGGATTGTTTTGAAGTGGGAATTCCGCGCACACCTGTGAGCTTCCCGTTCTTGAGCGCATTTCCCAGCGCCACCAGGAAAAAATCCGCCGTCGATCCCGTCCCCAAACCCACGACCATGCCGCTTTTCACAAACGACATCGCCGCCTCCGCCGCCCGTTGCTTGGGGTTCATATGGGCAAGATAGGGGCCGGCGATACGCGCAGCAAGTGACGGCGGGCAGGCGGGATGTTCTAATGAGCGAGGGGCAAAGGAGGAACATGAGATCAGCATCGCGCCGGGATTTGCTTCGATTTGCCGCTAGTGCTTCGTTGTTTTCGCTCTTTCCGAATTCTGGATGGGCTGAGGATACGGAGGAGCAGGCAATTCCGTTTTTGGACGCCGAAAAACTTGCTCCGGCCAAGGGAGGGATGCTCAACTGGAATGAGTTGAAGGATTGGGTGATCCCCACGAAAGATCTCTACCACGTCAGCCACTATGGGGTTGCGCAACTGAAGGAAGAGAATTATAAACTCACCATCGATGGGCTGGTTGAGAAGCCGCAGACGCTGACGCTCGATCAGATCAAATCGAAGCCGGCCCAGGAAGTCACGCTTACTCTTGAATGCGGCGGCAACGGCAATCCGGGGTTCATGTGCGCAATTGGCAATATCAAACTGACCGGAACTCCGCTTGCGCCAATCCTGCGCGAATGCAATCTAAGAGACGAGGCGGTCGAAGTGGCGTTTTGGGGCGCCGACAGTGGCACGGAAAACGTCCGCGATAATCAGGTCAAACAAAACTTCTCGCGGTCCCTCTCGATCAAAAACGCATTTCGCGATGACATTCTTCTCTGCTATGCGATGAATGGACAACCTCTCACGCCCGGCCACGGATTTCCCCTGCGCCTCATCGTTCCCGGGTGGTACGGGGTCGCGTGGGTGAAATGGCTTACGCGGATCGAAGCCCGCGATCGCCCGCTGATGCAGCGTTTCATGGCCAAAGACTACGTCACTTTGCGCGGCCAGCAGCAGGGCGATCAGGTGGTGTGGACGCAGACATCGGTTGGCCCGATGAACGTCAAATCGATGGTCGCACGGGCTGTCCGACGAAAAGATGGGACGATTCGTTTTACCGGCGCTGCGTGGAGCGATGGCACACCGCTCAAATCGGTCGAGCTGAAGATCGACGATGCGGCCTGGACTCCGACGCTTCTGGGCGAGCAGCAAAAACACACCTGGACGTTCTGGATTTATGACTGGAAGGATGCACCGGCCGGGGAGCACACGATTGTTTCCCGCGCCATCGACGCCAAAGGCCGGGTGCAGCCGTCGGCCGATGATCCTTCGATTAAGCTCAAAAAGACTTTCTGGGAGGCCAACCAGCAGTATCCGCGAAAGATCAAGATTTAAACGCCGGCGATACGCATTTTCGATGATAGGGCTTTTCGCTCGAGAGCAGATTCCCTCTGGACAAAAATCGCGCCTCGGCCGCATATTGCAATGAAACGGACTCAGGCATGTGCTGACGAGGAATTGCGCAAGTGTGGTTCGCCAACAGTATTCAACCCAACCCCTTCAACGCCCTCTGGCATTTCGCCACCGGTTATCTTCCTGATTTCATCAACAAGGAGGATGGCCAGGTCGGCTGGGTGCGCTGGTCGCACCGCGGCATTCAGTTGCTCGACAAGTTCGTCATTCCCCGCAAGCAGCGGCCGTATGTGAACTCCACGCGCTTTGAGGTCCGCTACAACCAGGCCTTCGAAGAAGTCGTCCGCGCCTGCGCGGATACTCATCGCGATTACATCCAGGCCCGCTCCGGGCAGACGTGGATCACCGACGAATTGACCGAAGCGCTGCTCCAACTCCGCCGTCTCGGCCATGCCCACAGCTTTGAAACCTGGCAGGAGGGCAACCTGGTTGGCGGAATCTGGGGCGTGCAGATCGGCGGCCTGGTCACCATGTCCTCGATGTTCAATCGCGTCAGCAATGCCAGCCGCTGCGCCATGGCCCGCACCATGATGGGGCTGCGCGATCGCGGATTCACCATGGTGGACATGGGCATGGTTCCTGACCATCACGTTCATTTTGGCGCTGAGTGGGTGCAGCGGTGGAAGTATGAGTCGATGCTCCCAACGCTGATTCGCCAGAAGCTTTCGATCAGCGATGAATTTCCCTGTCCGCCGCTTCCGTGGCGGATCAAATTGGGCGAGCCGATTCTGCGCGGCTTGCGGGCCGTTGGACGGCGGTTCGCGCCAGATTTGGCCACATCGCCCGGCGACGGTAGTATCAACGATCATGCGGCCGCATCGCAGCCTGCTTCCCCTGATCGTCCTCTCGATGAGCCTGTGCCCATCCCCAGCGGGTGCAACGCCGGCCAACAAGATGGCGCTCGAGCGGCACTTTGATCGCTTCCTGGCCAAGTCCCTGGCCGCCTGCACCACCTGCCATCTTCCCAGCGATAAAAAAGATCCTCAAAATCTCGACGAATTCCCCCATAATCCCTTCGGTTCGCGGCTCCGCGCTGTCAAAAAGGAGCTGACGGCCGCGGGTAAATCTCACGACATCCTCGCTCGCGTTGCACTGATTGCTTCCGAAGACAGCGACGCCGACGGCATCGACAATCTCACTGAACTGCTCCTCGGCCACGCCCCCGGCGACGCCGCCGACAAACCGACGGTCGCAGAATTGCAAATCGTTCCAACCAAGCTGGCCGAGTTCAACAAATTCCTGGCCTCGTATCGCTGGCGGCCGTTCGAGCCTGTTTCTCGCCCTCCGATCCCCGCGATTCAGAACAAATCCTGGCCGCGAAATCCCATCGACAACTTCATCGCCGCCGAGCACGAGTCGCGCGGCTTGAAACCTCGCTCCGAAGCGCCAAAACCGATTCTTCTGCGCCGCCTCTATCTCGATCTGATCGGCCTCGTGCCCACTCCCGCGGAATTGGCCGATTTCGAAAACGATCAAGCGCCCAACGCTTACGAGAAAGTCGTCGATCGGCTTTTGAATGATCCCCGTTACGGTGAGCGCTGGGGGCGGCACTGGATGGACATCTGGCGCTACTCCGACTGGGCCGGTTGGACCGGCGGCAACCAGATCCGCGATTCCCAGCCGCACATCTGGCGCTGGCGCGACTGGATCGTCGAGTCGCTCAATAAAGATACGCCTTATGACCAGATGATCACTGACATGCTGGCCGCCGACGAGCTTTATCCCGATAACCCCGACAAACTCCGCGCTACCGGCTTCCTCGTTCGCAACTTCAAAATGCTCTCCCGCGAGCAATGGCTCGAGGACACCGTCAATCACACCTCGCGTGCCTTCCTCGGCCTGACCATGCACTGCGCCAAGTGTCACAATCACATGTTCGATCCCGTCATGCAGACGGAATACTACGAGATGCGGGCCATTTTCGAGCCCCACCAGGTCCGCATCGACCGCGTGCCGGGGGAGCTGGATACATTTAAGAATGGCGTTGCCCGCGCCTATGACGCGGATGTGAAACCGACGCTCTTTTTTATCCGTGGCGATGAGCGGCATCCGGACAACGACCTAAAGATTGAGCCGGGAATCCCGAAATTTCTGGGAGGATCGCTGAAGATTGAGCGCAAGCAATTGCCGCGATATGCCGCTCATCCCGATTTTCGGCCATCGGTCATGGATGACACCATCGCGGGCAGCGAGAAGGCGCTTGCGGAAGGCCGCAAGGCATACGAGGCGGCCAGGGCCGATGCGAAGACGACGCCGGCGAAGCTTTCCGATCTGGAATTGAATGTCTGGATTCTGGAGAACCGGCATGTGGCGACGGTTGCGGTCATCGAGTGCGAAAAACTTCGCGAAGCCGCCGTGGCCGCCGGTAAATCAGAGAAGGATGAGAGCTATAAGAAGGATGCGCGCTGGATCAGGCAGGCCCACGAGGTGCTGGAACATCAGCGGTTGGCGGCGTTTTATGAGGCAACGCGGAACTTCATGCAGCTTCAGAATGCGACAACGAAAGATGGCGCGAAACTGAAAGAGGCCGAGAAGGCGGTGGCGAAGGCCTATGAGGAGCTGACCGAGCCGCTGCATGGCGGTTATAAGCAACGCTCGACCAATGATTATCCCGATCAGACCAGTGGACGGCGGACGGCGTTTGCGAAGTGGCTGATTGACCCTGCCAATCCGCTGACAGCGCGTGTGGCCGCCAATCACATCTGGCTGCGGCATTTCGGCGCTGGCATTGTCCCCACGCCGGCCGATTTTGGCCGCAATGGCCGCCCACCCTCTCATCCCCAGCTCCTCGATTATCTCGCGACGGAACTTATGGCGCAAAAGTGGCAGATGAAACCAATTCACCGCCTCATCGTCACCAGCGCTACCTATCGCATGGCTTCCACCCCCGATGAATCGGATTCGAAGATCGATCCCGACAACATTTATCTCTGGCGTTCGCCTTCCCGCCGCATGGAGGCCGAACTGGTCCGCGACAACATCCTCTACGCCACCGGCCAGCTCGACCCCACCATGGGCGGCCCGGAAATCGACAACCACCTCGGCCTGACTTCGAAGCGCCGCTCCATCTACCTCCGCATCGCTCCCGAAAAGGAAGTTGAGTTCCTCAAGCTCTTCGACAGCCCCAACGTCAACGAATGCTACGAGCGCCGGCCGTCCGTCATGCCCCAGCAGGCGCTGGCCATGTCCAACAGCGAGCTGATCATCAACGATTCCCGCGCACTGACCACCGAGCTCTCCAAGAAGTCAGGCCCCGACAACCAGAAATTCGTAAATCTGGCTTTCCTGCAAATCCTCTCCCGTCCTCCAACTCCCGAGGAGCTCAGCCTCTGCCTTCATGCCCTTAGCAGATTCCCCACGACGGCTCCAACGACGCAACCCTCTGACCGCCCCCGCCAAAACCTCGTTTTAGTCTTGTTCAACCACAACGACTTTGTCACCATACGCTAATCAGGGAAGAGCATGTCGAGCGACTGCAACCAAAAACCTCACCGCTGCCCCGGCATCTCCCGCCGCTCCTTCCTCCTCGACACCGGCATGGGCTTCACCGGCCTGGCCCTCAGCGCCATGCTCTTCAAAGACGGCGTCGCCCGCGGAAATCCATTGCCCGATTACATCCGGCCAGACGGCCGCCCGCACTTCCGCCCCCGCGCCAAGAGCGTCATCTGGATCTTCCTCTGCGGCGGCGTCTCCCACCTCGAATCCTTCGACGTCAAACCTGAGCTGAACAAATACGCCGGCAAATCCATCGCCGACACACCCTACAAAGACGTCCTCGACCCCAAGCGCGTCAATGCCAATATCGTCGGCGCCAATCCCGCCCACGGCGATCGCAAGACCATCATGCCGCTTCAGACGGGGTATCGGGCGTACGGCCAATCGGGCCTGCTCGTCGGCGACTGGTTCTCCAACATTGGCCAATGTGCTGACGACATCGCCGTCGTCCGCTCCCTCTGGACGGTTCACAACGATCACGGCGCGCAGCTCACCTTCCAAACCGGCCGCCACCCGCGCGAAGGCCCCTTCCCCACAATCGGCTCCTGGGTTACCTACGGCCTCGGATCGATCAACGAAAATCTCCCCGAATATGTTGTCCTGGGCGCTCCCACCGGCGACTGCTGCGGCGGCGCATGGACCCATGGCGCGGGCTATCTCGGCCCCGAGTACGGCGGCGTGCGACTCAATGTCGATCCCAAAAATCCGCTTCCTTTCATCAAATCCGCCGGCGGATTAACTCAGGAAGAACAGCTCGAAAATCTCTCCCTCCTCGGCAAGCTCAATCACGTCAGCGGCATCGATTACCCCGACGACCAGCAGCTCCGCGCCCGCATCAAATCCTACGAGCTGGCCTTCCAGATGCAGACTTCGATCCCCGAGACGCTGCAATTGGAAAAGGAATCCGCCGCCACCCGCGTCCTCTATGGCATGGACAAGCCCGACTCCCAGAAATTCGGCGAGCTCTGCCTGGCCGCGCGACGCCTGGTCGAGCGCGGCGTCCGCTTCGTCCAACTCTTCCACGGCGGCGGCGAGGGCGGCGCGTGGGACTCCCACTCTGAAATCAAAGGCAACCACGGCAAGCTCGCCCAGCAGGTCGATCGCCCCATCGCGGGATTAATCAAGGACCTCAAACAGCGCGGCTTGCTCGAAGACACCATGGTCGTCTGGGGCACCGAATTCGGCCGAACTCCGGGCGCTGAAGGCACCGGCCGCGATCACCACCCCCAGGGCTTCTGCGCCTTCCTTGCCGGCGGCGGCGTCAAAGGCGGCATCACCCACGGCGCAACCGACGAATTGGGCTTCCACGCCATCGAAAACCGCCACTACGTCACCGACATCCACGCCACGGTCCTGCACCAACTCGGCCTCGACAGCCACAGGCTGGAAATCCCCGGCCGCAAACGCCTCGACATTGACCACGGCGAACCGATCACTGAAATCCTGGCGTGATCAGCATTCCGAGATAACTCTCAGCTTCGCAATGCCTTCAAAATGTCGCCGGTTGTGAGTGACGAGCGGCAGGCCGTGCCTGATTGCAGCTGCTGCTATCCATGCGTCTGTCGCGGTAATGGGTCGCCCCTTGAGTGACATGATATGGGCCCAGTCCCACGCCATGGCATCATCGTATTCAAGTACAACATAATCGTTTAGGTGCTGCTGTAATCGATTCAAACGTGGGCCTCCCCATTTGCGCGCGATACTCCATCGATACAACTCTGCGACGGTCGCGAACGAGACACACAGTATTTCAACGCTCAGATGTTCGCGATACAGGAACGCTCTGCTATCTTGTTTTAACACGTACGATACCACGTCCGTGTCCACAGCAACCCCATCCATTAACGCCCAGCCTTCCCATCTTCATCCCGCCACTTCCGGACAACCTCGTCAAAATTATCGTTCAAATCCTCTTCAGGCCAACCACCTAGCAGCTCTTCGAACGGCTTGTGGACGACACCCTGCTCCGCTGCCAACTCTTCTACGGTCAATCCATCCCAAAATCGATCTTTCTTCTTGGCACCCCGAGGTTTGCGAACCACAACTTCTACCTCAGCGCCTTCAGGCAAGGGCACTTTGGAATCGAGAACGACATTTCCATTGCGAATATGACCTCGAAGAGTCATGGCACCTCCAGACAACTCACTTTTTCACATAATAGCATCTTCCAGCCTGCTATCGTCCCACAAACTCCACAATCATCCCCTCACTTACCATTCCCCCCAACCTCGCCGAATCCCAATTCGTCAATCGAAAGCATCCATGCGACCCCGTCTTGCCGATCATCTCCGGCGTCGGCGTCCCATGAATCCCATATCCCGGCAGGCTGAGAGCGATCCAGCAAACCCCCACCGGATTTCTCGGCCCCGGCGGAATCAGCAGCTTCTGATTCACGTTCTTCACCTCCGGCCACATCGCCGGATCAAATCTGTAGATCGGATTCGACGTGACACTGACAACGTTCGCCACCCCCGTCGGCCGCTTCGCCTCGTCTTTGGCGATGCTACAGTGAAACAGCGCAATCACTTTCCCCTCTCGATCCAGAGCGCGAATCACCTTTTGCCCCAGATGAATTTGCAATCGGCTCCCGCGCCCCATCTTCCCCTTCTCGATGGCCGGCACCACCAGAACATCCCCCTCCTTCAGCACCGCGAAATTTGCCCCCGGATTGAGCCGCTCCAGCAGTCCGCGCGTGCAGTGAAACCGCTCGGCAACGGCGTCGGCCACCGACGCATAACCCAGAAACTGCATCTTCGACTTGATATTCCAATCCTGCGGAATCGTCCCCGTTACCTGTGACACATCCGGTGCAGCAACCGTGTAATATTGGAACGGCTCGCCCACCCCCACGATCAGCGCCTCCCGCGTTGCCGCATCCAGAGCACCCGTCGGATTCAACCCCATCCGCCTCTGAAACTCCGCCGTCGCCAGCGCACATTTCGCGCCGCTCTTGCCGTCGATAATCCCCGGCGAAAACCCCTCCCGCTCCAGCGCAATCTGCCAACCCAGCGCTTCGCGCGTCGCCGCATCCAGCTTCACCTCGGCCATCGCCGAAGAAGCCACCACCAACAGCGCAACCAATGCAATTCTGATCATCATGACCGCCTCCCCAATCTCTCCCCGTCGAGATTATCGGCCACAGACCCTCACAGACATTACTCCAACGCCCCATCCAACCCCACCTCCACCGCCGGCCCCTGCACATCCACCTCATTCTCATCCACCTTGAATAACTGCTGCTGCGCCACCCGCCGGGCGCGCTTCGATCCCGCCCCATAAATCTGTACGCCGCCGCTCCCCAGCACTCGCTCCAGTTCTTCCACCGCGGCCTTCGTCGGCCGAATCTGATAGTCGCTTCCCATCCGCAAGGTAATGCTCTGCCCGCCCTCCGCCGCCACCGACGCCCACAGCGGCGTTCGGCCTGTATGTTGCTTCACCACGGGCAATAGCGCCTCCACCACATCCTCCTTGTGTTTCTTCTCATCCAGTTTCAGCACCAGCGATGTCGTCAATTTCGCCAGCGACTCCTCCACGGGAATTACCTCATTGATCTGCAAGCTCGGCGTCTCTCGCTTGCGATCCACCCGGCCTTTCACGAACACGATCTGCTCCAGCGCAATCACATCCGGATATTTGGCCGTGATGTCGGCCAGCGTCTCCGCCCAGAGCACTCCCTCAATGCTTCCCTCCAAATCCTCCAGCGTAATCCAACCCATCTTCTGCCCGGCCGACCTGCCGTTCTTGGTGATGCTGGTCTTCACCCGATTGATCATCCCGCCAATCGTCACTTCCGTCCCCTCCGAGACATTCATCGCCTCCTTGGAGCTGTGCGTCGTATATCGCTCCAGCGCCGCCTGATGCTCCGTCAATGGATGCGAAGTGATGTAAAACCCCAGCAACTCCTTCTCGAACTTCAGCAGGTCAGCGCTGGCGATCTCCTCCATCTCCGGCAGCGCGCCGCCGCTGCTCGTTGTCGTCGTGGCGCCCGTTGCCCCGCCTCCGAACATGTTCATTTGCCCCGCCCGCTTGTCATTTTGCGACTGCTGCCCCATCTCCACCGCCCGCTCGAGAATGTGCAGCAATTGCGCCCGCTTGGCCCCCATCGAGCTGAATGCGCCGCACTTGATCAGCGCCTCGATCGTCGCCCGCGTCACCTGCCGCAGATCTACGCGCTCGCAGAACTCAAACAACGACCCGAATATCCCCCTCGCCTTGCGCTCGGCGATGATCGCCTCCACCGCCTTCTCGCCTACTCCGCGCACCGCCATCATTCCAAATCGAATCACTCCTTCGGTCTTCTTCTGCCTCCGCCTGCCCTCCTGTTTCTCCTCATAAACCGGGGTGAAGTCCTTGTCCGACAGGTTCACATCCGGCGGCAGCACGTGAATCCCGCGCTTGCCATCCGGCAGCGTCATCCTCCGGCATTCTTCGATGTACTCGACGACCTTGTCTGTGTCCCCCATTTCGAACGTCAGCAGCGCGCTCATGTACTCGATCGGGTGATAGACCTTCAGGTGCGCTGTCTGAAACGCGATGATCGCGTAGCGCGTCGAGTGCGATTTGTTAAAGCCGTAGCCGCCGAATTTGAGGATGTGCTCGAAGATCTCCTGCGCCTTCTCCTTGCTCACGCCCTTGGCCAGCGTTCCCTTCATGAACTCCGGCTGGTACTTGGCGATGACATCCACCGTTTTCTTGCTGATCGCCTTGATCAGTTTGTAGGCGGCCGACAGCTCGATTCCGCCGAGTTGGTTGAAGATCTGCATCACCTGTTCCTGATAGACCATGATCCCGTAGGTTTCCTCCAGGATCTTGTCCATGATCGGATGCACCTTCGGCACCTGCTCGCGGCCGTTTTTGCGATTGCAATAGAGCGGGATCAGCTCCATCGGCCCCGGCCGGAACAGTGCATTGGCCGCGATCAGGTCCTCGATCCGATCCGGCCGCATCTTCATCAGCAAATCCTGCATTCCGCCGGATTCAAACTGAAATATCCCCCGCGTTTCGCCGCGACAGAACATGGCCAGGACGTTCTTGTCGGCGAAGTCGATCTTCTCCGGATCAACCTCAACCCCTTTGGTCTTCTTCACCAGCTCCACCGCGCGCGTCAGCGTGGTCAGCGTTCGCAGGCCGAGGAAGTCCATCTTCAGCAGTCCGCATTTCTCGACAATCGGGCCTTCGTATTGTGTGAGGATGTCGTCGCCAGCTTTGTAGAGCGGTACGAAGTTTTCCAGCGGCTGGTCCGCGATGACCACGCCGGCCGCATGACAGCCGGCATTGCGGCAGGTTCCCTCCAGTCGTTTGGCCACGTCGATCACCTTCTGAATCTGCGGACTCTCCCGGTACAACTTGTCCAGTTCCGGGACCTGCGCCAGCGCTTTGTTCAGGGTCATCCCCACCGCATTGGGGATCAACTTGGTGAGCTTGTCGATCTCCGCCAGCGGCACGCCCATCACCCGGCCGACATCCTTGCACGCCGCCTTGGCCGCCAGTGTGCCGAAGGTGATGATCTGGGCGACGTGGCCGTATTTCTGGCGGACGTAGTCGATGATTTTGCCGCGGCCTTCCTGGCAGATGTCGATGTCGATATCGGGCATCTCCGTGCGCGATGGATCCATGAACCGCTCGAAGAGCAGGCCGTACTTGATCGGATCCACATTGCACAGCCCCAGCAGATATCCCACCATCGTCCCCACACCCGAGCCCCTGGCGCCGACAGGGATGCCGTTGTCCCGCGCGAAGTTGCAGAAGTCCCAGACGATCAGGAAGTAGGAGCAGAAGTTCTTGGCCGTGATCACCTTCAGCTCGTAATCCAGCCGCTCGCGCACCTCCTTCGCCACGTCCTTCGTGCCATACCTCCACTCCAATCCCTCCTCGCACAACTGGCGAAGGTATCGCTCGTCATCGGGAGCGTAGGGTTCGCGTTGCGAATCGGTTCGCGGAGCGAACCCTACGAGCTTCTCCTTCGGCACTCGATAGACCGGCGCGTAGCGTTTGGAGAAGTCCAGCTCGACATTGCACCGCTTGGCGATGTCCACAGTGTTACTGATCGCCCCATCCCACTGGCCCACGGCATCGCTCATCTCCTGCGGGCTCTTGAGGTATAGCTCGGTCGGGTACTTCAGCCGGTTCTCGTCGGTGATCAGCCGGCCCATGGAGATGCAGCAGAGCACATCGTGGGCGTCATGGTCTTCCTTGTTGAGGAAGTGGACGTCGTTGGTGGCCACCAAGCCGACGCCGAGCTTCCTGGCCAGGTCCGCCAGCTCGGGGTTCACGACATCTTGTTCCTTGATGCCCTGCTTCTGCACCTCGATGAAGAACCGGTCCGGGCCGAAGATCTCCAGGTAGGTTTCGGCCACCTTCTTCGCGGCCTTGTAGTCGCGCTTGAGGAAGGCCGAGGGGATCTCGCCGCCGAGGCAGGCGCTGGTGCAGATCAGGCCCTTGCTGTATTCCCGCAGGACTTCCTTGTCGATGCGCGGCTTGTAATAGAAGCCTTCGCGGTAGGCAATGGAGCCGAGCTTGAGCAGGTTGCGATAGCCCTCGATGCTCTCGGCCAGGAGCAGCAGGTGATAGGCCGCCTCGCCGGAGTTTCCGCCGGGAGTGGACCGCTCGCGGCGGTCGCCGGGGGCCATGTAGGACTCCATGCCGAGGATCGGCTTGATGCCCTCCTTGCGGCACTCGGTGTAGAACTCGATGAGGCCGAAGAGGCAGCCGTGGTCGGTGATGGCGATCGAGTCCATGCCCAGCGCCTTGGTGCGCTTGACGAGTTGGCCGATCTGGCATGCGCCGTCGAGGAGCGAGTAGTGGGTGTGGACGTGGAGGTGAACGAAGCCGGGAGCAGGCATTGGATACCCTCCTTGGCGGTTTTGCCCCTTCCTTCCTGTCGGAGCTTAGCTGTATCGTCAGGCGGATCAAGGTGACTATGGCGCTGGCAACAGCTTACTCACAACTCAAGCGGACTGTGCGCAAGCTCTTTGCGGGGGAGCTGCGGATTTCGGCGGGAGATGGACCGGCGATCCATAGAGTGGAGCGGCTCGGGGTTTCGGCGACGTGTCATCGGCAGTGGCCGACGCACAGTGCGTTTGCGGAGGGGTGGGATCGGCTGTCGGGGGTGAGCGGGCAGGCGACGACGTTCAACTCGCGGATCTGGCAGCGGGAGGGAGTGGGGCAGACGTTGCGGCCGAACGCGCTGCGGCTGATCACGGTCAGCAAGGGGGAGGAGCTGCTGGCCGTGCTGCCGATGGAGATCACGCCGACGGGATTCCTGGAGAGCACCGGCCACGCGGTGAGTGACTACCTCGATCCGCTGGTCCATCCGCAGCACGAGCGCGAGGTGTGGGCGGCGGTCATCGCGTTGGTCGATGAGCTTTGGGACCGGGAGTTGAAGGCGGTCACCTTGCACAACGTCGGGCAGCATGCGCCTTGCCGGGAGATGCTGCCCAACGCGGCGGGGGCGCATGGGCTGACTTGTGACCAGACGGTGGTCTCCAACGCTGCGCGGATCAAGCTGCCGGAGACGTGGGAGCAGTACCTCGAGTCGCTGGAGGCGCACGAGCGCAAGGAGCTGAGGCGCAAGATCCGCAAGGCGCAGGAGCAGGCCGGGGCGAAGCTGGTGGTGATGGATGGGGAGTCGTGGGATGAGGGGCGGCTGGCGCGGGCGCTGGAGCTGATCGAGGCGGCGGATGCGACCAAGGGCCAGTGGCTGGCGATGCACGTGCGGCCGCTGCTGGGGCGGGTGGGGGCGGCGCTGGCGCGGGAGGGGCGGATGCGGCTGCTGATGCTGATGCTGGGGGAGACGGCCGGGGCGGCCCTCTTTGAGTTCCCGTCGGCCCGCGGGCCGCTGCTGTACAACTCGGGGTACGATCCAGCGCAGAGGCAGTGGTCGCCGGGAGCGGTGATGTTCGGGCTGGCGGTGAAGGAGGCGATCGAGGGGGGAGGGCGGGTGTTCGACCTGCTGCGGGGGCGGGAGGAGTACAAGTATCGGATGGGGGCGGTGGACGATGCGTTGTACCGCATCTCGATTCATCGGCCGTGAGGCGCAAGTCCAATGTTTACATGGACATGCGGTCATGCGGATTGCGGATTTTTATTGACAGGCAACAATTCACTACATTAGAATGGAGGCTCATCTCTGGCCGGGAGGAATCATGTCTGATCCCGGTCGCGGCGGGCCAGTGCTGGATGAATTGGCGGCCGCGGCAATTTTGAAAGAAGACGAGCGCCATCGCCGGCGGCTGATGGAGATTGAGGGGTCTGCTTCGCCGGTGGGTGATGAATTGTTGGCCGAGGAGAATGATCTGCATTTGAAGTTGTTGACGGGGGTGTATGCGGGGCTGGCGGAGAGGAGGTTTGAGAGTGGGAGGAAGGAGGAGGAGGTGGGGAGGGGAGACGAATGACGAAGGACGACTGAGGAAATGGGTTCGTTTTGTAGTGAGCGGTTTGGGGAGGGGGTGGGGGAGAGAAAAAAATGTTGTTCGGGGGTGTGGATTGATAAGGGGTGGGGGGAGTTGGGGTTGTGAATTTTGGGGTCCAGAAAAGCGAGTCCTTTCCACGTCCTTTTCGAGTCCTTTTCGGTTCCCGAATGCGTCCTTTTTGAGTCCGGGCTGTCGGAAAGCGGGTCCCGGAGAAGAGAGGAACGCAAAATGGATTGAGAGGAGCCACAGATGGGGCACGGATGCACACGGATGGGGGAGAGGAGAGGGAAATGGGTTCGTTTGGTAGCGAAATAGCCAACGTCCAACGTCCAATGTTGAAAGGAAGAGTTGCCGGGGAAATGGGTTCGTTCGGTAGCGCTGGAATATCGAACATCCAACATTGAACATCGAACGTCGAAGGAGGGGGAGGTGGGGATAGGAAATGGCTTCGTTTTGTAGCGCGAGAGCGGCCGGGGGGGGGTGAGCGCAGACCTGGGGCGGGACGCCCAAGCCACGAGGCGGCGGGGAGCTTCGGGTGCGGAGAAGAGTGGAACGCAGATGACGCGGGTGACGCAGATTGGCGCAGATGGGAGAAGGGAGCCACAGATGGGGCACGGATGCACACGGATGGGGGAGAGGGAAATGGGTTCGTTCGGTAGCGCGGGAGTGGCCGGGGGGTGAGCGCAGACCTTGGGCGGGACGCCCAAGCCACGAGGCGGGGAGCTTTGGGTGCGGCGAAGATGGGGTCCGGCGGGACCGGAGTTGCATTGCATAAAACACCTCCCTCTATATAACCCCGCTTGTTGCGCGAATGGATTGGGGATTTGGTCGGTGGGCGCAACGGGATTTGGATTTTGGTAAGGGAAAGGGAGGAAGATTTTTTATATTTTGTCTGGGAGCGCAACGGGGAGGGGCAACTGGTTGTGGGGGTGGGAGGTGGGGGCGTTACAATGGCTAAGGGGAGAGACATCGAGGGGTGGTAGGTGCCATTGCGAAGCGTAGTGGATGTTTATTGTTGACGCCGCGAAAGCGGCGGGGCAACATGGCTGTGGGGATGACGGGCAAACATGAAAAAAAGCGAAATGGAGGCTCATTGCGAGAACTACCACGCACTTATGGCGCGGGCTCAGGCGGCTGAACGCAGTGGTCTGTTCCGGGTTACCGTGGATGTAGCAATCTCAGCGTTCGGGCACATCGACGGGATGATGCAGTTCGAGCGAAAATACGAGGAAAAGGAGTTCGTCAGTGTCACGGCAGTTGAAGTTGTGCTGCGTTACGCACCGTTACTTTTTTGTAGCGAATATCTGGACAAGCTTGAATCGCTGCTCGGTGAGTACAGAAGGATCGAACGCGATACATCGGCTGATTTGGCGGCGAAAGTAGCTGAGGCGCGGGCGCGGATGTGGAATAATCATCGGTTGTGGGGACATTTGGAGTTGCACCCTGAGACTCGGCAGGACGAACTGCGGCAGATTCTCGGTGGCGAGCAAGAGTATTGGCGCTCTGTTATCGAGGCCTGGGAGAAGATGGGTCTGGTCCGAAGAACGCCAGAGCGCGGTTCATATCGGCTAGCGCTTAGTACTCGAATGGGTGAGGTGGTCAGGGGGAAGTGTCCAAAGTGCGCGCAGGTGGCGGAAGCTCCGAAGGCAATGCTGCTTGATGAAGTCGAGTGTAAGAGGTGCGGCGGACGTGTTTTGTTTGTACTTCTCGCCGCAGACGCCAGCTAAATCCGCGGGGAGTGACCTATGGCATATGTGATCACGCTTTTGGTCGGCATTGTCGCGGGCGCGGCGTGCATGGGCGTCATTCTGATGGAATCTCACAGAAGAGTGAGGGCGCAGCATAAGCAGTTGACGATGAAGGCGGAACAGGTACGTCAACAGCTTGAAGGCGCTGGGGCCAGGGACCGAGAGCTGAACGAGCGTGCTGTAGCCATAGAGCAGAAAAGACAAGCCGCGCAAGCGGAATTGGATCACCTTGCAGGCCAGATTCAGGCACGAAGAGAGGCTAGCAAGGAGGCGATACGGCGTGACCGTGAAGAACTCGAGTGCCGATTGGTGTCATATAAGGAGCTCCAGCAGGAGAACAGCATCCTCAAGCGAGACTTACAGAATATCGATGTGACCCTTCACAAGCTGGGATTAGACGTGGAGCTTCAGGCGAAGAAACAGGAGGAATTGGACGAGCGCGCACGAGAATTGGGAAATCGGTACCTGAAAGAGAACGTGAAGTGGATCGGTTCATCATTGAGCGCCAACAACTTTTCGGCTTGTAAACAGCGATTGCAGGAAGTCATTGTGCGCTGTCGCGGGATCGGATTAGAGGTTTCCGCCGCGGACGAGAACAAATTAATTGCCGACCTGAAGATGGACTTTGAGAAGATCGTGAGGGCGGCGTTGGAGCGTGAAGAGCAGGCGCGGATCAAAGCTCAGATTCGCGAAGAGGCAAAAGTCGCGAAGGAAATCGAGCGCGAGCTGAAACAAGTGGAGCGGGAGCGGATTGCGATTCAGGCAGCTTTGGACAGAGCAATGGCGGAGGCGACGGATAAGCACAGCGAGGAGATTGAGCGATTGAAGGCGAGATTGGCGGAAGCAGAGGAGAAGGAGCGGGCGGTGTCGCAGGCGCAGATGACGAAGGCGGGATATGTTTACGTGATCTCGAACCTCGGCTCATTTGGGGAGGGTGTTTTTAAGGTTGGGATGACGAGGCGTCTGGAGCCGAAAGACCGTGTGCGGGAGTTGGGGGATGCTTCGGTGCCGTTTCCGTTCGACGTACACATGATGATATCGTGTGTCGATGCGCCGGCGCTGGAAAACGCACTGCACAAGGCATTGCACAAGGTGCGCATCAACAAGACGAATCCGCGGAAGGAATTCTTTAAGACCGATTTAGGGACCATCGTGAAGATTGCAAGAGAAAACAGCTGCAAAGTGGAGTATGTGGCGGATGTGGAGGCATTGGAGTATCGCCAGAGCGTAACGATGTCGGAGGAGGACTCGGAATATATTGAGGGCGTTTACGATGCGGCGGAGGATGATTCGGAGACGGTTGCGGATGAGGCTTGAGGAGAAAGTTGAGACCTGCGCCGTGAGACGGCAGCTGAAGCCGCCCCTACACTGAGCGCGGGTGAGAGAGGGGTGGTTTTATGAGAGCTGTTTTTGTTCTGGGTGTGATTGCGGTCGTGATGGCACTTGTGCCGGGGGCGATTGGCAGCAAGAGGCGGGCGGTGGCGCGGAAGAGGATTGGATGGCTGAGTGTGGGGGCGTTTGTGGCGGCGGGGGGGATTGGTTTTCTGGGGCTGCTTGGGCCGTGGGACTACGCGTATGCTCCGGTGGGGATGGTGGTGATTTCGGCTGGAATTCTGGTTGGTGGGGCGCTCTGGGTGGCCGCATTGATCTGGGCGTGCATGGGGGAGCGGGTGGATAGCAGGCGAGGTTTTGATGTGATGCCGTTGGCGCAGGATCATCCGGGCAAGAATCAAACGTAGCATGCCGGAAGACGCGGCGGCTGAAGCCGCCCCTACGAATGTCGGGCAGGAGTGCAGGTCGAATGGCGGGCAAGAGTGCGGTGGGCGACGGAGCAGGATTAAGAGGAAGATTAAGATTTGGAAGAGGACTAAGAGCAGGATTAGGAGGAAGAGTAGGACGTTAGACCAGGAGGGTGGCGATGATGGTTCGGCGGCGGGGGGAGGTGTCGAAGTCGATGAGGACGATTTGCTGGTATTCGCCGGTCATGAGTTTGCCGTTGGCAAAGGGGATGGTGAGGCTGGGGCCGATGAGTGAGCTGCGGAGGTGGGAATGGCCGTTGTCGTCGTTCCAGGTTCGTTCGTGTTCGTAGTGGGCGTCGTCGGGGATGAGGCGTTGGAGGGTGTTGCGGAGGTCGTGTTTGACGAGGCCGGGCTCGAATTCGAGGGTGGTGAGGGCGGCGGTGGAGCCGACGACGAAGAGGTGGACGAGGCCGGAGATTCGGGTGTCGGAGAGGCGTTTTTGGAGTTCGGGGGAGACGTTGACGACGTCGTTGTTGCCTTCGGTGGTGAATTCAAGGATGAAGCGTTGCAAGGAGATCCTCCATGAGAAGGGCGGGTGTAACATGTTTGGGGGGGGAATTCAAATTGGGAATGAATGGCAGAAGTCAGAAGAAGGACAGCGCAGGGACATCGGCGTAACGTTCGTCATGCCATCCGGAGAGAACGAGAATGAGCATGAGAAAGATTTAGAAGAGGCGTAAGAGCAAGAAAAAGAGAAGGATCAGGAAAGAGGAGATGGAGGGGCGGGCGTGTGAACAGCCAGCGGCATGGAATTGAGGGGGGATTGAAAACGGGTGCGCAAAAGATGCCAGGTTATTTGACCCATGTTCAAAAGGGTGATATATTTTCCTGTTCCGACATCATTTCGCACGCTTAGGCCTTTAGTGACAATGGCTTAAAGGTGTTGGGCGCAAAGCAGAGGAACGTCCGGCGGAGCCGGACCTACGGACTGCAACAGCATCGTCCGGCGGAGCCGGACCTACTGGTGGAGCGGGAGAGGATGGGGCGGTGATGGGCCGCTGCGGCGGCGTAGAGACTCTCAGGGAAGACTGCTCCAGATGTCGCAAGATTCACGGGCTCTGATATTGGCCGCGGTGGATATCGTCGAGCTGATCAGCCAGACGGTGGCGTTGAAGCGTCGAGGCCGGAAATACCTCGGCCTGTGTCCTTTTCATACGGAAAAAACACCCTCGTTCACCGTGGACCCGGTGAAGCAGGCTTTTTATTGCTTTGGATGCAAGGCGAGCGGGTCGGTGTTCGACTTTGTGATGAAGCGGGACCGGGTGGAGTTTAAGGAGGCGCTGGAGATTCTGGCGCGGGTGGCCGGGATTGAGTTGCCGCAGTTTGGGGGAGGGAAGGCGAAGACGGGTGAGCGGGCGGCGATGGTGGATGCGCTGTCGGCGGCCTGCCGGTTCTTTGAAAACCTGTTTAATGGAGCGGGGGGTGGGGGAGCTCGTGCGTATTTGAGAGAACGCGGGTTTGAAGAGGCGACGCTGAAGAAATTTCAGGTGGGATTGGCCGCGGATGCGTGGGATGCGTTGATGAAGGGGGTAGTGGGGAAGAAGTTTCCGGTTGGGGTTTTGGTGCAGGCGGGATTGATCAAGCCGAGGGATAAGGGGGAGGGGCACTATGATGTGTTTCGGAATCGGATCATGTTTCCGATCAAGAATGAGTCGGGGCAGATCATCGCGTTTGGGGGGCGGGTGGTGCCGGGATCGACTGATCCGGCGAAGTATTTGAATAGCCCGGAGACGCCGCTTTTCAATAAGGGCAGGTCGATTTTTGGGCTGGATATGGCGCGGCAGAGGATTGTGGAGACGCGGACGGTGGCGGTCGTCGAGGGGTATACGGATGTGATGATGGCGCACCAGTTTGGGGCGTCGAATGTGGTGTCGGTGTTGGGGACGGCGATGACGGAGCAGCACGTGGGGGTGTTGAGACGGTTTGCGGATCGGATTGTGTTGTTGTTTGATGCGGATTCGGCCGGGGATGCGGCGGTGGACCGGGTGGTGCAGTTGTTTTTGACGCAGCCGGTGGAGATTGGGGTGGCGACGATGCCGGCGGGGCTGGACCCGGATGAGTTTTTGCTGAAGGAGGGGGCGGGGGGGTTGGAGAGGCTGATTGCGGGGGCGGCGGATGCTTTGGAATATGCCTGGAAACAATTGGTGCGGAGATTCGTATCGGAAGCTGGGGATTTGACAGGACAGCAGAAGGCGGCGCAGCAGTATTTGGAGTTGTTGGGGAGCGCGAGGAGGGGGGGGCCAGTGGATCAGTTGCGATGGGGGAGTGCGTTGGCCCGGGTGAGCCGGTTGACGGACATTCCGGTGGAAGTGCTGCACCGCAGATTCGGAAAAGTAGAGAAAAGTGGGGGAAAAGAGGCCGGGAGGCCGATTTCGGGGCAGAATGTGGAAAGGGGTGGATCGGGCCGGCCGTCTGGTGGGAGGTATTTGGCGGAAAGCCAGGTTTTGGGGGTGTTGCTGGTGGAGCCCAAGAGATGGGGGAAGGTGCAGACGGTGATTGGGGTGGAGGATTTTGGAGATGAGAAGCTGAAGGCGGTGGCGGAGGCGTATTGGAATCATCAACGGGAGGAGGGTGAGCCGGTATTTAACGAGTTCGTGGATTCGCTAAAAGAGGCGGAACTCAAAGCACTGGCCATAGAATTAGCGGATGCGGTGGAGGAGATGGACCTGGAAGTGACGCTTTCGGGGGCGCTACAGTATTTGGCGGAGGCGAGGCAGAGGAGCGCGGGAGAGAAGATTGTGGCGACGTTGAGGCGGACGGGAGAAGCGCAGGAGTTGAGTGAGGAGGAGCAGGTGAAGTTGTTGGTGAAGTTACAGGAAAGCGCCCGGCGGCCGGATTTGCGGCGGGTTGGGCGATAATGAATTGGCGTTGAGTAGGCGGTTGCAAAGCCGCCGAAAATCATAAGAGCGCGGGCGGCGATTTTGACCAGAGATCGCGACTGCGCTTTGCCGGGACAATGACGATGTCGCGTTGCAGGGTTCGGAAATGTCTCCGAGTTCCTTGGCCCGTTTCGCTTTGTCCTGTAGCGGCGCGGTTGGCGCCGCGGGTGTCGTTGGAGTTGCGTGAAGAGCATGTCTACATCAATTGAATCTCCCTTGATCGGATCGGGCTCACAGGAAGAAGTTGATCTACGCGTCGCGGCGTTGATCGGACTTGGTAAATCTCGCGGCTATCTGACTTATGACGAGCTGAATGAGCGGCTGCCGGATGAGGTTGTCTCACCGGACAAGCTGGACACGCTGCTGATGATGATCGACGAGATGGGCATCAAGCTCATCGATGAACTGGACATCGCGGAATATCAGCAGAAGACGACCGGGAAGAAAAGTGGGAAGGCGGCCGCGCCGGCGGCGGGAAAGGGTGAGCCGGCGATCGAGGAATTGACGGACGAGGAAGAGGAGGAGCTGGATTTAAACCTGGAAGCGGAGCTGGCGGAGGCGTCGAGCAAGCGGATCGATGATCCGGTGCGGATGTACCTGACGCAGATGGGGGAGATTCCGCTGTTGACGCGCGAGCAGGAAATCGCGCTGGCGAAGAAGATCGAGATTACGCGGAAGATTTTCAGGTCGCGGGTATTGGAGAGTGATTACTGCCTTCAGTCGGCGGTGGAGATTTTGCAGCAGGTGGATGATGGGGACCTGCCGTTTGATCGGACGATGAAGATCAGCACGGCCGAGGACCAGGCGGACAAGGGGACGATTGGTCAGCGGATTCCGATGAACCTGGAGACGGTTCGGAACATGCTGGCGAGGAATCGGGAGGATTGGGAGGGGCTTCCGGGTGCGAACAAGAAGGACCAGCAGGAGCTGATGCTGGCGATTCGGCGGCGGCGGCGGCGCGGGACGAAGTTGCTGGAAGAGCTGTCGCTGCGGACGAGCAAGGTGACGCCGCTGATGAAGAAGCTGTCGAGCATTTCGACGAAGATGCTGGAGCTGGAGAATCGGATTGAGGAGCTGAAGAAATTGAAGGAGCCGGGGGAGGACCTTGAGGTTTGCGAGCAGGAGTTGTCGGGGCTGGAAGATCTGGTGCTGGAGAATGCGCAGGACCTGCACAAGCGGGTCGTGAATATTCGGAAGATTTACAACAAGTATGAGGATGCGAAGAGGAAATTGTCGGGCGGGAACTTGAGGCTGGTGGTTTCGATTGCCAAGAAGTATCGGAACCGGGGGTTGTCGTTTTTGGACATTATTCAGGAGGGGAACACGGGGTTGATGCGGGCGGTGGACAAGTATGAGTACCGCCGGGGATACAAGTTCAGCACCTACGCGACTTGGTGGATTCGGCAGGCGATTACGCGGGCGATCGCGGATCATGCGCGGACGATTCGGATTCCGGTACACATGATCGAGACGATGAGCAAGCTGCGGAATATTTCCAAGCAGATCATGCAGGAAGTGGGGAGGGAGCCGACGATCGAGGAGATTGCCAAGCGGGCGAAGATGAGCGTGGGGGAGACGCGGCGCGTGCTGAAGATTTCGCGGCATCCGATTTCGCTGGATCGGCCGGTGGGTGAGAGCGAGGATTCGTACTTTGGCGATTTTATTGAGGATGAGAAGGCGGACAATCCGGTTGAATCGGCGACGCAGGAGATGTTGAAGGACAAGATTGAGCAGGTGTTGAAAACTCTCACCTATCGCGAGCGGGAGATTATTAAGCTGAGGTATGGGATTGGAGATGGGTATACGTATACGCTCGAGGAAGTCGGGCGGATATTCAAGGTGACGCGCGAGCGGGTGAGGCAGGTGGAGGCGAAGGCGATACGGAAGTTGCAGCATCCGGTGAGGGCGAGGAAATTGGAGGGGTTCTTGCCGGGGGGGGTGCCGAGATAGAATGCTCCTATGATTAAGGACGAGCTGAAAGAGCGATTGCGCAAGAGGCCATTCGAGCCGTTCCGGATTAATACGGTCGATGGGAAGCACTTCGACATCGTCAAACCATTCTCGGCGGTGGCGATGGAAACGGAGATGTACTTCTTATTGCCAAATGGGAGGGGAAGGTTCCTGCAATTGCAACAGGTCAAGAACGTCGAGGATGTAAAACCAAATGGGTGGGGAAAGAGTCGGCCGAAAAAAGGGCGGCGCGGTCACTGAAGCCGAGGCTATCGGCAGAGACCAAGGGAAATGGGCTGAGGAATGATTGATCCTGGTGACATTGTGGATCTGCTTCAGAAGGATCCATTCCCGCCTTTCCGCATCCACATGTCAGATGGATATGCATTTGAGCTGACCAATCCCGCTTTTGCCGTCGCAGGCGAAACCGGATTGTTTGTAGTTCTTCCAAATGAGGGATGGAAATTGTTTTCGTATCAACAAATGACGAGGGTCGAGAGCGTGGAAGTGGCTGCTTAGGCGATTGGTTTTGACCCCAGCTACAATTTAGACGTGCCAAGCGTTTGTGTTATCGGCGGCGGACCGGGGGGAAGTTTGTGCGCGCTGCTGCTGGCGCGGAGGGGATTTTCGGTCACGTTGATTGAGCAGCATCGATTTCCGAGAGAGAAAGTTTGTGGGGAGTGTGTCAGTGGGCTGGGGTG
>DASYUA010000129.1:0-8773 GCA_036001665.1 Tepidisphaeraceae bacterium
ACAAACTCTCTTCCACGCCGCCGGCCACCACCCCATGAAACCTTTCGTCCACACTCCAGACCATCAACCCCTCACCGACCCAATCTTCCCCATCATCTGGCCTACACCATCATGAAAAAAAAACAAACCCACACGCTCCCCCATCCCAAGCACGCCTCCACGACGAGTTGGCCTTCGTGTCTTCGTGTCTTCGTGTTTAGTCTTTCTTCAGGACGAGGTGCCGCGTGATCACCCTCGGCATCGACATCGGCGGCGCCTCCGTCAAAACCGCGGCCTTCCAGGATGACCGCCTCCTCTCCGCCGCCCAAAGCCCTCCCTACTCCCGCCCCTCCACCGCCCAGCTCATCGACTCCATCCGCAAAGCCCTCCTCCCCACAATCAAACCCCAGCGCCTCGGCCTCTGCCTCCCCGGCCTCTACGACGCCACTCAACGAAAAATCACCCAATCCATCAACGTCCCCGGCCTCGTCGGCCCCACCCTTGACGACCTCATCTCCCAATCCCTCGGCCAGCAACCTCCCCCAATCCAGATCTTCACCGACGCCCTCGCCGCCGCCCACGACATCCAGCTCATGAAAAAACTCCAGGGCCGCCTCCTGGTCATCTCCCTCGGCACCGGCATCGGCGCGGCCATCCTCGACGATGGCAAACCCCTCCACGTCGACGGCCCCTCCCCCGGCCATCTCGGCCAGATGGATGTCACCATCGAAGGCCACACCGCCATCGGCCCCGACGGCGGCGCTGGCTCCCTCGAAGGCTACATGGGTTCCGCCGCTCTCATCAAGAAATACGGCGACGTCCCCACCGCCCTCAAATCCTTCCGCGGCTTCGAGCCTCCCCTGCGCGCCCTCGCCCGTGCCATCCGCGTCTGTCATGCCATCTATCGTCCCCACCACATCATCCTCGCCGGCGGAATCGGCATCCGCATGGCACACCTGATCGAATCCCTCCACGCCCTCGTCTCCACCCATCTCTCCAGCATCGCCCGCCCCAACTGGACCCTCAGCACCGGCGACTCCGACTTCCACGCCGCACGAGGCGCAGCCCGCCTCGCCGCCCTCACATAATCCTCCTTTTGGGGTGGCATGGGCAGCCGTACTCGGTTGCCCGTGTCCCTCGTCAAATTCCGCTCGGCGGTATACAATCCAGCCATGACAGCGGAGAATTTTCACTCAGCCCTAAACGCCTTACGGCAGCGTAGGCCATTTCGTCCGTTCACCGTAGAACTGGTCAGCGGCGATCGTTTCGAGGTGGACTTCTCCGACGCTCTGTTTACTCGCGATGGTGTCGCTGTCTTTATTAGGCCCGGCGGCGCACCGGTTATTTTCGATCACGAGGGTGTGAGTCAATTCATCAGCGAACAAAATACCGCGGCATAATCACCTTCTACCGAAAGCACACGCCGCACCCGCTCTTGACAACCCCGGCTCTTCCCCACGCTAATGCGGCCATGACTGAATCAAATCATCGCCCCCGCACACCGCCCGTCCTCACTGCGCTCCTGACATTTATCTTCCTCCTGGTCCTCTTCCTCCGCCACGACTACTGGCAATGGGACACCCCCGGCTATCTCCTCTTCGGCTTCCTCCCCGTCGGCCTCTGGTGGCAAGCCGGCGTCACCCTCCTCGCCACCCTCATGATGGCCCTCATGGTCCACCTCGCCTGGCCCTCCCACCTCGAAGACCAAGCCGCCACCGATCACCCTCGCTAACAACTAGCAACTAATAACTATCAACTAACTCACCCATGCTCCCTGCCCTCATCGTCTTCCTCTACCTCACCATCGTCCTCTACGTCGGCATCTTCGCCTTCCGCCGCTCCAGAGGCGGCGCTGAAGATTTCTTCCTCGCCAACCGATCCCTCGGCCCCTTCGTCTTCCTCCTCTCTCTCTTCGGCTCCAACATGACCGCCTTCTCCATCCTCGGCTCCTCCGGCCTCTCCTTCCGCATCGGCATCGGTGTCTTCGGCCTCCTCGCCTCCATCTCCGCCATCGTCATCCCCATGTCCCTCTTCCTCATCGGCGCCCGCCTCTGGTCCATCGGCAAACGCTTCGGCCACATGACCCAGGTGCAAATCTTCCGCGACCGCTGGGAAATGAAACACATCGGCACCCTCATCTTCATCCTCGAAGCCCTCATGCTCGTCCCCTACATCATCATCGGCGTCATGGGCGGCGGCGAAACCCTCGAAGGCATCAGCTCCGGCTTCGTCCCCTACTGGCTCGGCGGCCTCATCGTCGCCCTCGTCGTCATGTCCTACGTCTTTTTCGGCGGCATGCGCGGCACCGCCTGGGTCAACACCCTCCAAACCCTCATGTTCCTCGTCGTCGGCGCCATCACCTTCATCATCATCTCCCACGCCATCGGCGGCTTTCGCCAAACCACCGAGCAACTCGCCTCCGGCCCCGACGTCCGCCTCCTCACCCGCGCTGCCATCCCCAAAGGAACCTATTTCTCCTACGCTCTCATCCCCCTCTCCAGCATCATGTTCCCCCACATCGCCATCTTCTGCCTCACCGCCCAAAAGATGACCAGCTTCCGCAAGACCGTCATCTTCTATCCCATCTGCATCATGCTCACCTGGCTCCCCGCCATCTTTCTCGGCGTCATGGCCGCCGGCCAGCCCCGCATCGTCGCCGCCCTCGCCTCCAAATCTCCACACTTCGAAGATTTCCGAAAGGAAGACCCCGCCGCCGCCGATCTGGTTCGTGAAGTCGCCGCCGGCGCAATTCCCATCGACAACCCCGAAGCCCTCATCCTCCAGCAACCCCACCTCAAGGCGCGGCTCAAAATCCTCGCCAACTCCAACTCCGACGGCGTCATGCTCCAGATGCTCTCCACCTACGCCCCCGGCCTCCTCGCCGGCCTTCTCGGCGCGGCCATCATGGCCTGCGTCATGGCTTCCGACTCCCAAATCCTCGCCCTCTCCACCATGTGGGCCGAGGATGTCTATCATTTCTACGGCGGCCAAAGTGAAACCGCCCGAGTCTGGTCCGCCCGAGCGTTCGTTGTCATCTGCACCATCGTCGCCTACATCATCGCCCTGTCCGTGCACAAATACGCCAACATCTTCGACCTCGCCGTCCAATACGCCTTCTCCGGCTACACCGCCCTCGCCCCGCTCATGATCGCCGCCCTCTTCTGGAAAGGCTCCACCAAACACGGCGCACTGGCCGCCACCCTCTGGGTCTTCTTCACCCTCCTCTTCGTCACCGCTCTCCAATACCATACCCAGAATCTCGCCCCACCCTCTCCCGCCGCCCCTCCCAACCCCATCCCCGGCTTTCCCACCCTCTACCGCGAATTCAACCGCATCGTCTTCACCCAACACCGCTTCCTCATCGTCCTCCCCATGTTCCTCGGCAGCGCATTCCTCATGTTCTTCGTCTCCCTCTTCACCAAAAAACCATCACAGCAAACCATCTCTCGCTACTTCAACGACCAATGATCTTCCCCCCTCCCTCCTCAACTTCATTGGGCATTGGTCATTGGTCATTGGTCATTGGTCATTCTTTCGTCATTCGTCATTCGTCATTCGTCATTCTTCGCCAATTTGCCGCCTCGCCTCGACTATGCCAATGAACCTCACCATCCTCGCCGCCGGCGCTGCTGGAATGTATTGCGGCTCCTGCCTCCGCGACAGCGCCCTCGCCCGCGCCCTCATCCGCGCCGGCCACAACGTCACCCTCATCCCCCTCTACACCACCCTCCGAACCGATGAGCAGGATGTAAGCATCCAGCAAGTTTTCTACGGCGGCCTCAACACCTGGCTCCAGCACGCCATCGGCCTGATTTTCCGCCACACCCCGCGCTTCATCGACAAGCTCTTCGACAAACCCTGGATGCTCAACTTCGCCGGCAAGCTCGGTGCCAACACTCCCCCCGCCAAACTCGGCCCCTTTACCGTCTCCATCCTCAAAGGCCACCAGGGCCCGCAACGAAAAGAACTCCGCCGTCTCACCGCCTTCCTCCGCGATGAAATCAAACCCCAAATCGTCACCCTCCCCAACGCCATGTTTCTCGGCGTCGCCCCCTATCTCCGCGAGCAGCTCAAAGTCCCCATCGTCTGCGAGCTGACCGGCGAAGACATCTTCCTCGACGCCATGATCGACCCCTGGAAAACCCAGGCCCGCGACTTGATGCGCCAACACACTCATCACGTCGATCGCTTCGTCGCCACGTCGAACTATTACGCCGAAAAAATGGCCGAATACCTCGCCCTCCCCCGCAGCCGCATCGAAACCATCTACCCCGGCATCTCCAGGGAGCACCTGAGCGATGCTCCCCCCCTGCGCGAGCCCGACCACCCCCCAACCGTCGGCTACTTCGCCCGCATCTGCCCCGAAAAAGGCCTCGATCGTTTATACGATGCCTTCAAAATCCTCCGCACCCTCCCCGGCATGGAAAACGCCAAGCTCCGCGCTGCCGGCTACCTCGGCAAGGCCAACGAACGCTGGTTCGTCGACCTTCAGGACCGCATCTCTCGCGATGGCTTGGCCAAACATTTCCTCTACTTCGGCGAAGTCGATCTTGCCGGCAAGCTCGCCTTCCTCGACTCCATCGACATCCTCTCCGTCCCCACCGCCTACGAGGAAGCCAAAGGCATCTTCGTCCTCGAATCCCTCGCTCGCGGCATCCCCATCGTCCAGCCAGCCCACGGCTCCTTCCGCGAATTGATCTACACCACCGGCGCAGGCCTCCTCGTCCCCCCCAACGATCCCAAAAAACTCGCCGAATCCCTCGCCGAGCTCCTCCGCGATCCCCACCGCCGCATGCAATTCGGCCTCCAGGGCCAGTCCGTCGTCCGCTCTCAATTTACCGACGACCACATGGCTGCGAAGATGCTCCAGCTCTACGAGGAACTCGTCCGATGACCACAGCCCTCCAAGTAACCGACCTGCACAAGGAATATCCCACCCCCACGCAGCCCCTGGTCGTCCTCCGCGGCATCAATCTCACTCTCAATCCCGGCGACTCCCTCGCCATCCTCGGCCCCAGTGGCTCCGGCAAATCCACCCTCCTCAACATCCTCGGCACCCTCGACATCCCCACCTCCGGCCAATTCACCCTCAACGACATCAATCCCTTCTCTCTCAATCCCGCCTCCCTCGCAAAATTCCGCTCTCAAAACATCGGCTTCGTCTTCCAGGACCACCACCTCCTCCCTCAGCTCACCGCCCTCGAAAACATCCTCCTCACCAAACTCGCCAGCGGCAAAGTAACCCCCGACGACATCCAACGCGCCAAAGATCTCCTCCAAAAAGTCGGCCTAACCGACCGCGCCTCCCATTTCCCCTCCGAACTCTCCGGCGGCGAGCGCCAACGCATCGCCATCGCCCGCGCCCTCATGAACCAACCCACCCTCCTCCTCGCCGACGAACCCACCGGCAACCTCGACTCCAAAACCAGCGCCACCATCGGCCAGCTCTTACTTGACCTCGCAACCCAAACCAACGCCATCATCATCACCGTCACCCACAGCGCCGCCCTCGCCTCCCTCTTTAACACTCAACTCCACATGACCGACGGCCAACTCGTAAGACAAGGAAAACGAGGCGACTTGTGACAACTCCTTTGTGGTGCAGGCTTCAGCCTGCCTCTTCTTTTGTAGTGCGGGCTTTCAGCCTGCTTTCTTTGGACGTTGGACGTTGGACGTTGGACGTTGGACGTTGAGAGTTGGACGTTGAATCATGACGCGGCTAAAACTTTTACTTCGCACCCTCACCCATTTCCGCGCAGCAAATCTCGCCCTCATCGCCGCCGTCGCCATCTCCTCCGCCATCCTCACGGGCGCACTCATGGTCGGCGACTCCGTCAAACTCTCCCTCCGCGACCTCACCCTCCATCGCCTCGGCCCCATCGATTATTCAATGGCCCCCGGCCGCTTCTTCCCCGAAGACCTCGCCACCCGCATCAAAAATCACCAGAATTTCTCCCCCCACTTCTCCCAATCCCTCCCCGGCATCTACCTCCGCGGCGGCGCGCTCAACGAATCCACCAACTCCGCCGCCGCCGGCGTCCAAATCGCCGCCCTCGCCGGCAATCTCGTCCCCATTCCCGACAATCACAGCATCCTCAACCAACCCCTCGCCTCCCTCCTCGCCGCCACCCCCCGCCAAACCCTCATCCTCTCCCTCCCCTCCGCCGAGGAAACCCCCAAAGACGCCACCCTCGCCCGCCGCTCCCGCGACGACACCCTCAACAACATGCGCGTCGACGTTGAAAAAATCTCCACCGACCCCAACTTCATCTCCCTCTTCTCCCTCGCCGGCTCCCAGCGCCCCACCCTCAACCTCTGGACCAATCTCCCCAATCTCCAACAATCCCTCGACCAACCCAATCGCGCCAACCTCCTCCTCGTCAGCGCCAACAAAAACACCAATCACCTCCAATCCCTCCCCACCCTCAACAACATCGTGAAGGACGTCGCCCGCCTCGACGACTACTCCCTCACCCTCGACAAATCCCCCGCGACAAGCGAAACAATCCTCAACTCTTCCACCACCTACATCCTTCCCCCCATCGATCGCGCCGCCACCCAAGCCGCCAACAATCTAAAAATCCCCCTCCGCAAAGTTTCCGTCTACCTCATCAACCACGTCACCAACCTCAGCTCCGAACGTAGGGTGGGGCTCGCCCCACCATCCTCTCCTTCCATTCACTACGCCATCGCCGCCGCCCTCTCCAACATCGACGGTGAATCTCTAAAAGACAACCAAATCGCCCTCAACACCTACGCCGCCCAAAAACTCAACGCAAAGATCGGCGATCATCTCCTCCTCACCTACTACAAACGCCAACCCAACGGCGAATTGATCGAATCCCAATTCCCCTCCCCCTTCACCCTCTCCAAAATCCTCCCCATGCAGGGAATTGGCGCCGACCCCTCCCTCACCCCCAACTACAAAGGACTCACCGACGCCGCCAGCATGTCCAACTGGGACGCCCCGGCCGGCCTCACCATCGACAAAAAACTCATCACCCCCGACGATGAAGCCTACTGGAAAAAATATCGCGCCGCCCCCAAACTTTTCCTCTCTCTAAATGCCGCCCAAAAACTCTGGGGCAACACCTTCGGCGACATCAACTCCATCCGCCTCCCCGCAGCGCAATCCGAAGCTTTCACCAAAGAACTCCTCAACCAAATAAATCCCCCCGAACTCGGCCTCTCCTTTACCCCCATCAAATCCCAACAACTCGCCGCCGCCACCTCCGGCACCGACTTCGCCGAGCTCTTCATCTCCTTCTCCTTCTTCGTCATCGCCGCCGCCGCCATCCTCCTCGCTATGCTCTTCCGCCTCTCCGTCGAGCAGCGCTCCCGCCAGTTCGGCCTCCTCGCCGCCCTCGGCTTCTCCCCCAAACAACTCCGCCGCCTCGCCCTCGCCGAAGGAATGCTCCTCTCCACCATCGGCGCACTCATCGGCGTCGTCCTGGCCGCCTTCTATACACAGTTCATCATCTACGCCCTCCGCACCTGGTGGATCGGCGCAGTCGGCACCACCGCCCTCCACCTCCACACCCTTCCTCGCACCGTCGCTATCGGCTTCATCTCCAGCCTTCTCATTGCCTTCCTCGCCATCTTCTTCTCCGTCCGCCGGCTCGTGGCCGCCCACAGCGCCTCTCTCCTCGCCGGCGCATGGGACCTCGCCACCATCCCCAAATCCAAACGCAACATCGCCCCCACCCTCGCCCTTGCCTCCGCCATCCCCGCCCTCGGCCTCCTCATCCTCGGCGCGATAAACAAAATCCCCCAATCCACCGCCTTCCTCTCCGCCGGCTCCCTCCTGCTCATCTCCACCCTCGCCGCGATTGCCATCCTCCTCCGCCTCAAGCGCCACGAATCACCCCATCTCTCCATCGCCTCCCTCGGCCTGCGCAACGCCGCCCGCCGCCGCGCCCGCTCCCTCATGACCATCGCCCTCATCGCCTTCGCCTCCTTCACCCTCGTCACCGTCGCCTCCATGAAAGCCACCCCACCCCCCGACACCACCGACAAAAAATCCGGCACCGGCGGCTACCAGCTCATCCTCACCGCCGACCTCCCTCTCCTCGGCGATCTCAACACCAAAGCCGGCCGCGATCTCCTCGGCATCCGCGATACCAGCAACCCTCTCTGGTCCCGCGCCAAATTCACCCCCATGCGCACCTGGGCCGGCCAGGACATCTCCTGCCTCAACCTCACCCGTCCCACCGCGCCCACCATCCTCTCCATCCCTCCTGATTTTCATCAGCGCCGCGCCTTCCAGTTCGCAAAACTCGCCACCCGATCCGACAATCCCTGGACCCTCCTCGACTCCGACTGCGAAATCCCCGTCATCGCCGACGACGAAACCGCCACCTATATCCTCAAATTGAAACTGAACGAATCCCTCCCTATCACCGACCAACTCGGCCGTCCCCAAAATCTCAGGCTCGTCGCCACCCTCTCCCACTCCATGTTCCAATCCGAACTCCTCATGTCCGAATCCAACTTCCTCAAACTTTTCCCCCATCAATCCGGCTCCGGCACTATCCTCATCGAATGCCCCCCCTCCGACATGAAAGATCTCCAACGCCTCCTCAGCTCCGAACTCCAGGACTACGCCATCACCATCGAGCCCACCTCCGACCGCCTCGCCCGCTACCAGGAAGTCGCCAACACCTATCTCTCCACCTTCCAATCCCTCGGCTCCCTCGGCCTTCTCCTCGGCACCGTCGGCCTCTCCATCCTCCTCCTCCGCTCCCTCATCGAACGCAAAGCCGAGCTCGCCCTCTTGGCCGCCCTCGGCTTCCGT
>DASYUA010000130.1:0-7743 GCA_036001665.1 Tepidisphaeraceae bacterium
TACGGATATCAACGGCAGATTGATGGGCGATTGAGGGTCAGCGCCGATAGCGCCCAGGGCAAAGAGCAGTGAGTCGCCGGGCAGGACCGGAGTCACCACCAGCCCGGTTTCGGCGAAGATGATCAGGAAAAGGACGACGTAGAGCTTGTTGGGGCCGACATAGGCGGTGAAGTTATTGAGGTGGTCGGGGCTGAGGTGGAAGATCGTGAAGATGAGCTTGCGGAGGAATTCCATTGGGTGGGTTTGATAGCAGGAATGGGGGGAAAGAGGAATAGGGTTTTGGGTTGAGGGTTGGGGTCGCAGGTTTGTGCGGGGGGAGCGTTATCCAGTATCATTCGGCCGTCAAATCAGATGAGGGTGTGATGAAGATGAGAGTAGTTTTGGCAGTGGCGGCACTGGCGGGGGCGTTTGTTTTCATGCGCCAGGCACGGGCTCAGGCGACGGCGGAACCACGATGGATTTGGGGGGCCGAGCAGTCGAACGACAACGAGATTTTCTATTTCCGCAAGAGTTTCGAGACTTTTATTGAGAACAAGCGTGACGATGTAAGGGGGGCGACGCTCTGGGGCACGTGCGACAACGAGATGGTGGTCTATGTCAACGGCAAGAAAGTCGCCGAAAGCACCGCGTGGGACCGGGCAACGGTTGTGGATGTACTGAAGGTGCTTGAGCCGGGCAGAAATACGATCGCGGTGAAAGCAAAAAACACCGATGGGATAGCGGGGTTGATCCTGAGGCTGACGATCACCAAATCGGATGGGAAGAAGCTGGTGGCGGTTACAGACAATACCTGGAAGGTGAGTGCCGGCACTGAGAAAGGGTGGGAAACCAAGGCATATGACGATACGGCCTGGAAGCCCGTACACGTGGTGGGAAACCTGGGGATGCAGCCGTGGGGGAATTTGCCGGGGGCGGATGGGAAGATTGTGGCCCAGGCGACGCCGGCCGAGCAGTTGACGACATTGCCGGGATTCAAGATCGAATTGCTGTATTCGGTCCCCAAGGCCGAGCAGGGATCGTGGGTGAGCATGACCAGCGATCCCAAGGGACGGCTGATTGTTTCCGGGCAGGATGGGCCGATGTTTCGGGTGACGCCGGGAGAGAAGCCGAGCGATATCAAGATCGAGCCGATCAATCTGCCGATCGGACATGCGCAGGGATTGCTGTGGGCGAACGATTCGCTTTATGTGACGGTGAATGGGCGTGGAATTGGCGGGAATGGGAGCGGGCTGTATCGGCTGTGGGATACGGATGGCGATGATCAATTCGACAAACTGGAAACGCTGATCAAGATCAATGGCGCTGGCGAGCACGGCCCGCACGCGACGCGGATTGGCCCGGATGGAAAGATTTATCTGGTGGCGGGGAATTTCACCAAGTCTCCCGCGAAAAGCCCGACTTCGCCGCATCACAATTATGCGGAGGATCTGCTGCTTCCCCGGAATCCCGATGGCGGCGGGCACGACCCGAACATCATGGCGCCGGGCGGGACGATCAGCCGCGCCGATCCGGATGGGAAGAACTGGGAGCTCTTCTGCGCGGGGTTGAGAAACACCTACGACATTGATTTCAACGATGACGGCGAGCTGTTCACATTTGATTCGGACATGGAATGGGACACGGGCACGCCGTGGTATCGGCCGATTCGCGTGAATCTGGCCGTGAGCGGCGGAGAGTATGGCTGGAGAAACGGGACGGGAAAATGGCCGGATTATTATCCGGACAGCCTGGGAGCGGTGGTGAACGTGGGATTGGGCTCCCCCACCGGCGTGACATTCGGGCGTGGCGCGAAATTCCCGGCAAAATATCAGCGAGCGTTTTTCATCGAGGATTGGTCGTACGGCAAGATTTACGCCGTCCACATGACGCCGGACGGGGCGGGATATCGCGGCTGGTTTGAGCCGTTTGTGCAGGGGAAGGCATTTCCGGTCACCGACATCGTGATCAACAAAGATGGGGCGATGTACATCACCGTCGGCGGGCGCGGAACGCAGTCGGGACTTTATCGAGTCACCTATGTGGGAACTGATTCGACAGCGCCGGCCGCGCCGGTGAAGGATGACAATGCGGCCCAGGCGCGGGCGATTCGGCACAAGCTCGATTCGTTCCACGGGAAGATGGATGATGGGGCGGTGAGCTTTGCGTGGGATTTCCTGAATTCGCAAGACCGATATTTGAGATACGCGGCGCGGGCGGCGATTGAGTGGCAGCCGATCTCGCAGTGGCAGGACAAGGCGCTGAATGAGACCCGCCCGACGGCCGCGATCAACGCGCTGGTCGGGCTGATTCGGGCCAATGCGCAGTCGCCCACGGAGAATTATCCCACAAATGCGCAGACGAAGGTGGAATATCGGATTCTGGATACTTCGCTTCAGCCGAGAATTCTGGAGGCGCTGAATCGGCTGAATTTGAAGAGTTTGTCGGAAGAGCAGTTGCTGGAAGCGTGCCGGGCCTATGGATTGTGCTTTGCGAGGCTGGGCGGGCCGGGCCCCGAAGAGGCCAAGGCGATTGCGGACAAGCTGGATGCGATGTATCCAGCGCAGCAGATGTTCGTGAACAAGGAATTGTCCCAGTTGCTGGCGTATTTGAATTCGCCCAATGTCATCGCCAAGTCGATGAGCCTGCTGGCCAGCGCCCGGACGCAGGAAGAGCAATTGCACTATGTGCTGGTGATGAGAAATGTGCGCGAGGGGTGGACACTGGATCAAAGAAAGGCTTATTTCAGTTGGTTGGCGCTGGCGGAGAAGAAATACACTGGCGGCGCGAGCTTCAAGAGGTTTTTGCAGCGCATCCGCGAGGATGCGCTGAAGACGATGAACGAAGAGGATCGCGGGAAGATCGAAGCGTTCCTCAAGGCCGGTGAGGTCGTCGAGGTTGTAAAGGAGATGAAGCCCCGGCAGTTCGTGCGAAACTGGCAGATGCAGGATTTGCTGCCGGTGATCGATCAGGCGACTTCCGGCCGCGATTTCGAGCGGGGGAAGGAGACGTTGGCCGTGGCGCAGTGCCTGACCTGCCACAGGTTCGGCAATGAAGGCGGGGCGACGGGGCCGGACCTCACCGGAGCGGGCAATCGATTCAGCCCGACCGATGTTCTGGAAGCGATCTTGCTGCCGGACAAGGTGATTTCCGATCAGTATCAGAACATCGAAATCTCCACGAAGAACAAGGATTTTGTGGTCGGCAGGATCGAGAGCGAAGATGATCAGAAAGTGGTGGTCAGGACACACCCGCTGTCGTCGGATACGGTGGTGGTGTTGAAGCAGAACATCACCAGGCGGCAGCCATCGAAAATCTCGATGATGCCGACAGGATTGATCGATATCCTGAATCAGGATGAAGTGCTGGATCTGATCGCGTATATTCGGTCGGCCGGCGATCCAAAGGATAAAGCGTTCAAATAGGAGCGGGATTGTTTTTTTCAGGGTTAAGGAGAACTCGCAATGAGATTCACTGCAATTTTCGCGATCGGTTTGATGATGATCGGATGCGCGGCCAAGCAGGAGCCGCCGTATCAGGTGACGAAAGTGGGAGACGGCCTCAGGTTCCCCGAAGGGCCGGCGTGGGATGGGCGGGGAAATGTGTATGTATCCAACTGCGACGCCGATCCGGGGATCGTGACCAAGTTTGACGAGCAGGGAAATGGATCGGTGGCGTTCCAGGGCTCGGACAAGACCTTTAAGAAGACCAACGGGATGACGTTCCATCAGAGCGGGTCGCTCTTTGCGTGCGATTTTGGGAAGAAGGCGATCGTCGAGATCAAGCCGGATGGATCGGCCAGCATTTACGCGGATCGTTTTCAGGGCGTGCAATTCCGCGGGCCGAATGATCTGGCGTTTGATGACTATGGGAATCTTTATTTCACCGACCCGGCCGGATCGAGCAAGGAAGCACCGGTCGGTCGCGTTTATCGCGTCGATAAGCTGAAGAATGTGACCATGGTGGCCAGTGGCCTGGCATTTCCCAATGGGATCGCATTTTCGGCCGACGGCAAGACGCTCTACGTGGCCGAGTCGCAGAAGTATCACGTTTTGAAATACGCGGTAAAGCCGGATGGGTCGCTGGGGGAAAAGTCGGAATTCTGCAAGATGCCGGAAGACAAAGATCCGGATGGGATGAATTTTGACTCGGCCGGGAATCTCTGGGTGGCCAACTTTGGATCGGGAATGGTGAGGCAGTTTGGGCCGGATGGACAGTTGATCCGGTCGATCGAGATGCCGGGGAAGAATGTCACGAATGTGGAATTCGGGGGACGAGATATGAAGACGCTGTATATCACGGAGACGGAGACGGGCGGGTTGTACAAGATCCGCACGGAGGTACCAGGGTTGAAGCTGTTCTACGGGCCCGGATGAGGAATAAAAACGAAGACCCGAAGGCACGAAGGCCACAATGTCGAGGTGAATATGCGCGCGATGGCGGCGGTTCTTGTTTTGAGTCTGGTGGGGCTGGTGCGCGCGGCGGAGCCGGCGGGCGTTTTGCCGGTGGGCGAGGATGGGAAGCCGCTGAATCTGGATTTTGAGACGGGAACATTGAAAGACTGGACCGCGGCCGGCGATGCGTTTGCGAAGCAGCCACTCAAGGGTGATATTGTCGCCAAGCGCCGCTCGGACATGAAGAGCGGGCATCGCGATGAATATTGGATCGGCGGATTTGAAGTCGCGGGGGATCAGCCCAAGGGAACTTTGACCAGCGCCCCGTTTACGGTGACGCACCCGTTTGCCAGCTTTCTGGTGGGCGGCGGGCCGAACGCCGAGACGCGGGTGGAATTGGTCCAGGCCTGGGACAACATCGTCTTCTATCAACGATCCGGCGCTGAGGCCGAGGACATGTTTCCGGTGGTGGTGGACCTGAAGCGTTATGCCGGAAAGCAAATTTACATCCGGCTGGTGGATGAACATACCGGACACTGGGGGCACCTGAATTTTGATGATTTCAAGTTTTATACCGAGGCGCCCAAGGCGCCGGCCGCGCCGGGGAAGGCCGCGCCGCCGCCGGTCGATGTGGTGAAAAATGCCGGACTGACGGCGGAGCAGGCGGTGAAGGAGATGACGCTGCCCGATGGATTTTCGGCCACCGTTTTCGCGGCCGAGCCGGACATCACGCAGCCGATCGCCATGTGCATGGATGCGCGGGGACGATTGTGGGTTGTCGAGGCGCATTCGTATCCAAAACGCCAGCCGGAAGGTCAGGGGAAGGATCGCATCATCATCTTTGAAGACACCGACGGCGATGGGAAGCACGATAAACGGACGGTGTTCATGGAGGGGTTGAATCTCGTCAGCGGGATCGAAGTTGGATTTGGGGGAGTGTTTGTCGGAGCAGCGCCGCAGTTTTTGTTTATTCCGGACAAGGATGGGGATGACAAGCCCGATGGGCCGCCGGTTGTGCTGCTGGATGGATGGGGTTTGGAGGACACGCACGAGACGCTGAACGCGTTCATGTGGGGGCCGGATGGCTGGCTTTATGGCTGCCATGGCGTGTTCACTTTTTCCAAGGTTGGCAAGCCGGGGACGCCGGCGGAGCAGCGGATTCCGATCAATGCGGGGATCTGGCGATACCAGCCGGTGAAGCAGGTGTTTGAGGTGTTCGCGGAGGGAACGAGCAATCCGTGGGGCGTCGATTTCAACGATCAAGGGCAGGCGTTTTGCACCGCTTGCGTGATTCCGCACCTGTTTCACATCATCCAGGGCGCGCGCTACACTCGGCAGGCGGGGCAGCACTACAACCCGTACATTTATAAGGACATCAAGACCATCGCCGATCACGTGCATTACGCCGGGACGGCCGGGCCGCACGCGGGGAACAACCGCTCGGACGCGGCGGGCGGCGGTCATGCCCACTGCGGGGCGATGATTTATCTGGGCGATTCCTGGCCGGCGCAGTATCGGAATTCGATCCTGATGGGCAACGTGCATGGCAATCGTATTAATAACGACCTTCTGGATGCGCACGGAAGCGGCTATGTGGGCAAGCACGGGGCGGATTTCCTGAAGATGAACGACAAGTGGTCGCGACTGATCAACATGAAATACGGGCCGGATGGCTCGGTCTTCATGATCGACTGGTACGACAAGCAGGCGTGTCACGATAAGACGCCGGAGCGATGGGATCGGGGCAATGGGCGCGTTTATAAGCTTGCGTATAACGGGACGAAGGGGAAGCAGGTCGATCTGGCGAAGATGAGCGATGGGGAGCTGGCGAAGTTGCAACTGAGCAGCAATGACTGGTATGTGAGGACAGCGCGGAAGATTTTGCAGGAGCGGGCCTCGGAGGGGGCCAAGTCGGCGTTGCTGGGGATGCTGGCGGAGACGAGCGATCCGGTAAAGCGACTGCGGGTGTTGTGGGCGCTGCATGTTTGCGGCGGAGTGGATGAGACAGTGGCGATGAGGGAATTGAAGAACCCGGACCAATATGTGCGGGCGTGGATAATTCAACTGGCGGCGGAGGATAAGAAGGTGTCGAGCGAGATGATGGCCGAGTTTGTGAGGATGGCCAGCGATGATCCGTCGCCGGTTGTGCGGCTTTATCTGGCCAGCGCGATGCAGAGATTGCCGCTGGAGCAGAGGTGGGATGTGATTCGAGGCTTGGTCAAGCATGCGGAAGATTCGGAGGACGGGAATCTGCCGCTGCTGACGTGGTACGCGATGGAGCCCCTGGCGGCGGCCGATCCCGCGCGGGCGCTGAAGGTCGCGGGGGAGACGAAGTGGACGGAATTCAGGCAGTTTGTGGCGAGACGAATCGCGTCGTCCACCCAGAAGAAGAATTAACCGCAGAGATCGCGGAGAAGCTGCAGAGACCGCAGAGATGAATTCATTCTCTGCGTTCTCTGCGCTGCTCGGCGGTCTTTGCGGTTGTTGTATTTGGGTTTTATCCGAACACTTCATTGATGACATTCCCCCCGTTGACGGTGACTTTTTCTTTGCGGTTGTGGTATTCGAACCAGAGTTTGTTTTGGTCGAGGCCCAGGGCTTGCAAGAGAGTGGCGTGGAGGTCGTTGGGGTGAATGGGGCGGTCTACTGCGGTGTAGCCGACGTCGTCGGTGGCGCCGATGATTTGGCCGCCTTTGACGCCGCCGCCGGCGAGCCAGATCGAATAACCCGAGGGGGAATGGTCGCGGCCTTTTTTGTCGCCGGAGCCTTCTGCGCCGGGGGTTCGGCCGAATTCGCCGGCCCAGAGGACGAGGGTGGAGTCGAGCAGGCCGCGTTGTTTGAGGTCCATCAATAGCGCGGCGATGGGGAGGTCGGATTGGCGGGCGAGGGTGGTGTGATTGCCGAAAAGATCGGCGTGGGCGTCCCAGAAGGCGAGTCTTAATTGCACGAAGCGGACGCCGCGCTCGACGAGGCGGCGGGCCAGTAAGCAGTTGGTGCCGAATTCTCTCGTGGGGGTTTCATCGAGGCCGTAGAGCTTGCGGATGTGGGCGGGTTCGGCGGAGATGTCGAAGACTTCGGGGGCGGCGGTTTGCATGCGGTAAGCCAGCTCGTAGCTGCGGATGCGGGCGTCGAGCTCGGAGTCGAGGGAATTCTCATCCTGGTGGTGGCGGTTGTAGGCTTCGATGAGGTCGAGCTGCTGGCGGCGGTCCTGCAAGGTGTAGTCGGTGGGCAAAGTGAGGTTGGGGATGGTGCCGTTTTTGATGCGCGTGCCCTGGTAGCGGGCGGGGAGAAATCCGGCCGCCCAGCCGGGAGCTTTGCTGGGTTCGCCGGGGTCGGTGCCGGAGAGGAAGGCGACGAAGGCGGGGAGGTCGCG
>DASYUA010000131.1:0-22350 GCA_036001665.1 Tepidisphaeraceae bacterium
ACATCATCAACTGTTACGTTGTCAACTCCCTTCCTCATATCAAATCTCTTCCCGTGCCGCGCAAAATATCGTTTCTGAAACCGCCCATTCCGCACCCTTTGTATCCTGCAAATTTCCTGATCGCTCAGAATGAAAAACGTCTCCTTGAACGATGCATCCATTCTTAGCTCAATCCGAAACAAAACCCAGAAATCCGGCCCATTCCTCCGCTTCGCCAAACCTTTCCTAGTAATGCTTGTGACAAAGCTGTTCATTTGACTTGTCTTCACCTCAATCTTCAGTGCCCGCTCGCACCGATCGCTGATCGCATAAACATCCGCTCCTTTTCGATTCCCATAGGTAACCGTCGCGAACACCCCTCGCTTATTTAACTCGCTGCACACCCTGTACTCCCCCGCCAAATTCAGTAGATATGATGGTATTCTTTCCATCGGGGCATTCTATGCGTGACCGCTTCCGCGCCAAAATCTGGATCTATGTTGCCCAGTTCATCATCTTCGCGCCACTTGGCCTCCTCGCCATTTTCGTCGGCATCGGTTCTTGGACCGGTTCCATGCGCGATGCCAACGGCGAGCTCCGCCCCGAAGCCGGTCCCCCGGCCACCATCATGGGCACACTCATCCTCCTCTACTCATCATTCATTGCATTCAACATTTTCGCCCGCGCAAAACCTCTGATCCGCTGCCACCGCGAAGGCATCGAATGTCTCATCGTCGGCCAGACCGATCTCGACGGCGTACCCCTCATGCCCAGCTCTCTGCGGCTCTTCTTCGCGATCGTCACTCTACAGGGCTTCCGCTCCGTGCGCTACCGCATTCCTTGGGAACAATTCCAAAGCGCCGAGGTCGCCGGCCTCCCGATGGCCCGCGTCCTTCGACTCAATGGAGTCGTAACCAATCTCAACACAGGCCAAGTGGGTCCCCAAATCTCCTTCCCCCAGGTCGCCCTGGCAAACGACGTCCACCGAGTGGCCCAAACCCTCACAAAATTCGGTTCCAACCCCACCACCCGCGCGCATTTGCTTCCCTGGAAAGACGAATCAATCGTCGCGGTAACTAAGAAATAGTCCCCACGCTACAAGCCACAGTTTTCGTCTGTTTTGCGCAAATCCACTTCATCTGCGGCCACTTTTCTTATTTGGCAGGTCTCGTCGTCGCCCCCGTCGCCGGTGCAGTCATAGGTGGAAATTTCACCGGCTCAATCCGCTTCCGCAGAGCTTCCTCGACGTCTTTCACACTCGGCCCGGAAGTCGCAGTCGTCGGCCCACTCGTCGAAGTGCTCGGCGGCGGCGCTGCCACCCACACCGGCTTCCTCACTTCCACCAACTGCTCCAGATGCCACTTCGCCTCATCCTTCAGCACCTGCGGCGTGGCCGGATCATCTACGATCGCCTGATACTGCTCCCTGGCCTTGTCCCAAAATGCACTCAAATCCGCCCCCTTGAACCCCGACTTCCTCAACAAGTCATACCCCCGCGCCTCGGCCACCGCGGCCAGACCAAATCGCGCCCGCGCTGCCACATAGGCCTTCCCCCCCGTTTGCTTCAGCGCCGCCGAATAATTCTCCTCGGCCTTGTTCAACATCTCCTGCGGATTCTCCTCCGGCACGATCGTCGGCCGCGTATCCGAACCTGGCATCTCCGGCGCGTTAAACAGCGCCCAGTAATAATCCCCCATCGCCAGCTGCGCCTCCGCCTGAATCTCCGGCCGCTTTGACTGCTCCATCGCCTGCTGAATCAGCGTCACAATCCCCCGCGCATCTCCCGCCGGCCTCATCCCGTCGCTCACCTCGCGAATCTGATCCCGTGCCGCCGCCAGCGCCTCGGCCGCCCGATTGGCCTCTTCCGACGGCTTATTGATCAAATGCCGGGCCAAAACCACCGCCAGCAGGAGCAGAATCACCACCAGCAGGATGTGCGTGCCATATTTCGCCCAGAGATCCGGCGCTTTCCACCGCAACCACAGCGCCAGCGTATTTGTTTGCAGCTCGTGCCGCCGTTCCGCTTTCATAAGAGGGAGGGAGTGTAGTCGCGTGCGTTAAGCAAGGCAAACTGGCGGGGTCGGGCAGCGCATTTCTCTCCCCTCGCCGTGATGATCCTTCATCCCCTCGCCCCCGTACTCGGGGGAGAGGGCCAGGGTGAGGGGCTCTTCTTCTGACTTCTGTCTTCCGAATTCTTTGACCTAAATGTCCCTCCACCGCGCCGCGATCCCCCACCTCAATATCGCCCCACACTCCGGACACCGATGCGGTGTGTGCCGGATGTCATACCCACACACCGGACACCCCATCGGCGGCCCCTTCGGCCGCGATTCCGCCACCCACCACCGCAAAATCCAGATCATCCGCGCCACCCCCCACGCCACCACGGCCCCCACGGCCAGCAGCGACAACGCCAACCAGATTTCCGCCGGCCAACTTTCCATGCCACCCGCCTGTCGATTTCAACAAATTATACCGCGCTTCCACCCGCTTCCGCGCGCGAAAAATGGAACTCCCACCCCCGGTTTGTTACTCAGGCCCTCCCGCCTTAGCCCGAATCGTCCCAATCATCTTCTCATACTTCTCCAAATCCGCCCCAAATTTCCCGTTTGCAAAGATCCCTATCTGGAGATTCACCCCGTCCAGTCGCAATAGATAGTTGATCATCACCGCCAAGCCGGACTGGATATAAAAACTCGCAACTTTGATTCCACTCGCTTTGCCTATCCGAAAAATCATGTTGCGCTCTTCACGCAGATGCGGCGGTCGCGGCAAATTCGCCGGCCATTCCCGCGCATACCCCTCAAGCGCTGCCTGATAAAACCCTTCATCCTGTTCCCCAATGATGATCCGGGCTTCCCGATTTTTCAGCTCCAGCCCTCCAGCATAAAGCTTGACCTTCATCCCCTTCGGAAACTCCATCTCCGTCCTCCGCAACCCCAGCACCGGTTTCGGCCGCGCCGGAGGCATCGCTGTAACATTAAACAGTTCAAATCCCCGCAGAAATGCCTCCGCAAACCAAATCGGCCCCGCCCACTCCCTCTCATAGTCCGCCTGCTTCTGGGCCCACTCTCTCAGCCCCTCCGCCGCCTCCGATGCCCGCGACCCCAGATCTTCACCCCATCCCTGCTCGTGCAGCGCCTTCTCCAACTCCGTCACATCCGCCTCCCCGCACCCCAGCAAATCCTGATCCTGCTTCGAGATCGCAAGAATCACCCCGCGCAAAAACTCCACCTCCGCCGGCAGCCGATCCAGCGCCTCCGTCAACTTCTTTTGATCGCTTCTCTTCAGCATGATTCTCTGCGGCTCTGCGTCTCCGTGTCTCAGCGATTTTCTTCATCCCACCCCAAACTCCAGCTCCATCGTCTCCCCCATTTCCACTTCCCCCCACTTCTTCATCAGCTCCGCAATCTTCTCATGCACGCTCTCCACCTGCTCTTGCGTGATCACCGGCCCAATCTCCACTCCCTGCTGTCTCATAAACTCCCCCGCATATCCATTAAACTCCTCCGCCGTCCACCGCGCCCTGCTCGCATTCTCCGCATCAAACAGCCCCACGATCAGCTCCGACGGATCCGCATCAACCGGATACTTTTTCTTGTCCCATTTCTCCCCAAAATCCTCAAAGCTCCACCCCGCCGCGATCAACCCAAAAAACCCCTTCCGATGCCCCAGCACCGTCTCCACCGCAAAATGCGTCAGATCATGCCTCACAAAAAACCCCGCCTGTTTCGCATTCTGCCGCTGATAGACAATGGATCCATCCCCGCGCTCGCAGCTGAGCGCCCCGCCCCCATCCTTGCCTTTTTTAATTCGAATCAGCAACAGGCCCTTGTCCTTGATCGCCTGACGACGCGGCATCTGCATCTCCATAAAAGCGGATCACATTTTATCATCGCCGCGATTGAGCAAAAAATCGCATCTAGGTTGATTCGGCCGCGCTATGGCGTATATTCGTCCAAGTTGCGGCTGTTGGGAGCTTTTGCGGGGCTTGGACTGCGGACCCACAATTGAATCGGGCCTGCCTCACATCCGGAATGCGTGGCTGATCATGGCCCTCTCTCTTCATAGCCGGCTTGGTCCCTATGAAATCATCTCGCCCCTGGGCACTGGCGGAATGGGCGAAGTCTACCGCGCCCGTGATACCCGCCTCGACCGCGATGTAGCCATCAAAGTTCTTCCCGAGCATCTGGCCAGCGATGCGGCCGCGTTGGCGCGCTTCAACCGCGAGGCGAAGGCCGTCGCCGCCCTCTCCCATCCAAACATCCTGGCCATCTACGACATCGGCGCTGAGGGCGCCGCGACCTACGCCGTCATGGAACTGCTCGAGGGGCAGACGCTGGGGCGGCGTCTCAAGCCAGGCCCGATCGACTGGCGCGCCGCCCTCGAAATCGCCATCTCCATCGCCGCCGGATTGTCCGTGGCACATGCAAAGGGAGTCATTCACCGCGACCTCAAGCCCGAGAACATCTTTCTCACACACGATGGTGGAGTGAAGATTCTCGATTTTGGCCTGGCCAGAATGCACCACAGCGCCGGTGAGCCTGGCGGCGATGGGCTGGAAACTCAGCCGGGAGTCATCCTCGGCACCGTCGGCTACATGTCCCCCGAACAGGTCCGAGGCCAGCCTTCCGACGCCCGCAGCGACATCTTCTCCTTCGGAGCCATCCTTTATGAGATGCTGATGGGAAGGCGCGCCTTCGATCGTCCCACACCGCCCGAGACCATGGCCGCCATCTTGAACGAAGCCCCGACAGGCCTCAGTCAATCCGGACGAAGCCGGCCGGCGGAGCTGGATCGCCTGCTCTCCAAGGCCCTGGCCAAAGAACCCGGCCAGCGCTATCAGTCCGCGCGCGAGATGGCCTCGGTTCTCGGCGGCCTTGGCCGCAGCGCCATCTCCGGCGCTGCCGCTGAATCTTCCGACCTGGAGACCATCGTCGAGCCGCGCTTCGGAAAACCCCCCAGCAGCGTCTCCTCGGTTCCTTCCGTCGCCGTTCTTCCGTTTCAAAATCTCAGTTCGGATCCCGAGAACGAATATTTCAGCGATGGTCTGGCCGAGGACCTGATCAATGCCCTGACCAAGGTCTCCGGCCTGCGCGTCGCCTCCCGGACATCCGCCTTCGCCTTCAAGGGCCGCCACGATGACGTCCGCCGAATCGGCGAGCAGCTCAATGTCCGCGCTGTGCTGGGCGGCAGCGTGCGCAAATCCGGCAATCGTCTCCGCATCAGCGCCCAGCTCGTCAATGTCGGCGACGGCTTTCATCTCTGGTCCGATGTCTACAACCGCGAGCTGGAGGATGTCTTCGCCATTCAGGATGAGATCGCCCAGAACATCGTCAAGGCCCTGCGCGGCATCCTCACCGAGACGGACAAGCACGCCATCGAAAAGGCCGCCCCGGCCGATGTCCATGCCTATGACTACTATCTTCGCGGCCGCCAGTTCTTCCATCAGTTCTCGCGCAAGGCCTTCGACTTCGCCCGCCAGATGTTCGCCCGGGCCATCGCCCTCGATCCCGGCTATGCTCGCGCCCACGCCGGCGCTGCCGACTGCTGTTCGCTTCTCTACACCTACTGGGACACCACCCCGTCCAATCTGGAGAAGGCCGATCTCGCCAGCCGCAAGGCCCTGGAACTCGACCCGGAACTTGCCGAGGCCCACGTCGCCCGCGGATTGGCGGTTTCCCTCAAGAAGGATTACGACGAGGCGCACGCCGAATTCCGCACCGCCATCCGTCTCGATCCAACCCTCTTTGAGGCCCGTTACTTTGAGGCCCGAACCTATCTGGCGCAGGGAATGCTCCTGGATGCGGCGCGCCTCTTCGAGCAGGCCTGCCAGCTCCGCTCGGATGACTTCCAGTCTTCCTCACATCTCTCGTCAATCTACGCCGGCCTCGGCCGCAAGGCTGATGCTCAGGCCGCCGCCCAACGCTGTCTTCAGATTGTCCAAAAACACCTGGAAATGCACCCCGAGGATGCTCGGGCCACTTACCTGGGCGCTGTGGCATGGTGCCAGCTTGGCGAGGGCGCGCGAGCCGTCGAATGGGCCAGCCGGGCCGTCGCCATGGATCCCGAGGAGCCGGTGACGCGCTACAACGTCGCCTGCGTCTATTCACTCCAGGGACGTCTGGATGAAGCGATCGACTGCCTGGAAAAGTCCCTGAAGCTGGGCTTTGCCCACCGCGAATGGATCGAGCACGACTCGGATCTCAATCAGCTCCACGCAGACCCCCGCTATCAGGCGATGCTCAAGTCACTTTGATCGATCCACCCTTCTCCCAGCTCAGCGCCCCGCCCCCATCCTTCCCCTTCTTGATCCGGATGAGCAGCAGCGGTGGTTCTTTGCCCTCTTTTCACCCGCATGGCAAGCCTCAACCAATCCCACTCGCAAACGCGGTGATCTTCGTCGGGCGGCTGCCCAATACCTCGGCCACCAGCGGCTCCTCAAAAAACCTGGCCAGCTTCGCTTCCAGCTCATCCGGCGACGCCGACTGGTCCGTCGAGAATCGGTCCGCCTCCAATGGCGGATCGAAGAACAGAAAAAGCGACAATCCGATGCCAATCTCGCTGGGCAGCCCGTCATCCGCATTATCTTCCACGTCAACCTCGCTCTGCCGCGGCCACAGCTCGCGCGACAGCCCGATGTAGCGGTGTTCCTTGTCCGAGAATTGAACCTCCGAATCGGGCGCGCCCACCAGGTTGGTCGGCGCATCAATCAGGTGCGGCGCCGTAGCGCCGGCCGCCGACAGCAGAAACCGGTCTCCGCCATCCGGATCGACATCGCTCACCGCGATTTCGCGATTGAATTCCACGAACGCCGCGATCAGCTCCCGCGCGGTCATCTCGCTGCCAACCCACGCCCGCGCCGCGGCCAGAAACCGCTCGATCATCCGGACCCGTTTGAGTGTCTCCATTCTCGCCCTTGCTGGGACCGTGCCTATCCTGACATTGCCCCATTCCCGCCGCAAGCCTCCGGGCCGGCGGACCCGCTCGCCTCCTCTACAATTCACCCCGCTTCGGCCATCCTCCCGCGCGATGCGCTCCCTCCCAGCTCAGTGCATCCCCCTCGATCAGATCCCGCATTCCCAACTGCCGCATGATATTCAGAATCTGTGCCCGATGGTGCATCGAGTGCGTGATCACGTGCGCAATCCCGCCGCCGAAGCTGTACATCACCGCGGGCGACTCCACCGTGTCCGCAAAAAGATCATCCAGCCTCCCCTCATCCCGCGTCCTTTGCGACATCGCCCCAAACTCCTCCGCCGCCGCATCCAGCCGCGCCATCAGCCGCGCAATCGTCTCCTCCCCCTTCCCCGGCCGCTCCCTCACCCGCCTTTCGCACATCAAATCCGACCACACCTCGATATTCCAGATCATATGTACAAACGTCGCCCGCAAGCTTCCGTGCCCGATCTCAAACTTCCGATCCAGCTCCCCATCGCTCAATCCCTCGCAGCGCGCCAGCATCTCCCTGGTCGTCCATGCATCATGTCCCAGCAGCCGATCCAGAATATCCATCGAGTGCTCCCGCTGATTTCAATCCCCGGCATGATACATGGCCGCAGGACAACACGTAGAGTGTCGTGTGAGACGACTTCTCTCCAACGTCGGACTCTTCTTCCTCCTGATCTTGATTATTCTTTTCATCATGCCCTTCCTCTTTCCCTTCTGGCTCTGGCAGGACCGAAGACGCGACCGCGGCGTTTGTGTCTCCTGCGGCTATGACCTCCGCGCCACTCCCACCCGCTGCCCCGAATGCGGCACGGAAGTATTAACCCATCCCCTCAAGGGAGGAGTCATGAGTCCCCTCCAACCACAAATCCAATCGCCGCACCGCGAGGCGCTCACTCCTTCATATCAGTTGTAAAAAATTCCCCTCACGCGACAATCTCACCCATGAAACCCCCAACCATTCTCCTCACCCTCCTCCTTTCCGCTCCCACTCTCCTCGCCGCCGAAAATCAGAAATTCTCCATCGACCGCAACGACTCATCCATCACCATCAAATCCAACGACAAAGAACTCCTCACCTACCAACTCCAAAAACCCGACAACGCAAAGTATCCCCTCGACTCCGCCTGTTTCTTCCACCCCCTCCGCTCCCCCAGCGGCAAAATCCTCACCGACCTCGCCAATCCCGATCATCCCCATCACCGCGGCATCTTCCTCGCCTGGGTCGAGATGCATGGGGGAAAAGGCAAAAAAGACGCCGACTTCTGGGGCTGGGGCCAGCCCGCCCCCATCGCCAACCGCAAAATCGTCAACCGCGCCATCGACCAAACCACCGCCACCGACTCGGGCGCATCTTTCAAAGTCACCAACGAGTGGCTGGCCGAAAATGAACCGATCCTCCGCGAACAGCTCCAGGCGAATTTCAAAACCATCGGCAACTCCAATATCCTCGACCTCACCTACACCCTCACCCCCGACGCCGACCTAACCCTCGCCCGCTGGGCCTTCTCCGGCTTCTGCGTCCGCATGCCCAAGCAGGGCAAGCTCACCATCGACGCCCCCCAGGGCGCTGCCAATCTCAAACCCCCCATCCACACCAAGCCCGAATCCGACTGGCCCGCGGCCAAATGGTACGGCTTCACCCTTACCTTCGACGACAACACCTCGGCCGGCATCGCCATCCTCGACCACCCCAAAAATCCTCCCACCCTCTGGCACAACCACACCGCCATCCGCATGCTCAACCCCTGCATCACCGCTCCCTCGGCCATCACCCTCAAAGCCAACACCCCCCTCATCCTCCGCTACCGCGTAGTGGCCCACGACGCCCCCGCTGATTCCGCAACACTCAATAAACTGGCCGACGAATGGACCAAATGAATTTGCGATTTACGATTTGCGATTTGCAATTGAACTAAAAAATCAAATGCTTCCCCCCCAATTCCCATCCAAACTCCGCGCGCGCCTTCGTGCCTTCGTGCCTTCGTGTTTAATCCTCCTCTGCACCGCCGCCACAACCCCAAAAGCTCCACCTGGCTTTTCGATCCAAAAAGTCAGCCCCGACGCCACCACTTTCCCCATGTTCGCCTGCCTCGACGACAAAGGAAGACTTTTCGTCACCGAATCCTCCGGATTGGATCTCTACAAAGAACTCCAGAACCAAACCCGTAAATGTCGAATCCGTCTCCTCGAAGACAAAGACAACGACGGCACCTACGAAACCCAAACAATCTTCAAAGACCAGCTCGTCTTCCCCATGGGCATCGCCCACCGCGACGGAAAACTCTACGTCCCCGATCCCCCCGACGTTTTAGTTCTCGAAGACACCAACAACGACGGCATCGCCGACAAACAAACCAAAATCCTCACCGGCTTCGGCCACACCGACAACGGCTCTCTCCACGGCCTGACTTTCGGCCCCGACGGCCTCCTCTACATGACCACCGGGAACCCCGACGGCTACAAACTCAAACGCCCCGACGGCTCCAGCCTCTCCGGCGAATCCGGCGCACTCCTCCGGTGCAACCCCGATGGCTCCAACCCCGAAATGATCTGCCGCGGCTTCGAAAACCTCGTCGAAATCGCCTTCCTCCCCGGCGGCCAGATCATCGGCACTGACAACTGGTTCCAGCGCCCCTCCGGCGGCCACCGCGACGCCCTCGTCCACCTCCTCCCCGGTGGACTCTATCCCCTGCACCTAAAAGACAAAGGCACCCCCCAATTCGTCAATGACCCCCTCCCGGCGTTAACGATGTTCCCCGCCGTCGCCCTATCCGGCCTCATGCGCTACGAAGGCCCCAACTTCCCGAGCGAATACAAAGACAACCTCTTCTCCGCCCAGCACAACGCCCGCGCCATCGGCCGCCACATCCTCAAACCCATCCGCAGCACTTTCTCCTCCGAAGATTCCCAATTCATCACCTCCGACGACCCCGACTTCCATCCCAGCGACGTCCTCGAAGACGCCGACGGCTCCTTATTAATAGTCGACACCGGCGGCTGGTACGTTCAACACTGCCCCACTGGCAAAATCCGCAACTCCCGCGCCCCCGGCGGCATCTACCGCGTCCGCTTCGACAACGCCCCCAGAATCGACGATCCCCGTGGCCTCAAAATCGATTGGGAAAAATCCACCAACGACGAGCTCATCAAACTCCTTTCCGACAATCGCCCCTTCGTCGCCAATCGCGCTCAGTACACACTCATCGCCCGCGGGCAGGATTCCATCTCACCCCTGATCAAGTTTGCTCTTAAAGATTTCAACGATACTCGCTCCCACTTCCTCGCCTTCGCCGCCTTAGGCCAAATCGACAGCAACGCCGCCCGCGCCTTCCTCACGCTCCGTCTTCGAACTGCCGCCATCCCTTCCGAGATCCAGGCCGCCGCCTCCGCTCTCTCTCGTCAGCAAGACAATTCCGCCGCCGAAGCGTTCGAATACTGGCTGGATAAATCCGACCCCCTCGCCCGCCTCGCCTGCGCCAACGCCCTCGCCATCTGCGGCCGCCACGAATCCATCCCCGCAATTCTCAAATCCCTCACCGATCCCAACGTCACTCCCGATCAATTCCTCGAACACGCCCTCCTTAACGCCCTCCACCACCTCGGCACCCCCGACGATTTCCGCCCGTTCCTCAATCACGAAAACCCCAAAGTCCAAAAAGCCGCCCTCATCCTCCTCGACCAACCCACTATCAAGGCCCTCCAACCCGACGAACTCTTCCCCCGCCTCTCCTCCCCCGACCCCGATCTCCGCGCCACCGCCCAATCTCTCCTGAAAAACCACGCCGACTGGTCCGACCAATCCCTCATCTATTTCCAAAACACCTGGGCCAACAACCAACTCTCCCCCCAAGCTGCCCAAGCCCTCTCCGAAACCCTCATCGCCTTCGGCAGCAACCCCAAAATCACCGACTGGCTCGCCAATGCTCTCTCAACCACCAAAGAGCCCGCCCGAAAACTCCTCCTCCTCCAAACTCTCTCCCGCATGCCCCCGCCAAAGAATTTTGACACCTGGATCGCCCCCCTCCGCGATTCCCTCTCCTCCCCCGACCTCGCCATCCCCGTTCTGGCCATCATCACCTCCCTCAACACCCCCCAATTCGATCCCGACCTCCAAAAACTCCTCTCCAACCCCGCACTCCCACTGCCTCTGCGCCTCCAATCCCTCCGCATCCTCATCAATCGCCAACCCAACCTCGACACCGCCACTTTCACTCTCCTCCTCAATCAATTCACCCCCGCCAGCGCCCCTTCCTCCCACTTCCTCGCCGCCGAAATCGCCTCCCGCGCGAAATTAACCGACGAACAATTCCACCAGCTCCTCGAAAAGCTAACCAAAGACCGCCTCATCTCCCCCGACTCCCTCCTCCCCCTTTTCAGCCGCAGCGCCAATCCCAAAACCGCCGACGCCCTCCTCGCCTATCTCCAAAAATCCATCGATTCCGGCTGCCGCCCCGCCCCCGAAAAACTCGAACCCCTTCTCAAGCCCCTCTCCCCCAAAGGCGACGCCCTCCTCACCCTCCTCAAAGAGCACGCCGCCAACCAACAAGATCGCCTCACCCAACTCGAACCCCTCTTAAAGGATGGCAACCCCACCGAAGGCAGCAAAATTTTCTTCGGCGCCCAGGTCGCCTGCTCCACCTGTCACCGCATCGCCAGCGAAGGCGGCCAGGTCGGCCCCGACCTCACCAAAGTCGGCGCAATCCGTTCCGGCCGCGATCTGCTCGAATCCATCGTCTTCCCCTCCAGCACCCTCGCCCAGGGCTACGAAAATTACATCCTCACCCTCAAGAACAACGACCAGCTCACCGGCCTCATCGCCGACAAATCCGACATGACAACCACCCTCCGCGACTCCTCCGGGGCACTGCGAATCCTCCGCAACTCCGACATCAAATCCTCCCGCCGCGACACCACCTCCCTCATGCCCCAGGGCCTCAACGAAATCCTCACGCCCGACCAATTCCGCGATCTCCTCGCCTTTTTGCAATCCCTCAAATAGCACCGCCTCCGCTCGGCGGTGGGGCGGACATTCTTGTCCGCCGCTGGGCATTCTTGCCCCGCCCACATCGCACAGAAGCCTCACATGTAATCCTCTTCCGCCGCCAACCAAATCCCTTTTCCTTTGCAAACCTCAACCCAACCCACTAGCGTACCCCCGGTTCGCCATCTCATTTGTTCATCCGCGGCCGGTACGGGCAATCGGTTAGCCGCCTGCGGGGAGGGAAGAAAATGTCTCCTGCTCGTCGTACGCGCCTTCTTGCCTTCTGCGCATCCGCCGCGCTCGCTGCGTTTCCGCTTACCGCCAGCGCCTCACTCGATCCCTGGAAGAACTCTGGCGGCGGAAGCTACAGCCTCGTCGGCAACTGGTTCAGCGGCGTCCCCGGCGCATCCGATACCGCCCTCTTCGACCTCGGCTCCATCTCCTACACCATCAGCTTCGACTCATCGCCCACCGCCAATCAGCTCATCGTCGGCCGAGACACTGTCACCTTCGACCTCACCGGCCACACCTACACCCTGGGCAGCCTCAGCGCGCTACCCTCAACACCTTCCCTGGCTGTCGGCGAACTTTCCTCCGACAACGCCAGCCTCCGACTCATCAGCGGCACGCTCGTCGATCACTATGGCGTCATCGGCAAGGATTCCGCAAGCCACGGCGCACTCACCGTCTCCACCAACGCCACTCTCAACAGCCTCAATAATCTCGACATCGGCTACGGCGGCAACGGCCAACTCACCATCAATTCCGGCGGCCACGTCACTGCCGCCAACGCCACCATCGGCAATCTCGCCAGCGGCAGCGGCTTTGCCACCGTCACCGGCTTCGGCTCGCAGTGGAGCATGAGCAGCAGCCTCCTTGTCGGCTCCGCCGGCACCGGCGCGCTAACTATCACTGAAGGCGCAAGCGTCAGCAGCCCCAATACGAACGTCTCCGGCGGCGGCGCTGGTGGCAATCTCACGCTCTCCAGCAGCTTCGCCAGCGCAAGGCTTACCGGAGATTCGCTTTTCGTCGGCGCCAGCAGCAGTGCCGTCGGCCAACTGACAATCGGCGCCAACAGCCTTGTGCAGATGGCCACGCACAGCGAAGTCGACCTCGGCGGCACCGCCAACATCAACCCCGGCGGCACTCTGGCCACTCGCGAGCTTGTCGTCATCGGCGGCCTGCTCACCCGCGCCGCCGCCGGCAGAATCACCATCGACAATCCCGTCAGCACATCCGGCACCGAACTCAGCATCGGCGCCAATTCCCACGGCTACCTCGCCGTCGTTGCGGGCGGCGTGTTCAACAACAACGGCAACGCCTACATCGGCGAAAACACCGGCTCCGGCGGCGATGTCCTGGTTCGCCAGTTCGCAGCCTGGAACAACACCGGCTACATTGCAGTCGGCTACCACGGCACGGGCAGTCTCGCCATCAGCGACGCCGGCATCGTCTCCGCCGCCAGCGTTTACGTCTCGGGCTTTTCTTCCGCCAATGGAAGTGTGAATGTCGAAGCGGCCGGCTCCTCCCTCACCGCCTCCAACAGTTTCGTCATCGGCGGCCTGCCCCTTTCCGACGGCGGCGCCGCTTCGCTCACCGTGAGGAGCGGCGCAACCGCCACCGCCTCCAACCTTATCGATCTCCGGCCGGCCGGGACCATCACCCTTATAGGCACCGGCATCATCACCACTCCGGTCATGCAAATCCGCGGCGGAACCGTGAATGAAATCGGCGGTACGATCAAAATCGCCGCCTCCGGCTCCGTCCCCGCCGCCGGAATCTATGTCGCACTCAACACCAACGGCACTCTCTTCGCCAGCGCCGGCGCGCACCTCAATACCACCGGCGTCGCTTCCATCGCACAGTACGCCGGTGGCAACGGCAATGCCCAGATCGTCGATCCCGGTTCCATATGGACTCATACCGGCGAGCTGAGTGTCGGTGTCGAGGGCAATGGCAACCTCTTCGCCCAATCTGGCGGCCACATTTCCAACACCGCCGACGCCTACGTCGCCCGCGCCGCCGGCTCCGCCGGCACCGTCATCATCGATGGCCTCAACTCCCGCCTTGACATCGGCGGCCAGCTCTTCGCCGGCCTCATTGGCAACGCCCACGTCAACGTCACCAACGGCGGCACGCTCACCAACGCCACCGCCTACATGGCCTCCAATCCCGGCTCCAACAGCGAAATCCACATCGAAGGCTCCGGCGCAACCTGGAACATCACCGGAATACTCAACGTCGGCGGCCCCGGCGGCACCGGCGGCAACGCCGTCCTCTACGCCGGCGCCCCCGGCCTCGACGGCTTCGTCCACGTCACCGACTCCATCGAAGTCTGGCCCACCGGCCACATCGTGATGGAACGCGCTGACGTGGTCACCCCGCGCCTGGAAATTCTCGGCAGCGTTCACCAGGGCTTCCTCGCTCCCCTTCACATCTCCTCCGCCGGCACTCCCGATTTCTTCGGCTACGGAACCTATGTCGGAATGGCCGGCGGCACCGGTACCATCGCCATCGCCAGCGGTGGCGGCCTCTACAGCAGCAACGAAGTCGTGATCGCCAACACTCCCGGCTCGGTCGGCAACGTCTCCGTCGATAGTGCCTCTCACTGGACGTTCGATGGCTTCGACATGTACATCGGCTACGGCGGCAACGGCACCGTCTCGCTCGCCGGCGGCTCAGTCGCCGATACCTTTGGCAGTGGCTTCAACACCACCCTCGGCACAAATGCGGGCGCACAAGGCATCCTCACCGTCAGTGGCGGTGGCACTGAGTTCGATGCTCAATCGCAGATGGACGTCGGCCAGCACGGCGCAGGTTTTCTCACGATTCAAAGCGGCGGCCGCGTCGCCAGCAGCATCGCCCACGTCGGCCGCTTCCCCGACGGCAAAGGCACCGTCCAAGTCATCGGCACCGGCGCCAACTGGACTCTTTCCTCCCTCATCATCGGCGGCGACGACGCCGCGCCCGGAGGCCCAGCCCTCGTCGACATCGAATCCCTCGGCTTCATTCAAGCCACCAGCGACATCACCATCTGGACCCCGGGCACCCTCGTCTCCTATCCCTCCCTCATCGCCACGCCGCACCTGCGCCTGCGCGGCGGAACCATCTCCACCTACGGCAACATCAACGCCCCAATCGACAACGGCGGCGGAACCATCGACGTCCCCGCCTCACAATCTCTTGTCCACAACAACACCATCACCAGCACGCCCGGCTCAATTCTCCAGAAAACCGGCCTGGGCGAATTCCGCATCACCGGCGGCCAAACCCACGCCCCCGGCGCCGTCTTCCAGGCTCGCGGCGGTCAAACCATCATCGAATCTCAAGTGGGTCTCTCCTCCACTCCCTCGACTCCCGCCACTGCCAATCTCTCCCTGATCGTCGGCCCCGAACGCGCCGGCGTCACCCTCGACCTCAATCAAGTCTTCCACGATGTCAACGTCCTCACCTCCAACCCCGGCCGCCAATCCCTCAACCTGAACTCTCCCACCACGCCCTTCGGATTTCGCTCTCTGGGAATTTATCAAGGCAACAAAATCGACCTCTGGTCCGCCATCAAAACTGCCAACCGCGCCGGCGCTCCCGACCCGCAGGACGGCATCTTCGACTCCAGCCTCCCTTTCCATCCCAACTCCGGCATCGGCATCGCCAAACTCTCCGATCTCCACGGCGACACCTACCTCCTCATTCGTCCCACCAGAATCGGCGACCTCAATCTCGACGGCGTCGTCACCATCTCCGACTTCATCGACCTCTCCAGTAACTTCGGCTCCTCCGGCCCCAACATCACCTGGCAGGAAGGCGATCTCAATTACGACAACGCCGTCACCATCTCCGACTTCATTGACCTCTCCGCCAACTTCGGCGCTTCCTACTCTGGAGCAACTACCGGCATCTCACCTTCCGATCTCGTTGCTCTCAATGATTTCGCCGCCTCCCACAATCTTCCCCTCCTACCCGAGCCCCGCTTTTTCCTCGTACTCTTCGCCCTCGCTCCTCTGCTCTTCCGCCCGCACTGTGAGAGAGGGAAGGTAATAACCTGCGTTCACGGTTGAAACCTTCTGATCGCCGCGTTCGTCTGCTCTGCATCGTGTTTCATCCGCATGCGCCAGATCAATTCCTCCGGGCCAACAACCCGGATCTCCTTCCCAAGTCGCTCCGCACACCATGTCACGGGCGCATGTCCCCGCACTCCAGCCTGATTCACCACCCCCGCCCTCGGCATGTTCTCCGCCTCCTCGTCACCCCCGCGTGCCTCGCGGAAATACGACCAGGCATTGGCGATCACCCAGTCGTAACGGGGCAACTCCTCCTGCGGCGTGCGCGCAACCGTCTCGCGGATCTCCCTCGCCACTTTGGCCGGCGTACCGCTCCGCGGCCGCTCATTGGTGTGCTCCCAGATCGAGTAGCGCGCCGTGACCACAGGAACATCCATCCCCCGCCGGTCCTTCACCCAATACGTCTTGCCCGCACCACCCTCATAGGGCGCATACTGAAACACCAAAATCCCCAGCAACCCGTCCGCCTGGCCAGCGAAGACCTCATACGACTTGCGGGCGTCGGCCGACTCCGGGCTCACCACGTTAAATCCGATCACCGTCGTGTTATTGGCCCGCATCATCTCCCAGGTGCGCCTTGCGTGCCGGGCCAGCAAGTCCCAACGGTCCGGCCGTTCCTTGGCGAACAAATCCGGATAGTAATACCCGCCACCCCACTCGATGAACCAGTCGTTGGCCGTCTGAGTCCTCACGCTGTAGTCCACTGCCGCCGGGCAGAGCTGCGCCAGATGAGCGAAGCAGCACGACCACCCGAACGGAATCTTGCCGCGGTCCGGGCTCCCCCAGTAGCTCTTGTTGCCGAAAAAGTCGCCTTCCATCCACTGCACATTATCGCCGTCGGAGCAGATGAAGCTGACGGCACTCCGTCGATCCTTCCAATCGATCCCCCGCGGGTCGAAGCGCTTCACCTTCGCCGGCGCAGCTCGCTCACTTCCGGCCATGAGCACGGGAATATTCATGCACCAGTCGCTCGCCGTCTGGATATGGCCGCAGACGGTCGATGCCCGCGTCGTTACAAACTCGTCCCCCCCATTCCAGCCGAGGATCGGTGAGAGTGGCTCGAGCCACTTCATCGCCTCCGCCAAAGGCTTGGCATCGCCGTAGAGCGTCAACGCCTGTTGCGCAATGGCCAGGTCGCGCACGTGCGGCTTGCGGGGGTCCTGCGTGCAGAGCAGTCGCCGATTGAACCGGTCCTTGTATGTCTCAAAGCACCATTCCTGAGTTTTGTCGCGCGCATCAAGCAGGAGCTTGAGGTCGTGAGCCTTGGCCTGCGCCTCCAGGCTTTCGTCGATCAGCACGCCATCGAGCAGGCCGGCCAGATTGGTGGCGACGTTGACCGAAAGATCCATGCCGGAGCGGTGCTCGTTGATCTCCCCCCGCGACTTGTCCAGCCTGTAGAGAATGTAACCCTTGATGATGCCGCGCTTCCGGTACCGTTCCACCAAGTCCCAGGGTTCCAAAACTCCCCGCACCTCGTAGGCAGGACGACGCTTGAACAGTTGACCGTACCAGCGCTCGATGTCCGCGTTTCCGGTTGCGACCCACACCATCTCGTCGCAGCGGCCTTCATTCACCCCCTTGGCCGCCAGCCCGGCCACCGACTCCACCATCATCAGCGTCGCCAAACGCGGCTCCGGAAATTGCTCGGCCTGGATCGTGCGCACCAGCCCCTTGGGCGCAACCTGCTTGGGGAACCAGCGAACCTCCTCCGCCTCGGCCGGCATCCACAGGCACACGAGGGCCAGCGGGACAAGCACACACCTCGCTTTCGTGTTGACGGCGAGTGCCCTGCGCCAGGTATGGGTCATGTTTCGTTCTCGGATCGGCTTCCTCAAGTGTTGATCACTGTACAAAATGTTTGCGCCCGCGGAATGGCTACCCCTCTTCTGAATTCTTCCGGCCTGCCCTTTCCCATTGCAAACCCCCTCCCTCCGCATTACTCTTATCTCCGGTTCCTCATATCGAATTCGTACCGTGGCCGCTCGGGCGTCTAATTCAAAAACCGGCCTCCGGAGGGAAGAAAATGTCATCTGCTCGTAACTCACTCATTCTCACCCTCTGCGCCTCCGCCACCCTCTTTTTCCTGCCCTCCCGTTCCCATGCGGTCCAGCGCTTCTGGAACAACCCCGCCGGCGGCTCCTTCAACCTCGGCGCCAACTGGCAGGGCGGCGTCGTCCCCGGCGCTGCCGACGATGCCTATTTCGGCGTCGGCGACTACGCCCACACCGTCACCTTCCCCACCAACGTCTCCAACGACCAGCTCACCATTCTCCAGCACGATGTCACCTTCGACCTCCTCGGCCACCAATACCAGCTCACCAGCGCCGCCACCGATTTTCTCAACGCCTCATTTGTCGTCGGCAACAACGTCGGCGACAACGGCATCATCCACGTCACCAACGGCACCCTCACCGCCAATGTCACCTACGTCGGTCAAGTCGGCGGCAGCGACGACAACCTTTTCGTCTCCACCCTCGGCCGCTTCAACGCCACCACTCTCGACATCGGCGCCCACGGCATCGGCAATCTGCACGTCGAAAACGGCGGCATCGTCAACTCCACCACGACCCTCCTTGGCACCGCTGGCTTCGTCGGCTCCGGACACGTCACCGTCAACGGCCCAGGCTCCCAATGGGCCAACTCCGCCAATATCAACATCGGCAACGGCCGTCCCGGCTTCCTCAACATCGAAAGCGCCGGCCTGGTCACGACACTCAGCGCCACCGTCGCCGGCCCTTCCAGCATCCTCACCGTCACCGGCCTCAATTCTCGCCTCAACGTCACCGACGATCTGGAAATCGGCCCAACCGCCACTCCCTCCGGCACTCTCAACGTCACCTCCGGCGGCGCTGTCAACATCACCGATTTCCTCACCCTCCGCGGCACTGCCAACGTCGCTGACGCCGCCTCCGCGCTCCACTCCCGCATCCTCACCATCTTCGGCGGAACCCTCAATCACACCGGCGGCAACATCCAGGCCAGCACCGGCCCTTCCGTCCCCGCCACCGGCATCTACGCCGGCCTCAACGGCGGCGGCGCCATCGAAGCACTCGCCGGCGCTCATCTCAACACCACCGGCGTCGCCTCTATCGGCCATTTCGCCGGCTCCAGCGGCAGCATCATCCTCCGCAACGCCGGCACCAACTGGACCCACGCCGGCGAGCTCAACGTCGGCGTCTCTGGCTCCGCCGTCTTCTCCATCAGCTCCGGCCCAACCGTCAACAACACCGGCATCGCCTACATCGCCCGCGGCGCAGGCTCCATCGGCGATGTCTCCATCCAGGGCGCTGGCTCGCGCTGGGACACCACCGATCTCTACGTCGCCGCCAATGGCTCCGCCAGCCTCAGCGTCCTCTACGGCGCTGTCATGAACAACCAGAACGCCTACATGTCCTCCAACCCCGGCTCCTCCAGCACCGCCACCATCTTCGACACCGCCTCCGCCTGGAACACCGCCGGCACCCTCGTCGTCGGCGGCTCCGCCACCACCTCCGGCGGCCCCGCCAACATCGACCTCGGCGTCGCCGTTCCCGGCGGCACCCTCTCCGCCACCACCCTCATCAAACTCTGGCCCACCGGCCAAATTCATCAAAGCAGCGGCGAAATCCGCACCCCCTCCCTCATTCTCGAAAGCGGCTCCGTCACCCAAACCGGCGGCCTCATCTCCCTCGACTCCGCCATCTCCCCCTTCACCCCCGCCGGCATCAACATCGGCATCAACGCCACCGGCCTCCTCAACATCTCCGGCGGCGGCGACCTCATCACCACCTCCAACGCCTACGTCGGCGTCTACGGTCCTTCCACCGGCAACGTTGCCGTCACAGGCGCCGGCTCAACCTGGACCGTCAATTCCCTTCTCGTCGTCGGCGATGCCGGCAAGGGCATCCTCACCGTCAACCGCGGCGCTTCCGTCTCCGCCGCTTTCGACGCCTACATGGGCTTCGTCGCCGGCAGCACCGGCTCGGTCACCGTCGATGGCGCTGCTTCCACTCTCACCATCGGCGGCAACCTCGATGTCGCCACCCTCGGCCTCGGCTTCCTCTCCATCGTCAACCAGGCCGTCGTCTCCAATAAAACCGCCTTCGTCGGCCGCTCCCCCGGCGGCAAGGGCACCGTCAAAATCACCGACAACTTCGCCGAATGGCAGTGTACCAACCTCTTCATCGGCGGCGATGCCGCCGGCCCCGGCGGCAACGGTGTCGTCAACATCGCCAACAACGGCGTCCTCACCGTCACCGGTCCCATCACCGTCTGGCCCGACGGCACGCTCCAGTCCTATCCCGCCGCCATCTCCACCTCCGAGCTCCGTCTCCGCGGCGGCAAATTCTCCGCCTGGAGCAATTTCGATCCCCCCATCAGCAACGGCGGCGGCATCATCGAAGTCCCCGGCTCCAACTTCCTCTTCCTCAACGGCAACCTCACCTCCCTCCCCGCATCCATCCTCCAAAGAATCGGCTCCGGCGACCTCCTCATCTCCGGCGCTCAATTCCACGCCCCCGACTCCATCTTCCAGGCCCGCGGCGGCAACACCATCCTCCGCACCAACGCCGGCGCTCCCGCCACCCCCGCCTCTCCCGCCTCCGCCAATCTCAATGTCATCGTCGGCCCCGAGCCTGCCAAAATCATGCTCAACATCAATCAGGTCTTCCGAAATCTGACCGTCTCCACCTCAAACCCCGGCCCCCAATCCTTCGACCTCAACTCCCCCACCATCCCCGGCGCATTCCGCTCCCTCTCCATCTACAACGGCAGCAAATCCGACCTCTGGGCCGCCATCTCCAGCGCCAACCGCGCCGGCGCTCCTGATCCCCTGGATGGCATCTTCGACTCCGGCCTCGCCTCCCACCCAAGCTCCGCCATCGGCCTCGCCAGAGTCACCGACCCCCACGGCGACTCCTACCTCCTCATCCGTCCCACCCGCATCGGCGATCTCAATCTCGACGGCGTCGTCACCATTAGCGACTTCATCGACCTCTCCTCCAACTTCGGCGCAAGTGGCCCCAACATCACCTGGCAGGAAGGCGATCTCAATTACGACAACGCCGTCACCATCTCCGACTTCATCGACCTCTCCGCCAATTTCGGCTCCTCCTACTCCGGCGCAACCCTCCCCATCTCCTCTTCCGATCTCGCCCTCCTCAACAATTTCGCCTCCTCCCCCTCCCCCATCCCCGAACCCTCCACCCTCTCCCGCCACTTCACCCTCACTCCCCTCCACCGCTCCCGTCGCACCCGCTCCTCCTACTCTTACTCCTGATCTTGCTCCTACTCCTCTTCCTCTTCTTACTCCTCCTCTTTCTCTTTCTCTCACTGGCCTTCTTCCCCATTTCCGGCTACATTTCACAACACAGGAGGAAAGAACATGCCCCGCAATCTCTTCCCATTCGCCATCTCAATTCTCCTCTTCACCCTCCCCACCCTCGCCTCCCCCGTCACCTACACCATCGACCCCACCCAATCCTCCCTCCTCGCCTTCGGCCTCCTCAGCGACAACATCCCCACTTACCAAACCTTAGGCAGCAATCTCACCTCCTACTCCGGCTCCATCTCCGTTGATCTCACCACCGGCTCCATTCAATTCATCCCCGGCAGCATCATCGACGCCGCCCCCCAGCCCACCAAAATGGAGCCCGACATCGGCGGCGAAGACGGCCGCGCCACCGCTGACTACGGCCTCGTCGCACCCAACATGTTCTCCGAAACCGTCGCCGCCTTCCGCGATCTTATCTTCGATCTCGAGAGCGACCCCATCCCCCTCGCCGCCAACGGCAACTTCGACGGCGACTACGGCGCTGACTTCTCCAGCGGCTCCGTGGATTGGAACGCCGGCTTCTCATTCAGCAGCCGCGATTTTTCCGGCCGGTTCTCCTTCAACCAATCCTCCAACACTCCCTCTCTTATCTCCTCCGGCAATATCGAAACCCTCACCCTCCCCCTCCGCATTTCCACCCTCTTCTCCACCCTCCAAACCAACGACAGCACCTTCCGCCTCTCCGGTACTCTCGTCGCCACCCGCAGCCTCAACAACAATCCCCCCCAATGGATCCACGACGGCGACGGCAGTTGGGCCGACCCCGCCAACTGGGATGGCGGCATCCCCAACGCCCCCGATGCCGCCGCCAATTTCCTCGGCGCGATCACCGCTCCCCGCACCGTCACCCTCGACGGCAATCGAACCGTCGGCGCCATCAAGTTCGACAATTCCCAAAGCTACACCATCGCCCCCGGCGCTGGCGGCGCCCTCACCATCGGCCAAAGCGGCGGCGCCGGCTCCATCAGCACCGACTCCGGCTCCCATCTCATCACCGCCAAAGTCATTTTCGCCGCCACCACCAGCATCGACCTCGCCGCCAACTCACCTCTCACTCTCAGCGGCGG
>DASYUA010000132.1:0-35831 GCA_036001665.1 Tepidisphaeraceae bacterium
GGAAAGGACTCGCTTTTTTTGGCACTTCCTTGCCCCACCCCTCCACAACCCCGGTCGTAAACGAAATTTACAAAAAACCGCGTCCCACCTCCCTTCGAACTACTTTTTTTTCTCCCCTTCCCCAACAACTGACCACGGACAACGGACCACTGACAGGATCGAAATCAAACCCACCAAACGAACCCAAAAACACCTGTGGGGCTCCAGAAACGCCGTTTTTAGCCTACCCCTCACCAACTTTTTTGACGGAACAAACCCACCGCCCCCTCCTCCGCCATCCTCTATCCTCATCCCTCTCTCCTCTCTATACTCCCCGCCAAATGCGACGCCCCCTGATCCTTCTCCTCCTCGCGCTGACGAACGGCTGCGCCCAGCGCACCGTCGACATCACCAGCCAGCCCTCCGGCGCCCTCGTCTACCTCAACGGCGAGGAAGTCGGCCGAACTCCCATGCGCTACGACTTCATGTGGTACAGCGACTACGACGTGGTGCTCCGCAAGGATGGCTACCAAACTCTCAAGACCCATCACAAGATCGATCCGCCCCTGCTCTTCATCCCGCCCCTCGATCTGGTCGGCGAGCTCGTCGGCGCACGCGACCATCGCCGCTGGCATTTCACCATGGAAACCCCCCACCCCGCGGCCACCAATCCCGCCGGCCTCATCAACCGCGCCCAATCACTCAAGAAAGACTTGCGCTCCAGCCAGTACACCCACCCCCCTACCACCTTCCCCACCTCGCAGCCATCGCCCGCCCCCACCACCCGGCCATCCCCCGGCCCCACCACCCGCCCCACGCGATAGCAAGCCGATCCTCGATTCTCGATCCTCGATTTGGGAAAGCAGCCTCACGCCGCCAGAATCTGCGCGGCCGCCGCGTGCCCGTTCTTGCTGTTGGTGATCACCACCGTCTCCCACAGGTCGATGCTCTCCAGCTTGTACCGGAAATCGACCTGCACCCCCGTCTGGCGGATCAGCTCCTGCAAGGCCAGATCGCTCCGCCAGCCGAGCTTCGTGCACAGCGGGCAGAGCCACTTCTCAAACAGGGCGATGAAGCGGTTGTCGGACTGGAAATGGTTGACGATCACGATCCTTGCCCCCGGCCGCGCCACCCGCTGCGCCTCGCGCACCAGCTTGAACGGATCGCTCACCACGCTGATCACGTGGCTCATGAAGATGTGGTCGAACGTGTCATCCGCAAACGGCAGGCACAGCGCATCCGCCTGGAAAACGGCCACGTTCTCCATCCGCCGCTCCAGGATCTTCTTGCGGGCCTCGCGCAGCATCCCGCCGGACAGATCGACGCCGTACACCCGGGCCCGGCGCGGGTAGAAGTTGAGCGAGACGCCGGTGCCGATCCCCAGGTCCAGCACCCGCTCTCCCTCGCGGATGTCCATGTGGTTGATAGCGCCGGCGATCCGCCGCTTCACCAGCCGGCCGAACGTGGCGTCATAGAACATCGAATGAAAGTCGTATATGCCTCGAGTGGTCGCTTCTTGCATGGCCGAGTCACTTCCCTTGGTCGCCGGCGAGGAAAGACAAGCTGTGAGGAGGGCCAATGTAGCGATCCGGCGCGAACTTGCCAACCTGGCAATTGCTATCGACCTGCGAAGAAGTGATGGTCAGGAAAGCTGATGCGCTGGTTGGGGCAGGTCATCATGGATGGTTTGCTGCTTGGGCTGGTCGCCGGCGAAGGAGAAGAGGATCATGTCATCGTCGATCTTGGCCTGGAGGTGCACCGGCCGCTGCCAGAGCTTGAAGACGTTCTTGAGAGTCTCGACGGCGGTCTTGATCTCGATGTCCAGGCCGTTGTGCTGGTGGGCCATGTAGAGCTCGCCACGGTTGCAATAGTTGCCGTCAACGACGTAGATGAAGGGCTGGCCCATGTTGCTGAGCTGATAGAGCAGAGTCTGCTTGATGCGCTGCGGGTCACGGGAGACGATGCGGAGCTGGCCGGTGTGGGGGTCGCGGCCGTATTGATAGAAGCGGTGCTTCTCGATGAATTCCTGGGTCATGAACTCGTCGATGAAGTTGACATCGTTGTAGACGCGGCGGACTTCGAAGATCTTCTCCCGGCCCTGGCCGAGGCCCTTGTCCCAGCGCTTCTTCTCGCCGAGGTTGTTGGCTTCCTCGTATTCCTTGCCGAATTTGCCCTTGTTCCAGCGGTCTTCGATGTCGCGGAACATCTCCAGGCCGATTTTGTAGGGGTTGAAGTTGCCGGGGGGCATGTGGACGGTTCCGCTGTGATGGTCGGCGTAGTCGATGACCTCGCGGGCCTCGACGAAGTGCTTGGTCATGAGCGTGGAGTGCCAGTAGCTGGCCCAGCCTTCATTCATGACCTTGGTCATGGCCTGGGGAGCGAAGTAGTAGCTCTCTTCGCGGACGATGGAGAGGCAGTCGATCTGCCAATCCTCCAGCCGCGCGTGCTGGAGGAGATAGAGGAGGATGTCGCGGGTCGGCCGGGCCGGTGTGGCGTGCTTCTTCTTGGCCTTGTCATCGCGGTTCTTCTTGGCCTCGGCCTCGAGCGCTTCCTTGGGATTGATCCAGCGGTCCATGTAGTCCTTGGCGCGAAAGCGGGTGCTTTCGGGCTCCTCGCGGTGTTGTTCGATGCGGGCGGAGTCGATGGGGCCGCGGTTGAGGAACATGGAGTGGGGATCGATGAGATGTTCGACACTGAGGCAGATGTCGAGGAATTTCTCGACGGTGTCATAGCCGTGCTTCTCGATGTGGCGGCGGACGCGCGTGGAGTGGTTGGCCATCTCATCCATCATTTTGCGGTTGGTCTGGCTGAACCACAGGTTGTTCTTGAAGAAGTCGCAATGGCCGTACACGTGGGCGATGACCAGCTTCTGATCGACCATCGCGTTGGATTCCTGCAAGTAGGCGTAGCAGGGGTCGTTGTTGATGACCATCTCATAGATTCGGCCCAGGCCGTAATGGTGGCGCTTGCGGAGCGATTCGTATTCCATCCCAAAACGCCAGTGGGGATAGCGCTGGGGGAAGCCGCCATAGGCCGCGATCTGGTTCATCTGCTCGTAATCGCACATCTCGAAGATGGTGGGGAAGAAGTCCAGGCCATAGGAGCGCGCCTGCTCACGGATCTGCTTCTTGGCGGCAAGGAGCTCGGGAGGGAATGGGTTGAGCGTGTGGGAAGGCATAATAAGAGCTACCTCGCTTTACCGAGGACCTCGTTGATGGCCTCGCGCCAGAGTTCTGGAGGACCGAGCTTGATGACAGCATCGATTCCAAGGTTCTCAAGAAGCAGCCCTAGCATTGTGGTTCGAGCCTCCTCGCTCCAGAACAGATTTCCTTTAATCAGTTCGATCTTTTCAGGTGCGAGCATAAAACGATCGACGTCCAAGAGTCTACCTTTGCGACCAATCTTCCATGTTTGCGGGGCGTTATTCATACTTCTTCTATTGTAGTCATCGGCGAGGGAAGTGGGATTCTCCATTTTTGGCCTGATTATCGGGCAGGATTCAGCCGTTTCGGGATGGCGGCTTGTGGGGTTTCGCGGTGGTCACTAGATTGGCACGGAACGGCATGAGCAATACGCGAGCGGGTGAGATTCGGGCGGTGGCGGTGGATCCGAACGATCTGGCCGATTGGGGGGAGGGCAGCTCGTGGCAGTTCAGAATTTCGAGGTTTTGGGTGCATCACGTGCCGCGGGGGAAGGGGTGGTTTCCGAGGCAGATTGGCAGGCGTTTTGGCGGGAAGATGCGGGATACGATCCGCACGGCCAGCGGGGCGCGGCTGGCGATGGAGCCGGCGAGTCTGGATATGTACTGCTCGATCGAGCGGATGGGCGGGGTGTGGGACCGGGAGGTCCTGGAGGTTTGCTGCCGGTTGCTTAAGCCGGGACAGGTATTTTACGACATTGGGGCGAATGTCGGCCTGATGGCGGTGGAGGTGGCGCGGCGGTTTTCGGACCAGGTGCGGGTGTTCGCCTTCGAGCCGCAGCCATCGCTGGCGCGGACGATCGCCATCTCGGCGAGGTTGAATGGATTTGCGAACCTGAGCGTGTTTCCGATCATGCTGGGGAAACAGTCGGGCGAGGGGGACTTGTTCATGGCGGCTCATTCGATTCACGCCTCGGCCGTCAGCCGGGAAGAGGGGGCGGCGGCGATTCATTGCCCGGTGGGGAGCATCGATCAGATGGTGGCGGATGGGATGCTTGCGCCGCCGGATGTGATCAAGATCGATGTGGAGGGGGGCGAGTTTGATGTGTTTCGAGGGGCGCACAAGACAATCGCAGAGCACCGGCCGGCGATTACGTTTGAATCGGATGAGAATGCGCGGCGGTTTGGGTATACGCGCAAGCAGCTTTGCGAGTTTCTTCGGGAGACGGGGAGATATCGGTTTTTCGCGATTCAGGGAGAGAAATTGACGCCGGCGGAAGAGGCGATTGAGCGGGATGATTTTTCGGTGAGGGACATGGTGGCGCTGAGGGAGGAGATGGCGGGGACACTCCGGTAAGGACGGCCTGAGCCTAAGATCTTGCACCCGTTTTTGCGATCACACGGCGGGCTCGTGGGGGCAGTTCAACAGCCACGAATCGACGATCGGGGAACAAATAATCTTCTCCGGACTCATCAATCACACGGATCCACGCTTTCATGTCATTCGAGTGGGGCTTCACCTGTCGATAGACCTTTCCCACTTCGAGGGAAGCAGGGTAGCCACGGTTGTCCACGCAAAGAACGAAGCGCGGCCATGGGCTGCTAACCTTCCTTGATTTTGAATTCTTTCCGGCCGATTCCATGAGCTTCATACCAATGCACCTCAGCTTCAAGCACATCTCCGTCAAACGTTCTGATCGTGGCCTGACCTTTCATCTTACGCCAACGACCAGGTCCATATGCTCGCCGTAATCTGGCCAGATCGCGAATTGCCGTTCCTACTGCGATTACGGTTGGTTTTCTGATTTCACCAAGGATGTCGAAATCCATTTCGCACTATTTGCCATGTCACCTCTCACAACTTAGTGCCCCTTCCCAAAGAACGTCTTAATCGAGTCGTAGATGTCATCCTTTGAGTTCACCCGGCTGGTGAGGACTTTTTCGTGGCCTCTTAGGTGTTCGTGGAGGACGTTGATGAAATTGCCGGAGCCGTAGGCGGAAGCGACCTGGCAATAGCCGAAGAGGTTGCAGATGGGGAGGAGCTGTTCTTTCATGATCTTGACGCAATCGCGGCTGTCGGCCTCGGAGCTGTTGTCGCCATCCGAGAAATGGAAGAGGTAGATGTTCCACTCGTCGGGGGAGTAGTGGGCGTCGAGCAGTTGTTTGCAGGTTTTGAAGGCGCTGCTGATCTTGGTGCCGCCATCTTCGCGGAGATGATAGAAGGTGTGCTTGTCGACTTCCTTGGCCGCGACGTCGTGGACGATATAGCGGCTTTCGATGCCCTCGTAGTTCTTGCGGAGCCAGGTGTCGATCCAAAAGCTCTCGAGGCGGACCAGTTCCTTCTGTTCCTCGCCCATCGAGCCGGAGACGTCCATCATGAAGACGATCAGGGCGTTGCTCTGGGGGCTCTTGATCTCTTTCCAACTGCGATAGCGGATGTCCTTCTTCTGGGGAATGATGACCGGGTTATCCGGGTCGTAGTCTCCGATCATGATCTGCCGCTTGAGGGCTTCCTTGAAGGAGCGCTTGAAGTGGCGGAGGGAATCGGGGCCGACGCTGCGGATGCCGCTGTATTTGTCGCGGATGGTGGTGAGGCGGTGCTTGCCCTTGGGCTCGATGCGGGGGAGTTTTAATTCTTCGGCCAGGATTTCGGCCAATTCGTCGAGGGTGAGATCGACCTCCATCAGGTGCTGGCCGGGCTGAGTGCCGCCCTGGCCGGCACCCTCGCCCTGCTGGCCGACCTGATCGCCTTCCTTGCCATCGCCGGCGCCGACGCCGCCGCTGTTGTCGCCGTAGCGGAAGTGGGGGAGATCGATGCCGCGGACGGGGATGGAGATGAGGTGCTTGCCCTCTTTGCCGATCAGTTCGCCTTTGGTGAGGAACTTGCGGAGGTCTTCGCGGATGCGTCCTTTGACGATCTGGCGGAAGCGCTGGTGATCTTTGTCAATCTTGAGGATCATCGCTCACTCCGCTGCGGCGGATAGCGCCGCGGCGACCTTGCGTTTCTGCATGGGTGGAAGCTCGACTGGCACAAACCACGCGCGCGGGTATAGGTAGTCCTCGCCTTCTTCGTCGATCACCCGGAAATGGCTTGGGCGATCCGTCTTATGCGGGCGGAGAACCTTGTAAGAGCGCCCCACTTGTAGCGCGCCGTCATATCCGACGACACAGATGGCGAAAAAGGGATAGGCCGGCAATCGCTCAGCCGACATCCTGCTCCTTGATCTTGAAGAGCCGCCGGCCGACGCCATGGCACTCGAACCAGTGGATTTCTGCTTCATAGACTTGATTCGAGGCATCACGAATGAGAGCGACACCTTTGAGTTTGCGCCAGTTCTCGCCGCCATGGGTCTTCTTCAACCATCGCCTGATGCGAACGCCCCGACCCGAGGCAATCACTTTGATCTGCCGGACCGGGCCGAGGATCTCGACGAGTTCAGGCATACTCGTCAATCCTCCGGGCTACTACCGTCACCTCTGGTCTCTCAAACTCGATTCCTTTGATCTTCATCTCCCATCGTTATCGGGACCAGGTGAAACAAGAGCAGTTCCGAGAGCTCATTGTTCGTCACGTCGCAGCTCCTTGTCATTCAACCAGTCTTCCAGCCGACTCGCAGCATCTCCGCTACCCCGAGTTGTGAGCGTAAGATTGAGTTTACAAGCTTCGACACATCCTTCCGGGGCTTACCTCTGCCGATAAGACGCCGCAGCACATCCGCGTCAAGATAAACTGGCATGCGAAGAGATTCCGCAGGGCGGTATAAGGTTCCCGGTTTCGCATTGGTGAAGTCGTAATGCTTCTTCATCGCTTTCGCTCAAAGTAAGCCGCACGTTCGCGTCCGTTGGCGCGACGGGCGGAGATAATCCGCAGCGTCTCTTCTCCGTCCTCATCCGGTTCCGGCCAGGTATGGGCCACTACCAGGAGCTTTGTGTCATGGAGAGGCCCATGCTGACCCACCGATCCTCGCCAGATGAATGTCTGCCGTCATAAACCGTCAAAACCGACCGATCAGCAAAAATCGTGCATGCTTCCTCAAACGAGACGCGATGCTTTTCAATGTTCGCGCCAGCTTTGCGCGAATCCCAATCAAATCGCATCGCCTAATCTTCCTGTTTGCTGTCACCTCGCGCGAAGATACTCGCCACATAGTTGAGCACGTCAGTAGCGCTGGTTTCGTTGTAGCCGAAGTATTTTATGAGCCGCTGTTTGACGACGTCGATCTTCTGCTGCGTCTCATCATCGACCACGCTCGAAACCAGGTTCTTGAGCTTAATCGTGTCGCGCTGGTCTTCGAATAGCTTCAACTCGAGCGCTTTGAGCAACCGGGCGTTGGTGTTGTATTCGAACTTTTTGCCGTCGAGGGCCAGGGCACCGATGTAGTTCATGATTTCCTGGCGGAAGTCATCCTTGCGGCTCTCGGGGATGTCGATTTTCTCCTCGATCGAGCGCATGAGCCTTTCATCCGGGTCCTCATCGCGGCCGGTGTAGCGATTGCGGACGCGCTCGTGCTGGGTGTAGGCGCGGACGTTTTCGATGTAGTTGGCGGCGAGGCGCTTGATGGCATCCTCGTCGGCGCTGATGGCACGCTGGACCTCGGCCTTAAGGATGTCTTCGTATTCCTCGCGGACGACGGCCAAAAGCTCCTTATATTCCTTCTTGAGCTCTTCATCCGTGATCAGCGAGTGGTGGCTGAGGCCTTCCTCGAGCTCGTTCATGACCATGAAGGGATTGATGGCCTTATCGAGCTGGGCCTGCTGGCTGACCAGGGCATTTGAGATCTTGTCCTGGATGTAGCGCGGAGAGATGCCCTGCATGCCTTCGCGGGGGGCTTCTTCCTTGAGCTCCTTGATCGAGTCTTCGGTGAAACCGGGGATGCTCTTGCCGTTGTAGAGTTTGAGCTTCTGGAGTTTGGTGATGCCGGCTTTCTTGGGCTCGGCGAGGCGTGTGAGGACGGCCCACATGGCGGCCACTTCGATGGTGTGGGGGGCGATGTGAACGCCCTTGACGCGATTGGGGCCGAAATCCTTCAGGTAGATCTTGATTTCATCGTCGAGCTTCACGTTGTAGGGCACGTCGATCTTGATGGTGCGGTCGCGGAAGGCCTCCATCATTTCGTTGCCCTGGAGCTTCTTGTATTCGGGCTCGTTGGTGTGGCCGAGGATGACTTCGTCGATGTGGGTCTGGGCGAACTTCTTGGGCTTGATGAGGTGTTCCTGGCTGGCGCCAAGGAGGTCATAGAGGAATGCCACGTCGAGCTTGAGCACTTCGATGAACTCGATGATGCCGCGGTTGGCGATGTTGAGTTCGCCGTCGAAGTTGAAGGCGCGGGGATCAGAATCGCTGCCGTATTCGGCGATCTTGCGATAGTTGATGTCGCCGGTCAGCTCGGTGCTGTCCTGGTTCTTTTCGTCCTTGGGCTGGAAGGTGCCGATGCCGCGGCGGTCTTTCTCGGAGAGGATCAGGCGCTTGACCTTGACATGATCCATGGCCTTTTTCCAGTCGCCGTCATATTGATCCAGCAGGTCGCCATAGACCTTGCGGCAGAAGGGGCAGACATCGCCGTAGAGGCGGATTTTCTGGCCTTCGGGGAGTTTCTCGTTGATGGTTTCCAGGACCTCGGTGCGGGCCTCGCGGGGGATGAGCAGGAGCGGCTCTTCGTGCATGGGGCAGGGCTGGTATTCCTCGCCGCCATCGCCACCGGGGCGGGTGCGGGGCTGACGCCAGGAGTAGGAATAGAGCTTGCCGAGATCCCCCTTGGAATAGGATTCCAGGCCCTTCTTCAAGAGGCGGGCGATGGTTGATTTGGAGGAGCCGACGGGGCCGTGCAGGAGGAGAATGCGCTTTTCGGTGCCGTAACCCTGGGCGGCCGACTTGAAGAAATCGACGAGCTGCATCAGGGGGCGTTCGAGGCCGAAAATCGCATCGCCACCCTTATCAATCGGGTCACCGAAGAAGTGGTAGCGGGTGTATTCCTGTTTGAATTGGGTGTAATTCTCGGACCCGTAGCTGAGGACCATGTCGTAGACGCGCTGGAAGGCGTTGCGGGAGACGGTGGGGTGCTCGACGACGATGTCGAGGTATTCCCAGAACGAGCCTTCCCAGTGCTGTTCGCGGAAGTGGGTGCTGTCGAGGCGTTTATCGACGAGTGAGATTAGTGGATTCGTTTTCGCCGGCATTGTTGACACTCCAAACTAAGCTTAAACCTGCCCGTCTGTTTCGTCTATCTGAAAACGCCGTGCCACGGATGCGCGCAGCAAGCGCACGCACGCCCATCCATAGCATCGGGAAACTCGGGCCCTTCCATAAAGTCAGACACGGTTTTATCGATGGGGTTATGGCCCATTTTTCATCGTAACTGGCGGTGGCGGAATGGCACGTAGTAACCCATTGGATCATACGCTCAAACGGTGGCTTAAGTTTCGACCAAGTTATCCCCGACAGCACTTGTGGAAGTGGTTTGGCATACAATGAGAGCTGATCATGAACTTTCGCGGAGTCATTCGGCTGTTTCGTCTCTGGGGGATCGACGTGTTTCTGCACTGGTCGTGGCTGTTGGTGGCGGTTTACGAGATTCAGTCGCGGAGCGGGGAGTATCATTCCAAATTCTGGAACATCCTTGAGTATGTGACCCTGTTTGCGATTGTGCTGATGCACGAATTTGGGCATGCGCTGGCCTGTCGATCGGTTGGGGGCGTGGCGAATCGGATTGTGCTTTGGCCGCTGGGTGGGGTGGCGTTTGTTCAGCCGCCACAGAGGCCGGGGGCGGTGCTGTGGAGCATCGTGGCGGGGCCGCTGGTGAACGTGTTTCTGATTCCGGTGTTTCTGATCCTGATGATGCTCTCTTCGGGGCTGCCCAGCCGTGGAAATGCGGCGATGGGGGCCGATGCGATGCACTATGTCGAGATGGTCTGGAAGATGAACCTGGGGCTGTTGATCTTCAATATTCTGCCGATTTATCCCCTGGATGGCGGCCAGATTCTGCGCTCGCTGCTGTGGTTCATCATCGGCCCGGTGCGGAGTTTACAGGCGGCGGCGATTATTGGAATTGTGGGAATTGTCGGGTTTAGCGCGCTGGTGCTGATGTTTGGCGGGGGCAATATATTCCTGATATTTATCGCCATCTTCGCGATCATGCAGTGCTTTGTGGGGTTGAAGCAGGCGCGATTGCTTCAGGAGCAAAACAACGAGCCGGTGCGGCGGCCGCAGGTGCGGTGTCCGACGTGCGGGCAGGCAGCGCCGATTGGGACATACTGGCGGTGCACCTGTGGGGAGCCATTTGATACGTTTGCGACGGGGGGCATTTGTCCACGGTGTGGGCAGCAGCATTTCGTGACATCGTGCCCGGATTGCAAGCAGCCTTCGCCGCTGGCGGCGTGGTATGGGCAGGCGGCGAGCTTTCCGGTGGTTTTCAATACGCCGCCGGCGTTCAATTCTGGTGAAAGCCCGCAGCGGAATCCGCAAGCACCTCTATAATTCGCGGTGTTGGGCATGCCTTAGCATGCCGTATTTCAATCGGGCGGCATGCTGAAGCATGCCCTACGGGAGATGCGGTGAAAGAGATTCTTCTGCGTCTGGGGCATTCGCCCGATCCGGATGATGCGTTCATGTTCTACGCGCTGGCGAAGGACAAATTTCCCACCGCGCCTTATCGGTTCGAGCATGTTTTGCAGGATATTCAGACGCTCAATCAGAGGGCGATGAAGGGGGAGCTGGAAATCACGGCGATTTCGATTCACGCTTATCCGTATGTGGCGGAAAAGTATGCGCTGACGAGCTGTGGGAGCAGCATGGGGGACAAGTATGGGCCGATGGTGATCGCCGAGCGGCCGATGAGACTTTCGGAACTGAGGGGGAAGAAGATCGCGATTCCGGGGAAGCTGACGACGGCATTTTTGGCTCTACAGCTTTGCCTGGGGAAGGCGGGGGAGGCGTTTCAATTTGAAGTTGTGCATTTTGATCAGATTCCGAAGTATGTGCGGGAGGGGAAGGCGGATGCGGGGTTGATCATTCATGAGGGGCAGCTCACGTATAAGCAGGCGGGGCTGCATCTGGTGGTGGATTTGGGGGTGTGGTGGCATGAGCAGACGGATTTGCCGCTGCCGCTGGGGGGGAATTGCATTCGGCGGGATTTGGGGGAGAGGGGGATGAAGGAAGTGACGGGGATTTTGAAGAGGTCGATTGAATATTCGCTGGAGCACCGTTCTGAAGCTGTGGAATATGCGCTGCAATTTGGGCGGGATCTGGATCGGAAACTGGCGGACCAGTTTGTCGGGATGTATGTGAACAAGTGGACGCTGGATTACGGGCCGCGGGGGAGGGAGGCGATAACGTTGTTGTTGAAGAGAGGGGCGGAGGCGGGGTTGGTGCCGGATGTGGGGGAGATTGATTACGTGAGTCCGTAGAGAACGTTCAACTTCCAAAGAAAAGACCCTCACCCTGCCCTCTCCCGGCGTACCGGGAGAGGAAAAGAGAGAATGATCTGTGATGAGGATCAGCGAGCGGAGTTCTTCATCGCCCGCATGACATCTTCGCTGACATTGGCATCGCGAAGAGCAGATTCGTCGGAGGCGGTCATGCTGAAGGTGGTGCCGCTGCGCTGGATGCGGTCGATGATGACCTCATCCTTGACGCCATCCTTGCTCCAGCGGATGACATCGTCGCGGGTGACGCCGTCGGTCGTAGCGGTGCTGCGGGCGGGTTGGGATCGATAGTCATTGGATGTGCGAGCGCTGCTGGCGGCTGCGGCGTCGCGCTTTTTCTGGTCCTTTTTGTCCATTTCATTGCCGACGACGTAGCCGCCGATGGCGCCCACGCCAGCGCCGATGGCCGCGCCTGCGCCGGCCCGGGAGTGGGACATGCTGCCGATAGCGCCGCCGAGGAGAGCTCCGCCGCCCGCGCCGACCAGAGCGCCGGTCTGGGCCTTGCTTTCACACCCCACCGAGGAGAGCCCCATCGCGCCGGCCAAGACAGCGACCACGGCGAATCTGATTTTGCTGTTCATTTGAGTACTCCAAAGGAAAACACCTAAACCAAGCCCCATTATATCGGTTCAAAAACCGATTCCCACAATAGCCCTAAGCAGGGCAGAAAGAAGCAGAAGCGGTCCGATTATTCTATAAGTGTGGTATTTTAAGTGGCTTACGCATCCGTCCGCTCGCGTTTGGGATCGCGGCTCATCAACTCGGAGAGGGCCGCCAGCACGTCCTTATTCTCAAAAAGGACGGCATGGACGGCCTCCGTAATTGGCATCTCTACGCCATAACGGCGGCCCAGTTCACGGACGGATTGGGTGGTGCTGACGCCCTCGGCAACGCTGCTCATGTCGTTGAGGATATCGGCGAGCTTTCGGCCTTTGCCGATCTGTTCGCCGACCCGACGGTTGCGGCTGTCGCTGCTGATGCAGGTGGTGATCAGGTCGCCCAGGCCGGCCAGGCCGTTGAAGGTGGGTTCCTGGGCGCCCATGGCCAGGCCGAGGCGGGTGATTTCGACCAGGCCGCGGGTGACGAGGGCGGCTTTGGCGTTACTGCCGGCGGCCAGGCCGTCGATGATGCCGGCGGCGATGGCAATGACATTCTTGCTTGCGCCGGCCAGTTCGACGCCGATGACGTCGTCATTGGTATAAACGCGGAGCCATTCGGTGGAGAAGACGGTCTGGATGCGCTGGGCAAGAGAATGGTCTTCGGAGGCGGCGACGGAGGTGGCGGGGAGATAGCGGGCCAATTCGGCGGCGATATTGGGGCCGGAGAGGACGGCCAGGGGCCAGTCGCAGCGCGGGCCGGAATCGTGGGCGGTTTTGCCCTTTTTGGTCAGGACATCGGCGACGATCTGGGTGGGGCGAAGCAGGGTGTTGTTTTCGATCCCCTTGGCGACGGAAACGATGGGGACGCCTTCGGGAAGATGCCGGCCGACGCGCTGCCAGACGTCGCGCATGTATTGAGTGGGGACGGCGGAGAGGACCATGGAGCAGTTTTCGAAGCAGTCGATGTCGCTGGCGGTGAGGCGGACGTTTTTGGGCACGTGTACGCCGGGGAGGAAGCGGCGGTTTTCGCGGTTTTGAATCAGGCGATCGATGGATTCCTCGAACGCGCCCCACATCACCACTTCGTGGCCGCGCTGACTGAGGAGGACGGAGCAGACGGTGGCCATTGCGCCGTCGCCGAGGATGGTGATGGATTCGCTCATGGTTGTTTTGGTTCTTCCTGCGGATTGATGCGCCGTTTGCGCTTGAGGATAACCCACCAGACCGGGAGGATCAGCAGGCAGGCGGCGACAAACCAATGGGGCAGGGCGATCTCACGATAGCGCATGGCGATGCCGCTGGCGCCTTCCTGGCTGATGTCGAGGTAATGGAATCCCAGGCGCTGCATGAGGGTTTCTCCGCCCATGCCGCGGCGGGCGGCGAAGCGGATGGCGTGCCAGGACCATTCGGGCTTTTCGGCCAGAGATTGCCAGTAGGAAGGTTCGAGATGGTCGCTGATGGGGACATCGATTTCGCGGCGGCCGACGGCGAGATTTCCGCGCTCGGATAGTAGGGTCCAGGAGATTTCGCGGGCGCTGGGACCATCAACGTACCAGCGGCTGCGGGCCATCCAGTCTTCCACCGACCAGCTTCGCACAGCAACAGCGCAGGTGATGATGCACAGCAGCAGGGAAAGGGCGGCGAGGGTGGAAACCAGGCGGTATTTCACGCGCTGGCATCTTACCGGATTCGGCGGCCGAAGCCGCCCCCGCGGAGGCGGGCTCATTGACGCGCAGGAGCGCATGGGTTTCCATTTGCATCCATGAGCGAGCCGGGTGTTTCCGATCTGCTGACGGTGGCGCAGGCGATTGCGATCATCGATGCCACGCCGGTTGCGCCGCGGGTGGTGGAGATGCCGCTTCAGGAGGCGCAGGGGCTGCGGCTGGCGGAGGATTTGCGGGCGGATCGGAATTATCCGCCGTTTGATAAAAGTTTGATGGATGGGTTTGCGGTGAGATGTGCGGATTTGGCGAGAGTGCCGGCGGAATTGAAGGTGGTGGGGGAAGTTGCGGCGGGGCAAAGTTCGAGTCGTGCTCTGGGCGCTGGAGAGGCGATGGCGATTATGACGGGCGCGCCAATACCGCCGGGAGCGGATTGTGTGGTGCCGGTGGAGGAGACGACGAGCAGCGGCGCGGGTGTTCGTATCACCGGCACGTCCAAGCCGGGACGATATATTGCAAAGTCGGGAAGCGATGCGCCACAAGGGCAGGTGGTGTTGAAGGCGGGAACGCGCCTGGAGGCGGGCGGTTTGGCGGCCGCGGCGAGCGTGGGGGCAGCGATGGTGAAGGTGTTCGCGGCGCCGCGTGTGGCGATTTTTGCGACCGGGGATGAGATTGTGCCGTTTGATTCGCCGCCGGCACCGTCGGAAATTCGCAATTCCAACAACATCATGATGTCTTCGCTGCTGCGGCGGATGGGATGCCGGGTGATCGATCTGGGGATCATTGCGGACAAGCCGGAGTCGATCCGGCATGCGCTGCTGAAGGCGCTGGCAGTGGATGCGGCGGTGATCAGCGGGGGGATGAGCATGGGGCGGTATGACTTTGTGCCGGCGATTCTCAAAGAGCTGGGGGCGGAGCTGAAGATCGGCAAGCTGCGGATCAAACCGGGGAAGCCGTTTATTTTTTCGTCGGTGGATCGCAAGGCCGTGGGGACCAGAAAGACTGAGGGTGATCCGGTGATGATCGGGCCGGTGGAAGGGGTGTGCCAGGTTTTTGGGCTGCCGGGGAATCCGGTGAGCGGGTTTGTGTGTCTGCTGCGGCTGGCATCGCGCCTGTTTGCGAGAATGAGCGGGGGGATGCCCGTGGAGCGATGGCTGAATGGAAAGCTGGCGACGCCGCTGGAAGCGAATGGGCCGCGGGAGTTTTATCAGCCGGTGCTGCTGGAATGGTCGTCGCAGGATCTGCTGGTTCGGCCGTTGCCGTGGAAAGGGTCGGCGGATTTATTCACGCTGGCGGCAGCGCATGGGTTGCTGGTGCGGGCGGAGAATGAGCCGGCCAAGCCCGCGGGAGCGGAGGTTCGGGTGATGGACATTTGAGCGCGAGTCTACCCGCCGGCGATGGCGCCGATGATGTGGTAAGGCTCCTCACCCGAAGTTACTTTCTCAGGGAGCGGCGCATCGAGGGGTTCGTGGGACAAATCTTCCTGACAGGCGAAGAAGCGGACCAAGGCTCGCCGCTGTTTGGTGCTTTGATCGCGGATGGTGCCGCTGAGCATGGGATATTTCGCCTCGAGGGCATCGAGGACGGAGCGCTGGGTGACTGGGCGGGGGACATCGAGCTGAACCTCGCGGCCGACGCTGGCGAGGGTTCGCAGATGATGGGGGAGGATGACGCGGATCATGGGATTACCTGCGCCTCGACCGACAACACCGCGGGAAGATCGCGCACGATGGGATTCCAGCTATCACCTCCATCGGCCGAGGCGTAGACCTGGCCGCCGGTGGTGCCGAAATAGATGCCACAGGGGTCCAGGTCGTCCACGGACATGGCCTCGCGGAGGATGTTGACGTAGCAGTCCTGCTGGGGCAGGCCCTTGGTGAGCGGTTCCCATTCGTTTCCGCCGCTTTTGCTGCGGTAGACGCGGAGCTTTCCTTCGGGGGGGAAATGCTCCGAATCGCTCTTGATGGGGACGACGTAGATCGTGTTCGGCTCGTGGGCATGAACATCGACGGGGAAGCCGAAGTCGGAGGGGAGATTGCCACTGACCTCGTGCCAGGAGTCGCCGGCATCGTCACTGCGCATGACATCCCAGTGCTTTTGCATGAACAGCACATTGGGCCGCGAGCGGTGCATGGCGATGCGGTGGATGCAGTGGCCGACTTCGGCGTTGGGATCGGCGATGTACTGCGAATGCAGGCCGTGGTTGATGGGCTTCCAGTTTTTGCCGCCATCGTCGCTGCGGAAGGTTCCGGCGGAAGAGATGGCGATGAAAATCCGGCCGGGATTTTTGGGATCGAGGATGATGGTGTGCAGGCCCATGCCGCCAGCGCCCGGCGCCCATTTGGCGCCTGTGGGATGGCCGCGCAGAGCGGCCAATTCGTGCCAGCTTTTCCCACCGTCAGTGGTGCGGAAGAGAGCGGCATCTTCGACGCCGGCGTAGATGGTGTCGGGATCGTTGAGTGATGGCTCCAGGTGCCAGACGCGCTTGAATTCCCAGGGGTGCTGAGTGCCGTCATACCACTGATGGGTGGTGAGGGGCTTGCCGTTGGGCGGGACGGTGTCGTAGACGAACCGGTTGCTCTCGGCAATGGGCGTGCCGTCGGGCGTGGTGGTGGGTTCGCCGGGTTTGAGGCCGGGTTGGTGCCAGGTTTTGCCGCCATCGTCGGAGCGCTGGATGATCTGGCCGAACCAGCCGCTGGTCTGCGAGCAGAAAATCCGGTTGGGATCGAGCGGCGAGCCTTTGAGATGATAAATCTCCCAGCCGGCGAAGTGGGGGCCGCTGACGCTCCAGCGGTGGCGGTTGCCGTCGGAGGTGAGAATGAAGGCGCCTTTTTTCGTTCCGGCCAAAACTCGTACCTTGCTCATCGGTGTATCCTTCCTGGTTTCTGGTGGTTGCAGTGCCGCCTAATCCTGACGCGTCATTTACGTGCTGGCCAGCGATAATATTCCGTTATGGGAATATGTCAAGTACCCCTTGGCATCACCTTCATAAGAGCGGTCGCACCGCGGCGATGGCAAAAAACGGCCGGCCTTGGCGTTGATACTTGCGCTCGAAATTCGTGCCGACATATTCACCGGCTCCGGCCGAACCGGGGCGATTGTAATCAACAACCTGAAGCTGTGAAGATCGGATGACCTGCTCGATCTGCTCAAAATATTCCGCATGATCGGTCACCACCTGAAGCCGGCCGCCGGGAATGAGGATGCGCCGCACCACGGGCATGAATTTTTCCTGGATGAGCCGCCGCTTGTGATGGCGTTTTTTGGGCCAGGGATCGGGAAAATAAATGTGCAGGACGGAAATGCTCTCCGGCGGGACGAATTCGGTGAGAAAATAGGCGGCCTCGGCCCGGACGGTTCGGGCGTTATCGCATTTATTGCGGCGCAGGCGGTCGCTGGAATAGCGCCAGAACCAACGCGCCCATTCGATGCCGAGGAAATTGACTTCGGGCCGGGCTTTGGCCTGTTCGGTGATGAAGGTGCCCTTGCCGATGCCGATTTCGATCTCGATCGGATGGTCGTTGCCGAAAAGTTCCGCGAAATTCAGCGGGCGGGGCAGCTTCTCGACATCGAGGCCGATAGGCTCGACGATCAGCTCATGGTTCAACTGCATGCGGACAATTTAGCGGCGAAGCTCACGGAGCAGTAGCGCCGCCGGTCTTGGGAGCGGTTTTGCGCCCCTCGGCCGGCCTCTCGCCTTTGTCGCGGAGCATGTTGAGAACCTTGGCCACCTCCTGATGCCCCGACTCATCGGCGGTGATGATCAATTTCGTATCGAAGGCGCGCACGGCCATGCCAGTGGTCACGTAGGGCGCAACCGTGTTGTGGATGAGGACGACCAACTCCTGGATCCGCTGATTGCAGCGCTCCTCGATGGATGCCTCAAGGCTGGCAATCTGGTTGCGGACTTGATCCCGTTGCCCGTCGTCAGTGGCAGTTTTGAGTCGATCCTCCAACATCTCGGCGGATCGTTGCAACTGTGCATCATTCTGCCGCGTGAGATCGTCCACGTTGTAGGCCTTGATCACCGCCACCGGCTGACGCGGATTGGGCGAGATGACGACGATGCCGCTTTCAATTTCAAATCGCAGGAACGGCGACGCCTCGCGGAGCACCAGCCGCAGCACTTCACTGGCCGCCACATCCTTCAGCCGCAGGGTGACGGCCACATTCCGGTCGATGCCGGCGGCCTCCATGGCTTTCCAATCGACATAGACATTGAGGCCGGTGAGGTCCTGGATGAAAGCAATGACATCCGGCAGCGGCACCTGATCGAATTTCACCTCGGGCACTTTTCGGGAAAGCGACCTGCGGGTTTCCGCGCTGGCCGCATCGCCGGCGGCATCTCTTTCATCATTGGCGAAACGTGGAATGAGGATTCCTGGCGCTGCTTCGCCGCCGAGTCCTGCGCCGCCAGAAATGCCGGGAGCTGGCTGCGGTTGGGCGCCCAGGTTGCCCGGCGGGTTGTCAGCGCCGCCGCGCCTGGACCGAGTGCCACCCTGCTGCCCAACGGCCGCATCGGTCAGACAAACCATCGCCAGGATGATTGCCGCAAGAAGAGCCATCCACGTCCGGTGTTGCTTGCCATCGAATTGCGCGATCATGGTGATCCTCCGCCGCAGGGGCGCTTGACCTTCGAGAATGCCGACCGCTCCCGGCAGCGCACTGCCGCGGGAGAAAGCCTGCAAAAGTTTGATCATGGTGTTGCCGTATTCCCGCCGCTCGTGGGGATCGCTGGCTTGCAATACCAGCTCGTCGCACGCCAGCTCGCGCTCAGCGCGAAGGCGGGCGAAGGCGATCCAGAGCAGGGGATTGAACCAGTGGAGCATGTTGAGGAGCGTGATCAGCCAGTTGACTGCCACATCCCAGCGGCGCAGATGGGCGAGTTCGTGGAGGAAAATCAGACGCAGCTCGGAGGGATGGAATTCGCCCAGCACGCGGGTGGGGAGGAGAATGCGGGGATGGATGAGACCCATCAGGGCGGGAGTTGTGAGGTTGGGGGCGGAGAGGAGGGTGATGCGACGGCGGATGCGCATGCTCTGGCGCGCCTGATCGAGCAGTTCGAGCGCTTTTGAATCAGTTACTGGCGCGAAGCGACGGCTATGAATCGCCAGTTTGGCGGTGGCGACGAGCGTTCGCAGGAAAAGGACGAGGAATCCGCAAAGCCAGAGGAGCCATGCGGCCGGGATCGCATAATCCCGCCAGGAGTTGGCCGGTGTTACCGGGATGATTTGTGGCGGTGTGGTTCGAATCGGAAGCGGCTCGGCTTCAAGAACCACCACCGACAGCTTTGCATCGACAGGTTGCTCGATTTTTCGTGGGGGCGGTGGCGCGGGATTGCCGGGCAATGCGATCAGATTGTGCACGCTTAGTTGGCTCGTGGGCACTGCGGGCAGCAGTAGCCGGAGCAGCACCAGCATCCAAAGGTTATAGCGCCAGCGCGCGGAAATGCGTGATCCGGCGAGCCACTGGACGGCCAGGATCAGGATGGCCAGCACACCGGCCTGCCACGAGGCACGCAGCAGCCAGTCCCCGGCACTGGTCAGCGAGGCGGAGAAATTCATCGTCCCTCCCGCTCGAGTATGCGCTTGAGCTCCTCAATCTCCTCACGCGAGAGCTCGGATGTTTTGAGGAAATGCACCAGGGCGGGGGCAACCGCGCCATCGAACACTCTGGAGAGGAATGAGCGGGCCTCGTAGCGGCGGCAGGCTTCGCGGGTGACTTTGGCACGATACAGATAGCGCTTGCCATCCTCCTCCATCGCCACCGCCCCCTTTTTCACCAGGCGGCTGAGGAGGGTTTTGATGGTCCGCGGATGCCAGTCGGTCTGGCCCGCCAGATGTTGCACGATTTGCCCCGCCGTGGCCGGCCCGGCCTCCCAGACCACCTTCATCACATCCCATTCGGAGTCGGAAATCTGCGGGAGGGCAGCCATGAAGCTCCAGGAATGACTACAACTGTCCCGGACAGATTACTACGGTTGTAATCACCTGTCAATGAAAAAAACTCGCGCAGGTCCGGCTGTGCCGGACATTGAGCCATTGTCTGGCACAGCCGGACCTACGGTTCCAAATGTTTCAACACGGCCTGCATGACCTGTTTGGCGGTTGGATACTTCACGTGCGACAGCGCTTCTTCGCCAGGGAGCCAAGCGTAACCGACATGCTCATGGCTGATGGCGACCTTGTCGGAATCCACCTCCCCGACAAAAAATACCACGGTCTTCCGCACCAATCCCCGTCCCGGCGGGCGGAAAAAGTAAACGATCTCCTCGCGAAAATCGTCCATGAGCTCAATATGTTTGATACCGGTTTCCTCGGCCAATTCCCGCAGCGCGGCCGACCGCTCATCTTCCCCCGCTTCAACGTGTCCCTTGGGATAGTCCCAATAGCGGCCGTAATCAAGGAGCAGATAAAGCTTCTCGCCTTCGGCGCCTTTGCGAAATACGATGATGCCCGCCGACTGTTCCTGCTCAGTTGGGCCCTTTTTTCTGGCGGTCGATTTTCGGCGCGGCGGCATTTTCAAACAATAAGAGAGCCGACCGCGAAGGGGAAGGAGGCTGCTTCGCGATCGGCCCGTTAACAAATGTCCTACGACAATCAAACGGCATGCTGAAGCATGCCCTACAACTGCGCCGGAGCTAAGCCCGGTTGATGAATCCGATGATGGCGAAGAGGATCGCCAGCACCAGGAACACAAACAGCAGGGTCCGGCCAACGCCAGCGCTCATGCCGGCGACGCCGCGGGCGCCGAGCAGATAGGCAATGATCGCGATCACAAAGAAGACCAGCGCCCACCAGACAAGCGGATGCAACGCCTGGGCAAGCAGGGCGGTGGAAAGAATGGTCAACATGGCTGCTCCTTTTTAATCCGGCCTCCCCCATACAAAAGAGAAGGCTCTTTCTGCCTGCCCGCGATACGTCTCACGGGCGACTCTATTTGTTCAGATACAAAGCCTGTGCCGCGAAGGGCCAGGCAAAGCGGCAGATGCAAAAGTGGCCGACAATGCTGCATTTACGGCTACTTCGTGAGGAGAATCACGAGCTCAACTGGAGTGGTTATTGCGCTATAGCGGTGGCTGCGACGGAATGACCGCGAAAAACCGCGAAAAATGAACGGTCTCGTGGCTGAGGCCATCTGCTCGGCAATCGCAGGTGGGGGACGGGTTTCAGGCACCGTAGCGACGAAAGCCGGCGGCTGAAGCCGCCCCCTACAAGGATCGTTCAAGATCGTCGCCTTATCGCTGAATCGTCGGCCAAACCGCGACGGTGCAGAGGCGATGGCCGATGCGCTCGAGGATGGGGATGCTTCGCACATGTCGAAAACCGGCCAAGACCTCTTTTTGCGCCAGGACGGTTTCGAAAAGATCGAGATCCTTGTCGAGTATCTCGAGTGACTCGTTGAAAACCACCAACACCAGGGCGGCCTCGTGGATCAGCGGCTCGGCCTCCATCTTTCGCAGATCTTCCACGACCGCCGAGCGCCACTGCATGCCATAGCCGCCGTGGCGAATCCCGCCTTCGCGGAATTGATAAGCGGCTTTCACCTCCAGCCACAGCGCCTCTTGCGGCGAACACTGCTGCTTCGGATCAAAAAGCGTGGCCGGGGCAAAATCCAGTTTCAGTGGACATTCCTTGGGGCTGAGCACGATGTCACAGCGCATCCGGTGGGTTCGCTTCGCTCCGGCCGAGGATGGATAATGAACCTCGCGGGCAACCTCGTAATAATGCCGCAGATGTGAGGCAAGAAGATTTTGCTGGGCCAGTTCATCCCGGGCATCCAGGCCGTAGACCGCCTGCTCGAGCTGTAATTCCCGCTCGGCTTGCGCGACCGCATCGCCCAGCCGATCGGCAACGGTTGACAGGTCGTAGCGCACAGCTCCTACACTCCCGTCAGACGGCAAGCCACGGTTCCGGCCGCCAATCCCAATGCAATCCCGGCCACCACATCGCTGGGCCAGTGCGCATCCATCAAATACCGCAAGGCCGCGCAGATCAACGCCAGCGCCCAGAAGAGCAGCGCCGCCGGGGGATAGAGCCTGGCCAGCAACAGGCTCATGGCCACGGCGGATGCGCTATGCGAGGAAGGGAAACTTTCTCGGAAGTTGGCGTGACTCCAGGTTGGTCCCAGAAATTTTCCGGCATCATCCCTCCCCGGCCGCACGCGGCCGAGCAGCCGCTTAAGGATGGTGCAGATCAAACTCGTCCCGAACACGATAATCACCAGAAGAATGCCCGGTTGCATGTCATGCTTCAGTCTGCGTGGGTCCAGAAGGAGCATCAAACCAGCGGCGACCAGGGTGCATGCCCCCTGGCCGTATTGTGCGAGCCATCGCGATTCGCGCTTCAGGTCCCCCTTGAATTCCAGCGCCAAAACCACCGGCGCGCCCGCCCGCTCCGCCACCATGAGCAGCCCGGCCAACGCCACCAAAGAGCCCACGATCACCCACGTCATCGGCTGCAAAGCGTAGGGTCCACCTTGGCGGACGTCTAGCTCTCTGCCGCCCGCGGCAGCGGAGCCTATGCGGCCCCCTCGATCCTCAACTCGAATTCTGCTAACTTTCAGCATGCGCACAGAGGGTATTAAACATGAGTAATCGCAACGTCCCGATCTCTCGCAGGCATTTCATTCGCAGCACGTCCGCCGCCGCCATCGCGTCGACAGCGCTCTCGTCGATGGCCATCGCCGGCGCTAATGAGAAGGTGATCATCGGCGTGATGGGCACATCGCGCAACAGCAACGGCGGCAACGGCCGCGGTTCGGAGCTGGCCGTCGGTTTCGCGGGGCAGAAGAACGCCGAGGTGGCGTATATCTGCGACGTGGATGAGCGGCACATGGGCAAGGCCGTCGATGCCGTCGCGGCCAAACAGTCGCGCAAGCCGGAGGGAGTGGCGGATTTCCGGCGGGTTATCGACGATCCGGCCGTGGATGCGATCGTCATCGCCACACCCGACCACTGGCACGGCCCGGCGATGATCTACGCGTGCGCGGCCAACAAGCATGTTTACGTCGAAAAACCCGCCTGCCACAATCCGGCCGAGGGCGAGATGATGGTGGCCGCCGCCCGGAAATACAATCGCAAAGTGCAGCTGGGAACGCAGCGGCGGAGCTGGCCGGGGATCATCGAGGCCATGGGGCGGATCAAGAACGGCGAGATCGGCCGCGTGCTGTTATCGCACTCCTACTATTTCAACAATCGCCCCACCATCGGCCGCGGCCGGGCTGCGACCGTTCCCGCCTATCTCAATTACAATTTCTGGCAGGGTCCCGCGCCGGAGCGCGGCTATCGCGACAATTTCCTGCACTATCACTGGCACTGGTTCTGGCACTGGGGCACCGGCGAGCTTGGCAATAACGGCGTTCACTACATCGATCTTCAGCGCTGGGGGATGGGCGCTGATGCTCCCTCGCACATCAGCTCCGCGGGGGGCAAATATCGCCACGACGATGACCAGGAAACGCCGGACACACACAATGTCAGCTTCGATTTTGGCGACAAAACCATCGTCTGGGAGGGCCGGAGCTGGATGGGAAAAACCCCCAACGATCCCGATTTTGATGTCGGTTTTTACGGCGAAAAGGGCTCGCTGATGATCACCGGCGGCGGCTACACGATTTATGACATGGCCGGCAAGGAAGTGGCCAAAGGCACCGGAGCAGGTGGTGATTCGACGCACCAGGAAAATTTCCTCAATGCCATTCGCTCTGATGAAAAGCTGAACGCCGAAATCGAAGAAGGCGTGAAGAGCACGCTCATGTGTCACCTGGGCAATATCTCCCACCGCGTCGGACGCGCCCTGAATTTCGATCCGGCCACGCGTCGGATCAAGAATGATCCGGATGCGATGGCGCTGTGGTCACGGGAATATCGCAAAGGTTGGGAGCCGAAGGTTTAGTGATCGGGTGGAGTTTGAAGCAGTAGTGCAGCGAATCCCGCCTGCACGAAATCATGGTCAGCGGTGAGGGCTTGGCTTGCGCTATTGGCCTGCATGACAGCAAAGGAAATGCAATCAGTGATTCCCCACTCCTTGTCCATGCGCTGCGCAAAGAGATTGATTCCAGCTTCGAGGAGCGCGGTGCTGGCGGGAATTATCTGAACCACGGGGTCGGAATTGAGCAGCCTGATCACCGAAAGGCCAATGTCGCGCAGAGGGCCTGAGATCAAGGCATCCAGCACTTCCAATAACACGTATTCGGTCGTCAGCAACGGAGACTTGACAGCTTGCCGCCACTTGACGGCCCGTTCGTGATCTTCATCGTCTGACAAAACGAGAGCCAAGAGAAAAGAGGTGTCCAAAAAGACAGGCGTCATCGACGCGGAGCTCCCTTAACGTAGTGTTTATGATTTCGTGAAAAGTCACGCGGGAGCCCGCCGGGTCTGGCCAACTTGACGATCTCGGCCAGTGCGGAACTGCCGGATTCTCCGTTGAATATCACCTTCACCGGCGTGTTGGCGGGGATTCCCTCGGGAATTGGGCTATCCAGAACCACTTGCCGCCCATCAAAATGTCCATTGAGCACGACCATACGCACCTCTATCTCCATTGTACCCTCGAAACATCTTGTCTTCACCCCTGCTTCACCTAGTCTATTGCCCGCATGTCCCGTCCCCAGCGATATCTCATTCTCGTGATCATCGCGGCGGCGGCGCTTTATTTGATTGGCAATGATCGCGTCGGGCTGTGGGATCGGGATGAGCCGCGGTATGCGCAGACATCCAGGCAGATGCTTCAGTCGGATCCGCCGGACTGGGTGGTTCCGCGGCTGCTGGATGATGTGCGGACCGCCAAACCCATTTTTATCTATTGGTGCCAGGCGGGGGCGATGTGGCTGCTGAATTCAACCGAGCCGTTCGCGGCGCGGCTTCCATCGGCCGTGGCGATGGTGATTACCCTCACTGTCCTCGCCATCGCCATCGGCAAATCCATCGGCTGGCGACGTGCCCTGTGGACCACATTCATCCTCTCCACCAGCGGCCTGGTGATCGCGGCCGCGAAGATGTGCATCACCGATTCGGTCCTGCTCCTGTGGATCACCCTCGCCCAGCTTTCGCTCTTTGCGGTCTATCAGGGCAATCGTTCGTGGGGTGTTACGCTGATTCTCTGGCTCTCGATTGGGCTGGCGCTGCTCACCAAGGGCCCGGTGGTGCTGGGCATTCAATTGACGACGATGATTATTCTCGCCGCGCTTGATGTCGGCCGTGAATGCCGCAACGCCCGGGCATGGCTCAATGCGATTCGATGGTGGTCTCACACGCGGCCTCTTTTCGGAATTCTTATCGCCAGCGCGGTGGTAGCGCCATGGCTGATACAGCTCCAGCATCGCGAGCCGACGTTCTTGAGAAGAGCCTTCTGGCACGATGTCGTCGCCCGCAGCATGAAGCCGCTCGAAGGCCACGCCGGCCCGCCGGGTTATTACCTGGTCACTGTCTGGGCGACATTTTTCCCCTGGTGCATCCTGCTTCCGGCCGCGCTGCCGTGGGCCTGGCGCAACCGCCGGCTGGCGCCGCTGCGATTCGCGCTGGCCGGTGTGATCGGGCCATGGATTTTGATGGAGATCGTCAAAACCAAGCTGGCCCACTACATCCTGCCGGCATTCCCGCCGTTGGCGTTCATGACGGCCGACATGCTGGTTCGCGCCGTTCGCGGTCAGATCCGCGACCTCCGCCGCCCGGCCTTCATCGCGCTCGTTGCCATCTGGGCCATCATCGCCGCGGCGGTTGGCGCGATACCGTGGCTGGCGCTTCGCCACTTTGATTCACTCCCGACCACCGCGATGACAATCCTCACCATCGCGGGAATTCTTTACGCCGCAACAGTCTTCATCTTTTTCGCCCGCGGCCGCATCGTCGCCGCCGGGGCGGCAATGGGCGCTGGGATGATGGCAGTCATCGCCATCTTCTACACGCTGTATCTCCCCAACGCTCAATTCCTCTGGCTGCCCGAGCGAATTGCCTCCGTCCTGCTGGAAAACGGTGCAACCCGCAGCGGCGATGTCATCAACCTCGACTATCGCGAAGATTCCCTGGCCTATTACCAGGGAGGCACGATCCGAGAAAAGGAAAACACCTACTTCGCCAATACACCCCGGAATCAGTGGGCCAAATGGGTCGTCCTGACAAGTGATCTGTGGCTTAAACTCCCCCCAGACGTCCGCGCTCGCTACGAATCCTTCTCCACGTTTCGCGGCATCGCCTATGCTAAGCGAGGCTCGGTTGTCGAGGTGATGATCATCCGCCGGATTGACTAGCCCGCCACCCTTATCTGAAACTCCCGATTCGCCACCGCCCGCGCCGGCAGCAGAATCGGCTCTAGTTTTTGCTTCTCTCCCTGAAGCTGCGGCAATAGTTGCCGCACGCATCCGTCGGCCAGCGCATCCACATCCTGCACGCTGGCGATGATCGGAATCGGCAGCAGGTGCATCATGGGAATCTCATCAAACACTCCCACAATCGGCGGATTCTCGATTTCATCAATCGCGTCAATTACCCCCTGCCCCAGGAAATTATTGGTGCAGATGATCGCATCCGGCTGGACCCCGAGAAAATGGATGAAGCCCTGGCGGCCGGTCTCGCGCTGGGCCGGCCCCTCATGGCGCTCCAGAACTTCAAACCGCTGCGAAGCGATCTCCGCCCGCCGGCGGTGCGTCACCACATGATGCGGCCCACAGACCAGCGCCACTTTCCTCACGCCGACGCGCTCCAGGGCATCGCACAGAATCGTCGCCGCCTGATCCTGGTCGCTCGACACGCTGGAAGGAATCCCCGCGATCGGCCGATCCAGAATCACAATCGGCAAATCCGCCGGGAGGATCTCGACCAGCGTCTTTTTACTCCGCGCCAGCGGCACCAGGATCAATCCGTCAATCCCCTTCGACGGCAGCAATTTCAGATATTCCAGCTCGCGCTGCGGGTCCTCGCCGCTGTTGCACAGCATCGTCGAATAGCCGTGCCGATGCAGGCTCTGTTCGATCAGACTGGCGATCTGCCCAAACCAGGGATTGGCAATGTCCGAAAACAGCAGCGCCACCGTGTTCGACTTTCGCGTTCGCAGCGAGCGGGCCACGAGGTTTGGCCGATATCCCATGCGCCTGGCCGCCTCCATCACCCGCTCGCGCGTGCCATCGCTGATGCGCGCCGAGACCGTACCTCCGGCCAATACGCGGCTGACCGTGCTGATGCTCGTGCGCGTTTCCCGCGCGATGTCGATCAGAGTGGCTGGCAAGTGCAAACTCCAGAAGTGGCGGGCCACATTGTACTGACCTGGTTATGGTTCTTGCCAGTGTTCTTTGCCCGCTATACCCTTCCCCCTCCCATGAGCATCCTCGTAAACAAACGCACCAAGGTTATCACTCAGGGCATCACCGGCTCGGCTGGCGCATTTCACACCAAAAGCTGCCTGGAATACGGCACCAAAATGGTCGGCGGCGTCACGCCGGGAAAAGGCGGCCAGAAAGATGCCAACGGGCTGCCCATTTTCGACACGGTTCAGCAGGCCGTGAATGAGACAGGTGCGGTTGCCAGCATGATCTTCGTCCCCGCGCCATTTGCGGCCGATGCCATCATGGAAGCGGCCCACGCGGGAATCAAAGTCATCGTCGCCATCACCGAAGGCGTCCCGGTTCTGGATATGGTGAAAGTCAAAGCGTTTTTGCGCGACAAGCCCAAGAGCGTGCTCATCGGCCCAAACTGCCCCGGAATCATTACGCCGGGGGAGTGCAAAATCGGCATCATGCCGGGTTATATCCATACGCCGGCGCGCGAGAGCAAAACCGGCAAGAAAGTCGGCATCATTTCCCGCTCCGGCACGCTGACTTACGAAGCCGTCTGGCAATGCACCACGCGGGGAATCGGCCAGACCACCTGCGTCGGCATCGGCGGCGATCCGATCAAGGGCGTGAACTTCATTGACGTACTCGATTTGTTTAACCGCGACAGCGACACCGATGCGATCATCATGATCGGTGAAATCGGCGGCAGCGATGAAGAAGCGGCGGCCACTTTTATCAAGCAGTATGTAAAGAAGCCGGTCGTCGGTTTTATTGCGGGAAGAACAGCGCCTCCCGGCCGGCGCATGGGTCATGCAGGAGCGATAATTTCCGGCGGCGAAGGCTCGGCCGAATCCAAAATCGCCGCCATGAAGGAAGCCGGGGTCACCGTAACCGACAGCCCCGCCACCCTTGGCGAAACCACGGCCCGCGTGCTGGGCCTGGAAGCCACGGCCGCGGCATAATGTCGCACAGGGATTTGGCCGATAAGGCCAAAGGTGGGCATCGCCCACCATCTTCCGGGTTTGCGCGCCATGCCAGTGGTGAGTGGGGATCGGGACTTACAAGGAAGCAGCATGAAATCCCCCTTCATTTTCGGCAGCATCGTTCTTGTTTTGGCCACTGGTTTTGCTCACGGACAGTGGCAATCTCAAACCGCCCCACTGATGACAAGGTGGGCCAAAGACGTCTCCCCCGACAATGTGCATCGCGAATACCCGCGGCCGCAGATGGAGCGGCCGGAGTGGGTCAACCTCAACGGGCTGTGGGACTACGCGATTGCACCCAAGGAAACCAACACGCAGCCCGAAAAATACCAGGGCAAAATCCTCGTCCCCTTCCCCATCGAATCCGCCCTTTCGGGTGTCATGAAACCGGTCGGCGCGCAAAATCGCCTCTGGTATCAGCGCTCTTTCCGCCTCCCCGAAACCTGGAAGGGGCAGCGCATTCTCCTGCACTTTGGCGCTGTCGATTGGAATGCCACCGTCTTTGTGAACAAGAAACTGGTCAGCACGCACACCGGCGGCTATGACCCGTTCTCCTTCGACATCACCGACAAACTCGTCGAAGGCCAAAACATTGTCTCCGTTTCAGTCTGGGACCCCACCACCGACGGCTACCAGCCCATGGGCAAGCAACACGCCCGCCCCAACGGCATCTGGTACACGCCGACCACCGGAATCTGGCAGACCGTCTGGATCGAGGCCGTTCCGCAGAACTACATCCGCTCACTCAAGATCACTCCCGACATCGATAAAGGCGAAGTTGCCGTGATCGTTGACGGCGTGGGCACGAGCGAAATCCAACTGGCCGCCATGGATGGCAATCAGGAAGTCGCCACGGCCACCGGCCCCACGGGCAAGTTCAATCTCAAAATTGACGACGCCAAGCTCTGGTCGCCCGATTCCCCGCACCTCTACACTCTGCGGGTCCGCGCTGGCAAGGATGAAGTCACCTCCTACTTCGGCATGCGCAAGATCGCTCTCGGCAAGGATGCTCAGGGCGTCACCCGCATCATGCTCAACAACCAATTCGTCTTCCAACACGGCCCGCTGGATCAGGGCTTCTGGCCCGATGGCCTTTACACCGCCCCCACCGATGAGGCGCTCAAGTACGACATCGAAATCACCAAGAAGCTTGGCTTTAACATGGCCCGCAAGCACGTGAAGGTCGAGCCGGATCGCTGGTATTACTGGTGCGACAAACTCGGGCTGCTGGTTTGGCAGGACATGCCCAGCGGCGACAAACACGTCGCTCCCGGCAAGGGAGAAATCACCCGCAGCAAAGAATCGGCCGACAACTTTGAGCGCGAGTTGCGGGCGCTGATCGACACCCACTACAACCATCCATGCATCGTCCTGTGGGTGCCCTTCAACGAAGGTTGGGGGCAATACCACACCGCGCGCATCACCAATCTCGTCAAACAACTCGATCCCACGCGTCTGGCCGATTGCGCCAGCGGATGGAACGATTTTCCGGCCGGCGATGTCCATGATATCCATCTGTATCCCGGCCCAGGCGCGCCCAAGCCCGAAGAGAACCGCGCGGCCGTTTTGGGCGAATATGGCGGGCTGGGCCTGCCCATATCCGGCCATCTCTGGAAGGAAAAGGGCAACTGGGGCTATCGCACCTTCCAGGACCGCGACTCGCTCACTGACGCTTATGTCTTTCTCACCCAAAACCTCCGGCTTCTGGCCGCGTCGGGCCTCTCCGCCGCCGTCTACACGCAGACCACCGACGTCGAGATGGAAGTGAACGGCCTGATGACCTACGACCGCGCCATGATCAAGCCGAACGAGGAGAAGATCATGGCCGCGCATAAGAAGCTTTCGCTTCCAGCGCCGCGCCTGATCACGTTGATCCCAGTGGCGCGCGATACTCCGATTGATTGGCGCTATGTCATCGAAAAGCCGGCCGATAATTGGACCAGCCCCGACTTCAACGATACCTGGTGGACCACTGCAACGGCCGGCTTCGGCACCGAAGGCACGCCCGGCGCGGTCGTGGGGACGGAATGGAAGACGCCCGAGATCTGGATTCGCAAAACTTTCGATTTGCGAGTGACCGCCTTCAACGAGCCGCACCTGCTCATCCATCACGATGAGGATGCGGAGGTCTACATCAACGGCCAACTCGTCGCCACTGCCCCGGGCTTCACCAGCGACTACGTGACCATCCCCTTGAGCGAAAAGGGCAAGGCCGCTCTTCGCTCAGGGCCGAACACGATCGCCATCCACTGCAAACAAACCACGGGCGGGCAATATATCGACGTTGGGCTGATCGATTTGCTCAAGGAAAAATAGGCAAAGGCAGACCGGCTCTGCCGGACGTGACCACGAAAACGTCCGGCACAGCCGGACCTACAATTTGGGCCAGCTCGTCCGGGCCGCCTCTGCCACCTGGTGCACCTCCGCCTTCGGCGGAGATTGGCCGGACATCCGCGCCATCAGCCCCATCGCGTCATAGGGCGCTCTTACTTTCACGTCATTGTCGAAATAGACAAACACATCGCGGCTCTTGCGCTTTTTCGGCCGCGCTGCCAGCACCGTCTTCCGATCCTCCGGCTCTCCGCCACCCTTCCACTTGCACAACCTCGCCGCCCACCAATCCAAAGCGGCATTGGTATAGCCGCTCACATAGATCTCCTCATCACCATGCAGCCGCGCGTAGATGAAATCGGAAGTTACATCCTCCATGTACGGCCATTTGCCGGCCGTATCCGCGAAGACGAGAGCGAGATTGTGTTTCCGAAGCAGCTTCACGAATTGGGGCGTCTTGAAGCTCTCATGGCGAACTTCCACGGCATGCCGCAACTTCCGATTCTTATCAATCTCCAGCCACGATCTCCCCTTCATCCGCGCATCGTGACGCTTCGCCAATTTCACCGCCTCTTTCGTGTCCTTCGGCAGCATTTCAAAAAACGTCGCAAATTTCTCCTCATTAAATCCAAAATTCGGCGGAAATTGCCACAAAATCGGCCCCAACTTGTTCCGCAGCGCCAGCACCCCCGACGCCAAAAAATTCGCCAGCGGCGCCTTCACATCATTCAGCCGCTTCATGTGGGTGATGAACCGGCTGCCCTTCAGCGAAAAAACAAAATCCTCCGGAGTCTGCTCATGCCACTCCAGATAATTCTTCGGCCGCTGGAGCGAATAAAACGAGCCATTGATTTCAATCGAGTTGAGCTTGCGGCTGGCATATTCCAGCTCGCGTTTTTGGGTCAAATCTTTGGGATAAAAGGTTCCCCGCCACGGCGCATAGCGCCATCCCGAGATGCCGATGCGAACCTCAGCCATGGCCGCGATATATCCCCGTCGCTCTCATTCCGCAACGCCCGAAACGTAGGGTGGGGCTTGCCCCACCACCTCCCGTCCCTGCACCTTCACCTGCGTCACCGTCTCCTCCCTCAACTCCCCCAGCCTCTTCTCCTTCTCATCCCGATAAAACATATTGAACGTATCAAACGGAATGATCCTCCCATCCGGATGCACGATGTGAACGCACGTCTTCTTCACGCTCCGCACATCAAAATTGTGGGGATCCAAAAACTGCATGATGATGATGCGGAAAATATTGTCATAAGTGAGTGATCCGCTCCCCGCCATCATTGGCAGGCAGCACAAAAGCTGCTTCAAACTCCCCGCCGCCGATTGCGGACTCGCCCCGGTCGAAAATAGCTTGAACAACTCACCGCGGACGGCCGCATTCCGCTCATAAACGATCGTGTTCCCCTCCCCATGCAGCAGCACCTGCGGATCGATCAGCCCCGTCAGCGGCGTCACGCAGCCATCCATCTTCAACGCATATGCCATCGCCAGACAATCCGGATGACACGGGACGGGAATCACATCACTGGATTTGAAAATCGGCGCCTGTTTCAGAATCTGCTGCCGCACTTCTCCGAGCGTCAACCGGTCCCGCGCTGGGTCAAAATCCTCCAATCGCCCGGCCGACTGGATCGGCTGAAACGTCACGCCACGCACGCACCTCTGCTTCAATGCAAAATCAATGATCTCTCCAATCTCCGAATCGTTGAGCCCCTTCTTCAACGTCACCACCAGGGTCGTGGAAATATTGTGCTCATTGAGCCGCTCCAGCGCCCGCATTCTCACATCGCGCAAATCCACCCCCCGCAATTCCCGCAATGGCCTCTCCCGCAGTGAATCAAACTGCAAATAAACCTCAAATCCCGGCATGTACTCTTTGAGTCGACTTGCAAACTCCGCCTCATGCGCGGTCCGCAACCCATTGGTGTTGAGCATCAGGTGTTTGATGGGCCTTCGCCGCGCTGCCTCCATGATTTCCCAGAATTGTGGATGGATCGTCGGCTCGCCGCCGGAAATCTGCACGACATCCGGCTCTCCCTCATTGCGCACCACGCAATCGAGCATGAACTCCACCTGTTCCAGGCTGCGATGCGTCAACCGCTTCGGCGAAGATTCGCTGTAACAAATCGGGCAGGTCAAATTGCACTGATCGGTGATCTCCACCAGCGTCAGGCACGAATGTTGCTCGTGGTCCGGACAAAGCCCGCAGTCATACGGACATCCCCACTTGATTGGCGTGTTGAACTTCAGCGGCATCTGCCCCGGTTTGAGCGTCTGCCGCGAGAGCTTGTAGTATTCCGCATCCGTCGAAATCAGCACCTTGGTAAACCCATGCTCCGGGCAGCGCTTGAGCATGAACACATCCTCCCCCTGAATCACTACCTTCGCCTCCACCTTCCGCAAACACGTGGCGCAGAGGCTGCTGGTCAACTCATAAAAAAGATAATCGCGCTCGCGCATGCCAATCCCTCCCGCAAAAACTCATCCAAACAACGTCAACATATAACACGCCCCGCACGGCCCCAGCGCCATCATCGACATCGCCAACCCCACCGCCACGCCGCGGCCGAATCCCGCCCAGCCGGGAATCCTTCCCAGCCGCGTGGCCGCGTAAACCATTCCCAGGATCAGCACCAGCATCCCGGCGAAAACCAACCGCCGCGTCCCCACCGAGGCGCGATCGCCCGTGGCCACCATCGCATAGAAGCAGATGATGCCGATGGTGATCGCCACCAGAAACCCGCCGATAAACGCCAGCACCGACACTTTCGGCCGAACCTGCTGATATTCCAGCACCCGGCCGTCGCGCAGCGGAGGCGGCGGCAGGAAACCTTCCCACTGCTGATCATCTTTCGGCCGCCGCGCTGCCCAGATCCCCCCGGCGACAGTCATCATGGCACCAATGAATAAGGCCGCGCCCAGGCCGGCCATCTGCGAATAGACCCAGGCCACCACCGCACCCAGAAAAAGCGTCAACGCCAAAATCGTCAACCCGCCAACGGTGTCGCGCAGGTCGTAATGAACCTCCTCCTCCAATGGAACCACCTGCCGCGGCTCAACTGCCGGCCGGGTTGCCGCATTTGGGTTGATGATCACCCGCAAACAGCGCGGGCAGGTCAACAGCGGGATCTGCATCTCCGCCACCCAAAGCCGCTCACGACAATGTGGGCACACCAGCGTGTCGGCCAAAGCTCACTCCTTGCTTTGCTGTCCCATCGCCACCGGATATCCGCCCGCCAGCCGCCGCATCTGCCGCACTACCTGCCCCGCCAGCAACCCGGCCACTCCCAGCGACAAAAGCCAGATGAACTCCACGCTCCGCGAAATCCGCACCTCCGGCGTCGCGTAATATTTGTGAAACCCAATCACATACCATGCGTAATACGCCAGAACGATCGCGTAACCCCCCATCGCCCCCAGCGTCGCCACCCAGACCAATTTCAGCGACAACCTCAGCGGCGCAGAAGCGATCACAATGAAATAGAGCAGCATCAAAGGCGTCTGCGGCGTTTTCGCTACGATCCCCAGCATCGTCACCATGGCCAAATCCCAGATCACCGCTATGTATTTGAGCTTCTCCCCCATGCGCCGCTGCGACAGCGCCCAGTGCAGCCACAGCACCTCCGCCGTCCACGCCAGCACGATCACCGTCACCAGCAGGTGATATCTACCGGTGAATTGCCGATTCAGGGGATTGATATAGACATCGATCAGGTGCCGAACATAGAAAATAATGATCGCCGCCAGCCGCAGGCGATTGACGCGGATTTCCCCAGCCCAAGACTCGATCCGCCGCGCCGCCTCCCAGCTTTGCCGCTCATCGGGCCTCTGAATCTCGGCCGTGGTTTCGCCCATGCTCATTCTCCGATCATCATCGCCGGCCGGGCATCAATCTTCACCGGCCGCCGCGCCAGCCGTCTCACACACTCGAGTAATCCAAGAACGCACGCCAATTGAATGGCGCTCAATCCGCCAATAAGCACATATCGCGGCTTGATGAACTCAATCACCAACCGAAACCCCAGATATCCGGCCATGAACCATTGAAATAATTCCCCATTCCAAAACTCGCCCCGGCTCCGCCAAAACAGCACGCATCCCAGCACCACGAGGAATGCAATCTCATAAAGCTGCGTCGGATGCCGCGGCCCATCGCCAAAATTCACGCCCCACGGCAGCGATGTGTGCATCCCATGCGTGTGATCCGCCAATCCGGTCAAAAAACACCCCACCCGTCCGATGGCAATTCCCACTACCAACGGAAACACAAACAAATCCCCCGTCGCCCGCTTCACCCCCAGCCTCTTTTTCACCAATTCCACCCCAACCCACCCCCCCAGCAGCCCACCCACAATCGTCTTACCACCCAGCAGCACCAGCGGCGTGCTCCGCCTTGCCCAATAGTCCAGCGGCGACTCCGCCCAGGCCAAAACCTTGGATCCCACCATCGCCCCCAGCACGCATCCCACAATCAGCCAAAGATTCTGATCCACCGGCAGCGCGGCCCCCGCCCCCAGCCGCCCCCGCCTCCTTAGCCAGAAGTAAAACTGCACCCCCACCATATAAGCGAGAAGCTCCATCACCCCGTGTGCTGGCACGCGATGGCCAAGGAGGTTGAATTCAACTGGAAAATTCATGCGGCGGAAATGACGCCGTCATGCTACCCCCCCACGGTCATCCCAACAACAAAAGCCACTGCCCGCGAATCGAGCGCGCAAAAAGAACCCCCGCGCTCCACCAACGCGATCCAAACCGCAGCTCATTTGGCGTCCGGTCGTTCGGACAACATGAAACTTGCCGAAAGTTTAATTCCCGCGTGCCACCTCGGATTTGGCTGATTCAGGCGGCCGCTGACCTGGCTCCGGTTTTTTCAGGATGTTGTGCACCGTCTGCATCAGCTCATCGAAAAGCTCTTGTGTCTTGGGCAGGACCGCCTGCACCGGCAGGTCATTGTATCGGCTTGAAAGCTCCTGCTTGGACATCGCGGTCACGATTACAACCGGAGTGTTTCTCTTGGTTTGGGCATTCCGAAGGATGTTCAGGAACGTCACCCCATCCATACCCGGCATCATCACATCCAGTAGGATCAGATCGATCTGGTTCTGATCCACCGCCAGCAGCGCTTCCCACCCGTTGCTGACAGAGCGATGCTCGTAACCGGCCAGTGTCAGATAGCGCGCCATCACCTCGCGCGTATCCGAGTCATCTTCGACAATCAGTATGGTCGACATGGCCGTGCCTCACATTCTTCCTTCCTTCCAGCCGGCTCAGACCCAGCTCCGGCTTCCTCATCAAACCGTGATGATACCGCGCCCCCGGCATCGTCCGGGAAGACCCAAAATCCGTTAAAAGGTAAAAAATTCTTAGTGCCGGGCAACCGGCCGGAGCTACCCTTTTGGGGGACTTATCTAATTGTCAGCAAATGATTAACGATCCGAAC
>DASYUA010000133.1:0-15444 GCA_036001665.1 Tepidisphaeraceae bacterium
GGGCTCAACGGGCCCTGGCACGACTCAGTGCCGGCTTCGCTGGGCCTGATCGGTTTTATGGCGGTCCTCCGCGCGATAGCTTTTATCTTTACCCACGAGATAGCATCTTCGGGCAGGGGTATCTCGATTCTCTCCCCCGTCGGCGCGGGCACAAGGTACATAAAAAAAATGAAAAATGCCCGACCATGATCCGTTGGGGTTCTGGCGAGGACTGGAGGGAGGGGAAATGGGTTCGTTTTGCAGGGAGGGTTGTGGCCGGGGGTGATGGGGCTTGAACGGCGCGCGGAAGGGGTGGTGATGTGCAAAAAGTTGAAGGCGATCCATTCCCGTATCCCCCTTTGTGCGATTGGGACAGTTCAGCAATGAGTCATTGGCCGGTCTGGCTTTACGCAATGGTAATATGTTTTAAATTGGCGTTTGTTCGGTTGGATGGCAATTTTTCTGGCTACGGAATTGTTTAGCATGGGCATGTGCGGGGAGAGGGGAGTGGTGGGGCAAGCCCCACCCTACGGTTTGTCGGAGTAGTGCGTGGAGAGGGAGAGTGCGGCGAGCCGCACCCTACGGTCGGCCTGAGGGGTGAGGAGATGGAGTTGGGCCCGCTTACGTATTCTTTTGGCCGACGGCCAGGAACAGGGCGGGGCCTTTTACCATGGGTTCGCTTTCGAGGGCGCGCCAATGGATGGGGGGCATGGCGGCGTCGGTCATCATCTGGGACATGTGCTCGGAGCTGAAACCCAGATGGAGCTGGCCCATCTGGCGGCGGAAGTCGTCGCGGTCGTGGGGGAGGAGATCGACGAGGACGGCCTTGCCGGCGGGTTTGAGGATGCGGGCCATTTCCTTGAGGACGAGTACGGGTTCGGCGACGTAGCTGAGGACCAGGAGCATGATGGCGGCATCGCAGCTTTGATCATCGAGGGGGATGGCTTCGAGGTCGCCGCGTTTGAGCTCGACGTTGTCGCGGTCGCCGATGCGTTTTTTGGCGGCCTTTAGCATGGGGGGGGAATTGTCGATGGCGTAGATCCGGCCGACGTGCTGGGCTAATTCGGCGGTGACGCCGCCGCTGCCACAGCCCAGGTCGGCGATGATGTAGTCGCCGGGGAGGAGGGCCAGCATGGCCTGGTGGCCGAAGTTTTCGCCGTACATTTCAAGGCGCAGTCGATCCCATTCGCCGGCAGCGCCGGCGAAGAAGGCCTCGCTGTCTTTTTGGCGATCTTTCAGGCGGCGCAGGAGCCTGAGCTCATCCTGCTGGACGGTGGCCCACTCATCGGTTTGCTCGCGGGCGAGGAGCCAGAGCTTGCGGGTGGCGGGGTCGAGCTCGTCGAGGATCATGCGATACAGGTGGGTAGTGCTCTGTCGGCGGGAGCGCACCCAGCCCTGGTCGGCCAGGACTTTCAGATGGCGGGAGACGGTGGATTGGGGGAGTTGCAATACATCGCAGAGGTCGATGACGCCAAGCTCGTGACGTTCCAGAAGGCGCAGCAGACGGAGGCGGGTGGCGTCGGCGAGGGCATCCATCCAGGCGAGAAGGGCGGCGGGTTGTGAGGTGGATTTAATCATCCATTCATCCGGATTAATTGTTGAATGGGAAAGGGCAATGTCAAGGGCGGAGGAGAAAGACTGACCACGGAGCGCACGAAGCCACGAAGGCCAACTTATCGGAGGGCGCTGGTTCAGGGGGAGAATCGCGGGGGTTGCCGCTGGTTATTTGTGCAGGGCGCGTTGAAGGATGCTGATTCGTTTTGCGGATATGCTGGAGCGTGCCCGACAGAATTTGGCTGGGACTATTCGGTCAAGCCCTTGATCGCTTCCATTAGCTGATCGATGGGGACGGGCTTTTTGAGGAGCTTGGAGAAACCGGCTTCTTCGATGCCGTGGGGGCCGGGACCGGTGAGGCCGAGGGATTTGCATTCGGGGCGGCCGAGCAGTTCTTCGAGGAGGCGGACGCTTTCGCGGTCGGCGAGGCCCAGATCGACGACGGCCAAGTCGAATTGCTTGTCGGCGGCCTCTTTCATGGCATCGGCGGGGGTGGCGACTCCGCTCACTTCATAGCCATAGTCACGAAGCAATCTTTCAAGAGCGAGGCGGGTTTCGGCATCATCCTCGACGAGTAAGACGCGGCGGCCGCCGCCGATGGCACGTTTTTCGCCGGTGACCTCGCTGATGCGGTTGATGAGAATATCAAAATCAGTCTGGCCCTTGCTGAAGACATCGGATACGCCCAGGAGGCGCAGGCCGGTGTGCATCTTATCGTTGTAACAGGCGGTGAAGACGATCACGGGCTGATCCGACCACTTTGGCATGCCGCGCAGGACCCGCAGGAACTCAAATCCATCCATTCCGGGCATGCACAGATCCAGCAGGATCAGATTCGGCTGGAAAGGCTCCAGCATCTGGAGGGCTGCATGGCCATCGCCGGCGATCCCGGTCTCAAAACCACAGAGGGTCAGCAGGCGGGCCATGGGCTCGCTGCAATCGGCCTGATCATCGACAACCAATACCTTCTTCATGCGGCACGCGGCGGTTTCATGGCCCCCACAACCAATCCAGACAATACGCAACTGCCAGCGCCTGGAGCGCGTTGCTACGGACCCAAACTACAACCCATTCTGAGGAAAGCCGCGGGTGAGAAGCCCTGCCACCCGCATTGTATCCACCCCGCCGTCTTCCGTTTCGCGCAAATTGGGGATTTGAGCGAAAAAGCCACCAAATTGCCCTTTGGCGGCCGGCCAAGCCCATCAATTGGCCATTGCCCATTATCGGACTAAAGACCTACCCTATGCAAATGCCGATGTTGATAACAGCGCAGTTCATAAGATTTCCCGGAAGCCTCGCACTACCCCTCGGCCCCCGCCGCTCGTTGGCCTTCAAATTGCATTAAGGCTGAAACGATAGAAGGCCACTGTCAAACGCCACCGCCCCGTGTCTCGTATAATTAGACAGGGGCGGGTCTTCCTGCCCTTGCTTTGGATGATGGAGATTTGCAGCGATGAGCGCTCCTCATTTCAAATACATCCTGGTCGGCGGCGGCATCGCCAGCAGCGCGGCCGCGCAGGCGATCCGCGCCCTCGATACTGAAGGGTCGGTGTTGCTGATAGGGCAGGAAGTGAATCGGCCGTATCACCGGCCGCCGCTTTCGAAAGAATACTTGCAGGGGAAGCGGTCGCAGAAGGAAATTTTCACGCTGCCGGATCAGTGGTTCATTCAACACCAGGTTGAACTGCGGACGGGACGGCGGGCATCGTTGCTGGACACGAGCCGGGGGATGGTGGCGCTGGATAATGGGGAAGAGATTGCATTCGATAAACTGCTCATTGCGACCGGCGCTTCGCCGAATCATTTGAAAATTCCGGGCGCCGATTTGCCGAACGTTTTTTATCTGCGTTCGCTGACGGATGCCGACCGGCTGCACAATGCGATTGAAAAGGCCCAGCGCGAAGGGCGGCCGCACGCGCAGAGCGTGGCCGGGCCGGGGCGTGGGCGGGTGGCGGTCATTGGAGGCGGATTGCTGGGGGTGGAACTGGCGGCGACGTTTTCGCAGATGGGGCTGGCGGTGGATTTGCTGATTGGGGCGTCAGATCCGTGGCACAAATTCGCCGGGGAGATCACGGGCCGATTTATCGGCAAATATCTGGAGACACTTTCGGTGCGGATTCATCCGCAGACGACGCCGCTGCGGCTGGAAGGGGATGGGCGGGTGCAGCGGGTGATCATTTCCGATCAGAAATCGATCGACTGCGACTTTGTGGTTCCGGCGATCGGGGCGTCGGCGAACAAGGATTTGTTGCGGGGCACGACGATCGCGGCCGAGAAGGCGATTCTGGTTGATGACCGGTGCCGGACCAACGCGCCCAACATTTACGCGGCCGGGGACTGCGCGGCGATCCTCGATCCGCTGTTTGGCAAATATCGCATCCTGGATCACTGGGATTCGGCACAGGCGCTGGGGAATGTGGCGGGGCGAAATATGGTGGGGGTGGAAGAGCACTACAGTGGGGCAAATTATTTCTTTTCGGATGTGAAGGACATTGCGCTTTCCGCGTGGGGCGAGAGCCGGCAGGTGACGCGGCACATTTTGCGTGGGTCGCCGACGCTGGAGCATCCCAACTTCCTGGAGTTTGGGCTGACTTCGGATGGGCGGATTTCGCAGGTCCTGGCGATCAATCACCGGACGGAGGATGAAACACTCCGGGACCTGGTGGCGCGGAGAATTAAGGTGGATGGGAATGAATCGTTGATTCGCGATCCGCTATCGAATCTTCAGACACTTCTTGCGTAAACTGCTGTCCTGCCTGTGCTCTGATCTCTTGCTTGTGCGCCCATAAAAAGAGGGACGAGATCATGATCTCGTCCCTGCAATCAATTCTGACTGCTCTGTCTTACTTCTCAATCTTGGTTTCGGTCTTCACGGTGCGATCACCGTTGTCATAGGTGGTGGTTTTCTTGACGGTGGTGTCGTGATCGTCCGGATCTCCGACGCGCGCTCCCGCGTTGGCTTCGCAGCCCACCATGGCGGCGCTGAACATTCCGAGGATGAAGAGAGTAATCAGGGACTTCATAAAAACTCCTCCCGGCGGAAACATCCGCCGGTCTTTGCGAAAACAAATCGGCCAAAGCCGAACCGTATATGGCGCCGCACAGACGGTCTGCCGCGGCTTTTTTCCCCCGCATCTCATCAGAACAAATTCGGTGCCAGAACCTGGACAATTCGGGCGGTAGATGCTTTCGAAGGCTTGGGCCGTCTGCAAATGGCCCAATCCCGACAATATGCCGCGCTGCGCAATCTTGTCGCCCGGTCGGCGGTCAGTCGATGTGGAGGCCCTGCTTCTGGTATTCGTTGAGACGGTAGTAGAGGGTGCGGAGACTGATGCCGAGCTCGGTGGCGGTGGCGCTGCGGTTGCCGGAGTTGCGGGCGAGGGCGGCGAGGATGTGTTCGCGCTCGACTTCGTCGAGGGTGGTGGCGGGGGGGAGGTCGGGGGGAGTCATTGGCGGGGGGGAGGGGATTGGAGTGACGGTGGGGGATTCTTCGAGGCGTTTGCGGGCGCGGTCGAGGGCTTGTTCGAGCTGGCCGAGGTGGGCGGGTTTGGTGAGGAATTCGACGACGTCGAGGTGGATGGCTTTTTTGGCGGCGTCGAGATCCCCGAAGCCGGTGAGGATGATGACCTGGGTGGCGGGGTGAGATTGGTGAACTTTCTCGAGGACGTCGAGGCCGGACATGGCGGGGAGATTGAGGTCGAGGAGGAGGATGTGGGGGGGATCTTTTTCGATCATGCGGAGGGCTTCTTCGCCGGAGCGGGCGGCGGCGGTTTTGTGGCCCCAGGAGGAGATGGCGCGGAGGAGGAGGTCGCGCATGCGGGGTTCATCTTCGACGATGAGGATTTGGGGGTTGAGCTTCATCTCGTTTGGTGCGCGGGGTAATTGTGGGGGATAAGGGAGGGGTTGTCGAATTTTCGATTTGCAGTTGCGAATCGGAGTGAGATTAGGATGAAGATTAACACCAAGAAGGGGACTAAGAGCAAGAGCAAGAGAAAGGATTACGAGTGGTTAGCGGCGGGGAGATGGAGAGTGAAGGTGCTGCCCTGGTTGGGGCCGGGGCTTTGGGCGGTGATTTGGCCGCCGTGGTTTTGGATGATCATGTGGGAGATGGAGAGGCCCAGGCCGGTGCCGGGGGGGCCTGCGCCGCGTTTGGCGGTGAAGAAGGGTTCGAAGATGTGCTCGAGGATGTCGGGGGTCATGCCGCGGCCGGTGTCGGTGATGGAGAGCTCGATGGTTTTGTCGTTGCGATGGAGGTCGATGGAGACGCGGCCGGTGGAACCGTTGAGGGATTGGAGGGCGTTGAGGGTGAGGTTGAGGAGGACCTGTTTCATTTCGCCTTCGCTGGCGAGGATGTTGAAGGGGTCGTGGTTGGGGGAGCTGAGGGTGATTTTGGGGTCTTTGTATTCGCCCAGGCCGGTGACGAGATTGATGACGTTGGCGGCGATGTCTTTGAGGGAGATGATTTTGCGATTGTCGTCGCCGGGGCGGGCGAGGCTGAGGAGTTTTTCCACGATCTGTTTGCAACGGAAGGCTTCCTCGGCGATGACTTTCATGGATTTTTCGGCCTCGGCGACGGCCTCGGGGGGGGATTTTTGTTTGAGGGCCTGGAGGGAGAATTCGGCGTAGCCGGCGATGATGCCCATGGGGTTGTTGATTTCGTGGGCGACGCCGGCGGCGAGATAGCCGACACTCGCGAGGCGCTCGGAGCGGACGAGTTCTTTGCTCTTCGCGGCGACTTTTTCTTCGAGCTGGCGATAGAGGCCGTCGAGCTCGGTGGCCATGCGGTTGAAGTCGGAGGCGAGGGAGGCGAATTCGGCGGGGCCCATGGGGGGGAGGCGCTGGGAGAGATTGCCTTCGGCGAGTTTGCGGACGGAGGTTTGGAGTTTTTTGAGGGGAGTGGCGATGCTGCGGTAGTGGAGGATGCCGAGGATGATTGCGCCGGCGACGGCAAGGGCGGAGATGAGGGTCATCAGGATGAGGGTGGTTTGGCGTTTTTGAGCGGCCGCGGATTCTTTTTCCTGGATGCGCTGGCGGATGTCGGTGGCGAGGTTGGAGATCTGGCGGAGGGTTTTATTCAGGATGGCGCTGGCGCTGGCGGTGGATTGGGGATTGTCGACGAGGGCGGGCCAGAGTTGTTCCTGGGCCTGGAGGAGGGAGGATTTGAGGTCTTCTTTTTGTTTGAGGTGGTGGGGGGAGACATTGAGGTTGAGGGTGGTGGTGGCGGATTGGATTTCTTTCATGGCCTGGTGGCGGTCGGGTTGTTCGAGGGAGAGGAGGGTTTGGGCGGTGCGGATGTGGGAGCCGACTTCGAAGATCTGGCGGAGATCTTCGTAGCCGGAGACGGCCGAGCCGAGGTCGCGCTGGAGGCCAAAAAGGCCCCAAAGGGAAGCGGCGCCGAGGAGGCCGATGGCGAGGACCATGGCGCTGATTTGCAGGGCCATTTTGCGGCGGAGGGTCATGGTAAGATTGTAAGTCAGAAAAGAGGGGGTGGCGCGTAAGATTTGGGGGGATCGGACGACGTGAATGGTGCTGAGCACCTTGGCGAAAGCAGCGTGAAGATGATTGATTGGGAAGGGATTGTCGCGCGCGAGGGGCCGGGGGTGTGGAGGAGGGTGTATCGATTGCTGGGGAACAGGGCGGATGCGGATGAGGTGTTTCAGGAGACGTTCCTGGCAGCGCTGTCGTTTGCGAAGAGGTCGGTGGTGCAGAGCTGGGGAGCGTTGTTGCACCGGCTGGCCAGCGCGCGGGCGGTGGATCGGCTGAGGCAGAGACAAAGAAGAAATACGCGGCAGGAGATGGCGGATTTTGATTGTGTCGGCGGGGGGGAGCCGGAGCCATTTCAGAATGCAGAGGCGGGGGAATTGTCAGCGCGGCTGCGAGTGGCGCTGGGACGATTGCCGGAGCGGCAGGCGGAGGTTTTTTGCCTGCACGCGCTGGAGGGGTGGAAGCACGAAGAGATTGCCAGGGAAATGGACATATCGAGTGATGCGGTGGGAGTGCTGTTGCATCGGGCGCGGGCGCGGCTGCGGGAATTGCTTGCGCCGGCGCTGAAGGTTGAGAGGCAGGTGCGAACATGAACGATCCGAACAACAATCACGATTTAGTGGACCGGGCGGTGGCGGAGATGCTGGAGGAGCCGCTGGCGGAGGGGCCGTCGGCGATGGTGATGGAGCGGACGCTGGAGGCGATGAAGAAGGAGAGTGTGGAGGCGCGGGGTGGGATTGTGGGGCGGATTGGGGGTATGGGGTGGATGTACAAATTTGCGGCGGCGCTTTTGATTGGGTTGTGCGGGGTGGCGGTGGTGCTGGTGGTGAACGGGGTGGGGGGCGGGACGGTGGCGGTTGCGGATGTGGCGAGGAAATTGCGCGAGTCGCGGACGCTGGCGTGCAACTGGACGATGGAAGTGCCAAACGGTGGCAAGCCGGTGGCGATGAAGATGACGTTCATGGAGCCGGGGCGTTTGCGGGTGGAGGTGCCGGGGATGGCGGTGACGATTCTGGATTCGTCGAAGAACAAGCTGCTGGTGTTGAATCCGATGATGAAGACGGCGATCGCGGTGGACCTGGGGGAAATGAAGGCTGGGCCGGCGAATCAGGCGACGGACATCATCGAGTGGATTGAGAAGATCAAAAACACCACGGGGAAGCAGGCGCAGAATTTGGGGAGCCGGGAGATCGTTGGGGTGGAGGCCAAGGGGTTTTTGATGACCGAGCAGGGGATGGAATACGCGGTGTGGGCGGATGCGAAGAGTGGGACGCCGCTGCGGATTGAGATTCCGATTGATATGGGGAATTTCAAGACGACGGTGGTGATGAGCGATCTGGTGTTTGATCAGAAGATGGATGAGGGCCTTTTTGAGATTCAGCCGCCGGCGGAATATTTGCTGGTGAATCTGGATTTGCCGATGTTCCACAGCGCGGTGGGGGAAGAAGACATTGTGGCGGTGTTGCGATGGTATGCGGAGAGGTCGGAGGGAAGATTTCCCAAGGCGCTGGGGCAGTGGGTGGATTTCATCAAGGTGGGGAAGCAGCCGGGGCAGAAGGCTGATCAAAAGGAATTGATGGGGGTGATGGTTCGCATCGGAAGGGCGACGGCGTTTTTGACGAGCCTGGGGAGCGGGAACTATGGGTACAACGGGGGAGAGGTGAGGCTGGGAGAGAAGGAGAAGATGGTGTTCTGGTATCGGGTGGAGGAGAGCGAGAGGTGGCGGGGGATTTTTGCGGATTTGAGGGTGGAAGAGGTGGGGCGGGAGCAGATTCTGAGCGGTCGGCCGACGAAATAAGAAATCGCGGAGACGCGGAGACGCAGAGAAATTCTTTTTGTTCTGCAAAGATTGCAGAAGTTTCCCTCATCAATCGGGGCGGCTAACCTATTCTGGTCTCAACGAAAGAGGTTGGCATGATGAAACGGATATTGCTGGTCGGGATCATCGCGCTGGTTGCACTGGCGAGAGAATCTTTTGCGAAGGATGGGGCTAGTGAGCGGGCGCAGGGGATGGTGGACAGGGCGCTGGAATATTTGAAGGGGCAGCAGCAGGCGGATGGGGGATGGCAGGCGGGGCCGCAGCCGCCGGCGATTACGGCGGTGGTGCTGAAGGCGTTTGTGCAGGATGAGAAGTTTGATGCGAACACGGATTTTGTGAAGAAGGGGTATGAGAAGCTGTTGAGTTTTCAGATGGAGAATGGGGGGATCTATAAGGACCTGCTGGCGAATTACAACACGGCGATTGCGATCAGCTCGCTGGCGGCGGCGGAGCGGCCAGATTTCAAGGCGAGAATTGATAAGGCGGTGGCGTATTTGAAGAGCTTGCAGTGGAACGATCGGATCGAGGGCGGGCCCAAGGGTGAGGGGAAGATTGATGTGGGGAATCCGTGGTTTGGCGGGGCGGGATATGGGAGCAAGGGGCGGCCGGATGGAAGCAATACGCAGATCATGGTGGATGCGCTGCACGATGCGGGATTGCCGAAGGATGATCCGGCGTTTGCGGCAGCGCTGAAATTTGTCACGCGGATGCAGAATTTGTCGGAGACGAACGATCAGAAATGGGCGGGGAATGATGGAGGGGCGATTTATACGCCGGCGAACAATGGGGAGTCGATGGCGGGGGAATATAAGGGGCCCAATGGGGAGAGGATGCTGCGGTCGTATGGATCGATGACCTACGGGATGTTGAAGACTTATATCTACGCGGGACTGAGCAAGGATGATCCGCGGGTGAAGGCGGCGTGGGATTGGATTTCGAAGAACTGGACGCTGGATGAGAATCCGGGGATGCGGGCGAACAATCCGGAGGTGGCGCAGAATGGGATGTATTACTACTATCTGACGCTGTCGCGGGCGCTGAATGCGTATGACCAGCCGATCATCGTGGACCCGCAGGGGAACAAGCACGACTGGCGGGTGGAATTGATCAACAAGCTGGAGACGCTGCAAAAGCCGAATGGGAGCTTTGTGGGTGAGAAGCGGTGGATGGAGGACAACGCGAATCTGACTACGGCGTTTGTGGTGCTGTCGCTACAGGAGGCGATGGCGGATTTGAAGGAACATCCGGCGAAGTAATGGCGGAGGTAACGCCGCGGCTGACCAGGCGGGATCGGGCTTCGCTGTTGCCGAGGCGGGCGGCTTTGCAATAGCAGCGGAGGGCTTCGTCGGTGTTGCGGGCGACGCCGTTGCCGGATTCATAGCGCGTGCCCAGGCTGGTCATGGCGCGGGCGTAGCCGATGATGACGACGGAGTGGAAATATTCGGGGGTGGGGGGAGGCGGAGGGAAATGGAATTCGCTGAAGTCGGCGAGGGGAATTTGAAGTTGATCGAGGCCGCAGTGGGGGCAGAAGTGGGCGGTTTTGGGGAGGGAGGAGAGGTCGTGGTGGCAGCGGGGGCAGGGGCATGAGGGTTGGGCGAGCGGGACGAAGGGGATGTCGGATGAGCCGTCCATGATTCAACTGATGTGGCGGATGGATTATAGACGGTTGCGTGGAGTGGGTCACGAGAAATGCGACCATCATTGTGCTCTGTTAGGTGGCACTTCCCCAAAAACGCGAGCGACGAACTCCACTGCTGAGCCGATGCTGTCCAGTGGCCAGTCAAACGACGCAAAGAAATTGTTGTCCTCACGCGAGTTATTCATGTCCGTCGCACCAAACCCGGATGGCGGGCCCCATGCAATCTCCAAGCGTTGATTACCCAGAGCGACTGCAACCAGCCAGGATCTTTATTCCCGATTAATCGTCTCCCATGTAACCGCGGCATTAGGAAACCGGTTGCGGATGGCAGTCACCAAGGCGTCACGATCGATGATGGGTGTGGTCTGCTTATCCTGCATGGAATTATTATTCCCTCAGCCCAAACTCATTGAGGCGGCGATGCAATGTGCGGCGGCTGATGCCTAGTTGTTTGGCGGCTTCGGTGCGGTTGCCGCGGCAGGCTTCGAGGGCTTTCATGATGGTTTGTTTGGAGAGGTTGGTGAGGTTCAGCTCGGGGGAGATGTCGTCGTCGGAGGCGGTGGAGATGGGGGATTCCTGGAAGAATTTTTCGGGGAGGTCTTCGGCGGATAATGTGTGTTTGCCACTGAGAATCACCAGGCTTTCGAGGGTGTTTTTTAATTCGCGGACGTTGCCGGGCCAGTCGTAGGTGGAGAAGGCTTCGAGGAGCGAGGGATCGATTTCGCGGGGTTCGAAGGCGTTTTGGCGGCAGATTTCATCGAGGAAGAATCTGGTGAGCAGGGGGAGATCTTCGGGGCGGTCGCGCAGGGCGGGGAGGGGGATGCGGACGACGTTGAGGCGGAAATAGAGGTCCTGGCGGAATTTTCCTTCGCGGGCTTCGGATTCCAATTCGCGATTGGTGGCGGCGACGATTCGCACATCGACTTTTTGGGGGGCAGTGGTGCCGACGGGGGTGATTTGGCCATCTTCGAGGACGCGGAGGAGCTTGGATTGCATGCCGAGGGGGAGCTCGCCGATTTCGTCGAGTAAAAGGGTGCCGCCGTTGGCGGCCTGGAAGTAGCCGCGGGTTTTTTGATCTGCGCCGGTGAATGCGCCGCGTTCGTGGCCGAAGAGGGTGGATTCGATGAGGTTTTCGGGGATGGCGCCGCAGTTGAGGGCGAGGAATGGGCCGGATTTGCGGGGGCCGGCTTCGTGGAGGGCGCGGGCGACCATTTCCTTGCCGGTGCCGGATTCGCCGCTGATGAGGACGGTGGCCTTGACGGCGGCAGCGCGGTCGATGATGGCGAAGACCTGCTGCATGGAGGGGCTTTGGCCGATGATGTTGCGATAGTGCCAGCCTTCGCGGAGCTGGCCGCGGAGGCGGGAGAGTTCGGAGCGGAGGCGTTTGTCTTCGAGGGCTTTTTTAACGTGGAGAAGGAGTTCTTCGGGGTTGAGGGGCTTGGTGAGGTAGGCGGTTGCGCCAGCTTTGATGGCTTCGACGGCCTGGGGGATGGTGCCGTAGCCGGTCATGAGGATAACGGCGGTGCCGGGATGATTCTGCATGATCCAGCGGAGCAATTCGCGGCCGTCGACGTTGGGCATCATGAGATCGGCGAGGACGAGGTCGGTGCCGGGCTTGAGGGTTTCCATGGCCTGTTTGCCGTCGTCGGCGGTCTGGATGGAGTAGCCTTCATCGCGCAGGACGGCGGCGACGGAGTTGCGGACCGATGCATCATCCTCGACGAGAAGAATATTGAAGCCGTTTTCGCTCATGTCCAGCGTTTGTCGATGGCCAGATTTTCCTTCACGTTCGCGGGCAGTTCATTGGCCGGTTCGTTTGCCCTGGCCAGGGGAAGCTTGAGATGGAATGTTGCGCCATGTCCAGGCTCGGATTCAACGGAGATGCTGCCGCCGAAATTATCGACGAAGCGTTTGACCAGCGCCAGTCCGATGCCGCTGCCGTCTTTCTTGGAGGTGGCGAAGGGTTTGAAGAGCTGGTCGCGCATTTCGGGGGGGATGCCGGGGCCGGTGTCGCTGACGGAGATGGCGCCGAAGCCGTCGGCCTGGGCGATGTTGATGGTGATGGTTCCGCCCTTGCCCATGGCCTGCTGGGCGTTGATGACGAGGTTGATGAGGATCTGGCGGAGGGCGTGGGGGTCGCAGACGACGATGGGATGATCGACGGAGGGGTTGATGATCATTTTTGCGCCGCTTTCGCGGAGCATTTCCTGCATGAGGACCTGGAGGTTTTGGGCGGCCTCGACCAGATCGACTGGGGTGATGCGCATGGCCTGGGCTTTTTCGTGGGCGAGATAATCCTGGAGGAGTTGCTGGATGCGGACCAGTTCGTTGTCGATGGTGTCGGCGGTTGAGGCGACGCGATCTTCCTGGCCGGCGTGGCGGCGGAGGGAGTGGAGTTGGAAGCGGAGTGCGGCGAGGGGATTGCGAATTTCGTGGGCGAGGACGGCGGCGGCGAGGCCGCGTTCGGCGAGCTGGCCCTGTTGCTCCAATTCAGCGCGCTGGCGCTGGCGTTCGGCGGAGCCCCAGAAGCGATAGGCGAGGATGCCGACGCCGCTGACGACGAGGAAGGCGATGAAGGTTTGCCAGCCGACTTTTTTGATGAGGGGCCATTCGACGCGCCAGAAGTTTTTGCGCAGCTCGGGGATGGAGAGGTCCAGGTAGATGATGCCGTGGGGCTCGCCGTTTTGCTCCCAGACGAAGGAGCGGCGATAGCTTTGAGGATTGGCGTTGAGCATGCCCTTCACGTCTTCGAGGGAGCGGGGGACGGGGATGTCGTTGTTGCGCCGGACGGCCGCGCCGAAGCGCTTTGAATAGTCGAGGAAGGCGACGGCCTGGACGGTCTGGTCGCCGAGGAGCTCGGCCTTGAGGGGGTCGAGGACTTGTTCCTGGCGGGTCCAGGGAATGGGGTTGGACAGATGGATCTTGACGCGCTGGGCGATGCGGTCGGATTTTTCATTGACGTCGCGCTCGTAGGCGGCCTCGACGACCCAGAGGGTCCAGGGCCAGGTGAGGAGGGCGGCAACGCAGACGAAGATGGCGGGGATGAGCCAGCCGCGGAGGATGTGATGTTTGGTGAACACGGATGATTCGAGCCCAAAGAAAATTCTATGTACTTGCGGTGCCGCCGTCGCTGGGGGTGAGGTGGGGGCCGAGGACGTTTTCGACCAGCTTGAGGAGCTCCAGGGGGTTGACGGGTTTGATGAGCCAGCCGGCGAGGAGGCCGCCGTCGGTGGGGCGGGCGTGGTGGAGGTCGAAGGCGGTCATGACGATCACGCGGGTCTGGAGGTGGGCGTCGGTGAGCTTCTTGAGGAGATCGAGGCCGCTGCCATCGGGGAGATTGAGATCGAGGAGGCAGAGTTGGGGGCGGCGGGCGTGGGCCAATTCCCAGCCCTGGCGGGCTGTCTCGGCCTGGAGGGTCCGATAACCGTGATCGTTGAAAAATTGGCCGAGACTGCCGCGCAGGGAGCGGTCATCTTCAACGAGCAGGATGGTGGAGGCGGGTGGAACCATTGGGTATCGCGGCGAATTGTAACTTTAGCTGAGCAAGAGCAATGCCATAGGTGGGATATCGGCAGGGTGAAGCGGTGGCTGCGGATGGAGGGATGGGTTGGGCCAGCGTGGCTCATGGGTTGGCACACTGGATGCGCCTGGCACAGGGGTGGCACCGGGGGGATCGCGGGTTTTGGGGCGTAAAACGGTGGCCGCGGACTGGCACGACCATTGCGAATGGCGGCTGATATAACGTCGGCGCGGGATCGGTGGTTTCGTGCCGGGGACGCTACAACATTTTTCTGCCTTGAGCTTCGGTGGGGCCACTGGCGGCCGGGGTTCAAGAGGGAGGTCGAAGATGAGAAACGTGGGAGCTTAACGGCTCCTGCTAAAACAGTGTTCTTCCCGGAAAGGGAGCCGCGCGGGTTTGCATCCTTTGTAATACCTGGGCGGCTCCTGTTTTTTTGGTGGAGAGGACGGCATGCTGAAGCATGCCCTACGGGGAGCTGCCAGTGGCACATTACATGTCTTCGAGGTTTTTCCAGGCCTGGCTGCCGTCGCTGAGAGGGGAGAAGTCGGGGGGAGTTTTGGGGTCATTGAGGGCGGTGGCGTCGGCTTCGCGTTTGAAGTGTTGGGCACGCTTGAGGGCTTTGAAGGCGAGGGCGAAGAGGATGGAGGCGGCCATGAGATAAGAGGAGGCGATGACGAAGAAGCCGGTGCGGAAGCGGCCGACGGAGTTCCAGATCAATTGCACGGCGAGGACAGCGCAGAAGGCACTGCCGATGAGCAGGAAGCCGCGGCTGCGATAGGCGGCGCGGCGCAATTTGGTGACCTGGCGGATGCGATTGGCGTCGAGGTCATCGCGGGGGGCGTCGGCGAGGGGGAGATCATCCTGGATGAAGGATGGTTCGGGGAGGTCATCGTGGACGAAGGGTTCGTCGGGTGGGGGGACGGAGGCCGGGTTGTCCGGGCCGGGATCGTCCATGGGTTGACCGTAGCAGAATTGGGGAGGGGAGGCTACAAGAGAAGAGGAGTACGGGGAGAGGGGAGAAGAGGGGAGTGCCGGGCTACGGAAGAAGAGGCGGATTATGGCAATTGCGGATCATGTGAAGCATGTGTTGGCGAGGCCGATTGGGAGGATTCCCAGCGGGGTTTATATTTTGACGGCGATGTCGGGGGACCATCACGTGGCGATGCTGGCGAGCTGGGTGCAGCAGGCGTCGTTTGATCCGCCGTGTTTGTCGATTGCGGTGGCGAAGGACCGGCCGATTTTGGAGGTGATTCGCAGCGGCGGGAGGGTGGCGTTGTCGATTTTGCCGGAGAAGGACACGACGCTGATGAAGAAATATGCGCGGGGGATTGGGCCGGGGGAGGATGCGTTTGCGGGGGTGACGATCGTGACGACGCCGGGGGGATTGCGGGCGATTGATTCAGCGCTGGCGTGGATGGAGTGCAAGGTGGTGAAGGAGTGTGATTTTGG
>DASYUA010000134.1:0-70202 GCA_036001665.1 Tepidisphaeraceae bacterium
TTTTCCTCCCCTTGCCCATCAACTGACCACGGACAACGCACCACTGACAGGATCAAAAACAAACCCACCAAACGAACCCAAAACCCCTCCAGCGTCTCAAAAACGCACTTTTTTGCGCCAGGCGAGCGCCCTTTTCAGCAGAACGAACCCACCCCCCTCTTCGCTCAGCACTCAGCACTCATTACTCAGCTCTGCTTCCCCACTTGACAACCGCCCCACACATGCAACAATCAATCCGGATGAACGGATGAACTAAAAGGAGCCGCCGATGCCTCAAATTGCCGCACCCCGAAAAGCCGACAAAGCCCCCAAGGCCGCCAAAACCGCCCCTCCCAAACCTCTCGAATTCAAGGTCGCCGACCTCTCCCTCGCCGACTGGGGCCGCAAGGAAATCATGCTCGCCGAGCAGGAAATGCCCGGCCTCATGGCCCTCCGCGCTGAGTACGGCTCCAAACAGCCCCTGGCCGGCCTCCGCATCATGGGCTCCCTCCACATGACCATCCAAACCGCCGTCCTGATCGAAACCCTCTCCGCCCTCGGCGCATCCGTCCGCTGGTGCTCCTGCAACATCTTCAGCACCCAGGACCACGCCGCCGCCGCCGTCGCCGTCGGGCCAAAGGGAACCGTCCAGAGCCCCAAAGGCGTCCCCGTCTTCGCCTGGAAGGGTGAGACCCTCGAGGAATATTGGTGGTGTACCGAGCGGGCCCTGGACTTCGGCAATGGCAGCGGCCCCAACCAGATCGTCGATGATGGCGGCGATGCCACGCTATTGATCCACAAGGGCTTCGAATTCGAAGAGGCCGGAAAAGTCCCCGCTCCAACCGCCAGTGATAACGAAGAGTGGACCGAGGTCCTCAAGCTGCTCGCCAAGTGCCACAAGACCGATCCCAATCGCTGGCACAAAGTGGCCGACGATTGCCAGGGCGTCAGCGAAGAAACCACCACCGGCGTCCATCGCCTCTACGAAATGCACAAACAGGGCAACCTGCTCTTCCCCGCCATCAACGTCAATGACTCGGTCACCAAGTCCAAGTTCGACAATCTCTACGGCTGCCGCCATTCCCTTATCGACGGCATCTTCCGCGCTACCGACGTGATGCTCAGCGGCAAGGTCGCCGTGATTTGCGGCTATGGCGATGTCGGCAAGGGCTGCTGCCAGTCCCTCAAGGGCCAGGGCTGCCGCGTTATCGTCACCGAGATCGATCCCATCTGCGCCCTCCAGGCCGCAATGGAGGGTTATCAGGTCCTCACATTGGAAGATGTCGTCGCCTCGGCCGATATCTTCATCACCGCCACCGGCAACCAGAACATCATTACCGCCGATCACCTGGCCCGGATGAAGGACAAGGCGATCGTCGGCAACATCGGCCACTTCGACAACGAGATCGACATGGCCGGCCTGAAGAAAGTCCGCGGCATCAAAAAGACCAACATCAAGCCCCAATACGACATGTGGACCTTCCCCGACGGCCACAGCGTCCTCATTCTCGCCGAAGGCCGCCTCTTGAATCTCGGCTGCGCCACCGGTCATCCCTCGTTCGTGATGTCCACCAGCTTCACCAATCAAACCATCGCCCAGATCGAGTTGGCCACCAACAACGACAAGTACGAAAAAAAGGTGTACGTCCTCCCCAAGCACCTCGACGAAAAAGTAGCCCGCCTGCACCTGGACAAGCTCGGCGTGAAGCTGACCAAACTGACCAAACAACAAGCCCAATACATCGGCATCGCCCCGGAGGGGCCCTACAAGAGCGAGCACTACCGCTATTGATAACGCCAGGAAATGCCAAACTCTTTGGTCAACCTCCTCGATCGCGCCTTCAACAAGCGCTCCTGGCATGGCGCCAATCTGATGGGAACGATAAGAGGGGTGCAGGTCCGCCAGGCGAAAAAAAGGGTAAGCGGGCGAAAGACCATCTGGGAGCAGCTTCTTCATGCCGCCTATTGGAAGAATGTGGTAATCAGGAAGCTCTCCGGCCAGGGCGCGATGGAGAGGAAAGGAAGCAACTGGCTGAAGATGCCCAGGCCCGGCAATGAGAAGCAGTGGAAGGACGACCTGACCATGCTGCGGGAATTGCATCGAAAGCTGCGGGGAATTGTGGCCGAAATGTCAGCGAAGATGAGCCAGAAGGACACCTGGCTGATTCAGGGCGCGGCCTTTCACGACATTTACCACGCCGGCCAGATCAAATTGCTCAGACGATTGATGAAATGACGCGGCCGCCTCAGGGATCCGTTTGCTGATCGCGGCCTAGAGCGCGACTAGGCGCATCTCGCCCGAGATGGGATCAAGCAAAAGAGCTGAGCCGGAGCCGGCGCCAAAGAGCGGGCCGGGATTGAGGACTCTGGTGCGGCCGACGACGTGATCCTCGGCCGCCAGGGCGTGGCCGCAGAGGAGGTAGTCGTATTGCTGCTCCTTGAGCAGTTGGTGAATGAGCTTCTTGTCATCGCCGTGGGTGATGACGATGCGTTTGTCGGCGAATTCGAGCTCGCCCATGATGCCCATGCATTTGATGTCGAGCTTGTAACTGTAGCGCATGAGGCCGGTGCGGTCGTGGTCGCGGTCGCCCCAGACGAACACGCCGCCGACGCGGGCGATGACGTCCAGCACGTGCCGCCCGCCGACATCGCCGCAATGGACGATGCTTTCGACGGCGGATGCGGCGAAGACGTCGACGGCGGCCGCTGCCGCGTCTGCCCGTCCGTGGGAATTACTAATGACCCCCAACATTTCCATTTCTCCAGAAGAGGGTCGGGCATTTTAGAGAGGTTTTGGAAAATTGCGAGCGAGGGCCCGTAGCCGCAGGCGAGACGTTGCAGGATTGGGATTGCGTCAAAATGAAATAACGCTGCGGGGGCGTCCGCTTCCCGTCAGCGGGCGTTTGATCAATAATAATCGATCACACATGCCGGAAAAGAATTTTAGACAACTTCTCACGCGCCGGGCATTTTGTGGCGGGCTGGCGGGGCTGGGGACGGCGGCGATTGTGTCATGCAGGGAAACGCAACGGGTGCCCCCGCCGCCGGCGAAGGGGCCGAATGTTCTGCTGATCGTGGCGGACGATCTGAATAATTCGCTGGGGTGTATGGGGAATAGCGTCGTTCAGTCGCCGAATATTGATCGGATGGCGGCGCGGGGGATTCGGTTTGAGAGGGCGTATTGCCAGTATCCGGTATGTAATCCATCGCGGACGTCGATGTTGAGCGGATTGCGGCCGGAGAAGACGGGGGTGATGACCAACGGGACGCACGTGGTGCCCGATGGCAGGGATGCGCCTCTGCTTCCCCGGTTTTTGAGGGACAAGGGGTATTTCACCCTTCGGGTGGGGAAAATTTATCACGACAGCAAGCGAATGCTGGATGGGAAACCGCTGCGGACCACGGATGATCCGGCCGGGTGGGACATCTCGGAGGATGAGCCGATCAGCAATGAAGACAGCGATGAGACGGTCGCGATCAAGGAGGCGCAGCAGGGAGGGGAGCCAAGGCGAATCGCCAAGCTGGAAGTGGACGATGATGCCACCGGAGATGGGATGGTGGCGCGGCGGGTGGTGAAACTGATGGAGGAAAAATTGCCGAAGGATCGGCCGTTTTTCATGGCGGCCGGGTTTCGCAAGCCTCATTTGCCGTGGGTTGCGCCGAAGAAATACTTTGATTTGTATCCGCTGGAGAAAATCGTGCCGCCCGGTTATCCGGCGGATCACATCAAGTCGCTGTTGCCGATTGCGGTGAACAAAACCGTCGGGCAGGAGGTGCCGCCGCAGCAGGCGAAGGAGTTTATCGCGGCGTATTACGCGTGCGTTTCACTCATCGATGCGCAGGTGGGATTGATGCTGGATGCACTCCAGCGGCTGAAATTGGCGGAGAATACTCTGGTCATTTTTTGGGGGGATCACGGCTTTCATCTGGGGGACCATGGGATGTGGGGCAAGAGCACGCTGTTTGAACAGTCGGCCAGGACGCCGTTGATTATGGCCGGGCCGGGAATTAGTGCGGGCGGGGCGTGCGGCAGGACGGTGGAGCTGCTGGATATTTATCCGACGATTGTGGACTTGTGCGGCTTGCCGAATCCCGGGCCGTTGCAGGGGGCGAGTTTGAGGCCATTGTTGGTCAAGCCGGATTCGGCGTGGGATCGGCCGGCTTATACCGCGCTTCGGCATGAGCGGACTCTGGGTAGGTCGGTGAGGACGGAGCGGTATCGGTATACGGAATGGGATGGAGGGAAGGAGGGGGTGGAGCTTTATGATTATCAGGCGGATCCAAATGAGTGGAGGAACCTGGCGAAGGATGCGGAGGCGGCGGCGATCATTTCGAATCTGAAGGGGCTTTTGAAGTGAGCGGGACATAAACCTCGACTGTCTGCTTGTCGAGCAGGTGAAAATCGAAGGCGAGTTTCCACTGAGGGGATTTGCAGATTTGCGAGGCGAGGCGCGAGGCGGCCTGCATTTCTTTGGGGACTTTTTTACCTTTGAAAATGAGCAGTGCGGCCGGTTTTTCGTCGAGAAGTTTTTGCGCGGCGATTGTGGCGCTATCGTCGGGAGGGAAGCCGAGGAATTTCTCATCGGCGAAAAAAGCGATGAACATTCCCTGCTGGCGGTCGGGGCTGGAAAGGGGGCCATAAATGTCGTGCTTCTTCAGCTCGGCGGCGATGTTGCGATAAGCGGGGATGTGGCCGTCGGTGTTGGACCCATTGAGTGCGGCGGCGAGGACGAAGGAGAAGAGAATGACGGCGGCCGAGATGGGGCGGATCATTTGCCAGATTCTTGAAGGCGATGGTGGGTCGATATTGAGGGCGACGATGAGGCCGAGGGTGAGGAAAAGCGGGGCCCAGACGGGAAGGAGATAGCGCGGGGTGAAGAAGACCCAGAGCATGCCGGAGCAGTAGAGGAGGATGGTGAGGAGGAGCCAGAGGATCTTCCAGAGTTGATCCTGGAAGGGGATGAGGCGCGCGAGAATGAGCAGTGCGAGAGCGGCGGCGGGGATGCTGAGGTAGAGGCGATCGAACTGGAAGATGTTGCGGACCATGGAACTGGCGTGGTCGGCGGCGACATTCAATTGATGTTTGAAATAGGCGCGGCTTTGGAAGGGTGACCAACGGGGGTAGGCGATTTCATCCTTGGTTTCGTGGCGGGTGATGTAGGGATCTTCAGCGCGGCCGAAAGGGTTGGGGATCGCGGCCTGGATTTCTGGGGGGCCGACGTCGGTGTGGGCGTGTGCGCCGGAGGTGCTGATGGTGAGGCGGTTGTAACGCCAGGAGAGAATGGTAATGAACGGGATGGCGATAAGGAGGATTCCGACCAGGCCGCGGGCCAGCGGGAGGAAGAGGGGGACAGGTTTGGGTTGAGGTTTTTCGAAGAGGCTGCGGAGGAGGATGGTGAGGGGGAGATGCAGGAGCGTGAAGGGAAGGGCATAGGATTTGGCGAGATAGGAGAAGCCGGCGAGGAGGCCGGAGGAGAACTGGATTTTGGGGCGGCGGAGGAGGTTGGGGGTGGTGATGAGAGAGAAATAAAAGAACAGACAAGCGCCCAGGATAATGTCGGGGGTGAGTTGGCGCGCGGCAATTTCGGCGATGTAGATGGCCATCACCAGGAGCGCGCAGAGTTTCCAGAGCCAGTGGATGGCGGTGAAGCGACTGAGGAATGTGCCAAACGCAACGAGCCAGAGGCCGCCCCAGATGCAGGTGACGAGGCGAGCGGCGTGGAGCCCATCCATCCCCATTTTCATGAGCGGGGCGATGCACCAGGAGATGAGCGGGCTCCAGTAGCCGGACAGTGAGTGATAAAAATCGCCTTGGGAAATGTAGAGGGCGCGGCGGATGTAGGAGACGGCGTCGGGGTTGATGCGCTCGCGGCTGGCGATGGCGAGGGGGATGACGATCGCGGAGTAGAGGAGGAGGGGAAGGCCGTAGTAAATCAGGTTGCGCTTGAGGCGCGGCTCGGCATCCTTCCACTGGGCTTCCATCGCGCGCATTTTAGGGCGTCCTTGCGGGGTGTGCACGAGGGCTTAGGATTATGAAGATGGCTCCAGGAATATCCCCGACCTCGATGTCGCGGCGGCGATTTATTCAGACGAGCGGGGCGTGCGCGGCGTCGGTGATGCTCGGGGGTGGTGCAGCCTTCGCGCAGGCGGCGGGGAAGAAGCCGAATATCGTTTTGATTCTGGCGGATGATCTGGGGTATGGAGACTTGGGATGCTATGGGGCGACGGACATGCTCACGCCAAATATCGATCGACTGGCGGCCGAGGGAAAGCGGTTTACGGATGCCTATTCGTGTGCGCCGCTGTGTTCGCCAGCGCGGGCGGGGATGTTGACGGGGCGCTATCCACAGCGGTTTGGGTTTGAGTTCAATTCGTTTCCACGATCGACGGGCGGGTGGGGATTGCCGGATTCGGAGCGATTGTTCAGCGAGGATCTGAAGGCGGCCGGTTATGCGACGGGATTGGTGGGCAAGTGGCACCTGGGGCCGGGAGCGAATCAGCATCCGCTGAAGCACGGGTTTGATGAGTTTTTTGGATTCATTGGCGGGAAGCATCGATATCTGGAAGAGGGGCGGAAGGACCCGAACAGTCCGCTGCTGCGCGGGATGGAGGTGGTGGAAGAGAAGGAATATTTGACGGAGGCATTCACGCGCGAGGCGGTTTCGTTCATCGGGAGAAACCGTCAGCGGCCGTTTTTTCTGTATCTGGCGCCCAATGCGGTGCACGTGCCGCTGCAAAAACCGCCGGAGAAATATTTGAGCCGGGTCGCGAAGATCGCGGATGAGCCGCGGAGGATTTTTGCGGCGATTCTGGCCGCGCTGGATGACCAGGTGGGGGCGGTAAAGGCCAAGTTGAAGGAGTTGGGACTTCTCGAGAACACGCTGGTGGTTTTTATGAGCGACAATGGGGGAGCGATTGGGCCGTCGAAGAATGGGCAACTGCGTGGCGTCAAGACGGACCTGTTTGAGGGGGGAATTCGGGTGCCGATGATTTTGAATTGGGCGGGGAAGATCAAGGCCGGAGTTGATGCGGGGCTGGCGAGTATTTTGGATCTTTATCCGACGTTTTTGAGTGTGGCAGCGGCCGCGCGCGGGGCGGATCGGGCGGCGTTGGAGGGTTTTAACTTGCTCGATGGTGGAGCGCGGCATGACGCGCTCTTCTGGCGATATGGCCCGGAGAAGGCGGTGCGGAGCGGCAAGTGGAAACTGGTGGGGTTGAAGGATAGGTCGCACCAACTGTTCGATCTGACGGCGGACATCGGGGAGAAGAACGATCTGGCGGAGAAGGAGCCGGGGCGGGTGAAGGGGTTGCTGGAGCAGTGGAAGAAGTGGGATGCGAAGAATATCGAGCCGAAGTGGGCGGGGTATCAGAAGAACGAATAGGCGCTGTCAGCGGCGCTGGATGAATTGCTTCGATGGGGGCGGGTTCTATACTTACCGGCCCTATGCTTCCAACCAGTACACGTGTTTCCATTTCCAGCGCTGTGGCGATGCCGGGCAGCGCCGATGCGGTGGCGATCTTTATCGAAGAGAAAGCCAAGGCAATTGATGGTGGAGCGATCTCGAGCGCGGAACGGAGCGCGGCCCAGCGGCTGATCGCAGCGGGAGTGGCGCGCGGCAAGGCGAAGGAGGTGGCGGCGGATCTGGTGGAGGCAACGGGGAAGAAAACCAGGCATTTGATGCTGGTCGGCATTGGCCGGGGCGAAAAGGTGACGGCGGAGACGATTCGACAGGCCGTGGGGGCGCTGGCGAAGGCAGCGAGAAGGCGGCGGGTGAAGAATGTGGCGATCATTGTGCCGGCGTCGGCGGGAAAAGTGCCGGCGAGCAGCGCGGTCGAGGCGATCGTGAGCGGGTTTCTGCTGGCGAGTTTTAAGTATGAGGAGCACAAGGGGACGGCGAGTAAAAAGGCTGATGGGGATGAGGAACCAGCGCAGGCGGTGCAGGTGACCATCGTCGGGAGCGCGAAGGAGCGCAAAGGGATCGATGCGGCGATCAACCGCGCGCGAATCATCGCCGATGGGCAGAATATTGCCCGGACCATCGCATCGCGGCCGGGGAATGAGATCAATCCACCGTCGCTGGCGAAGGTGGGGCAGCAGTTGGCGCGCGAAGCAGGGCTGAAAAGCCGGATTCTGGATGAGCGGGAGCTGAAGCGGCTGGGAATGGGCGGGATTCTGGCCGTGGGATCGGGAAGCACGCTGACGCCGCCGCGGATGATTGTTCTGGAGTATCAGCCCAAGTCGAGTGCGAATGGCCGCGGAAAGAATTCGCGGCCCTTGTTGGTCGTTGGCAAGGCGATCACGTTTGACACCGGCGGCATCTCGATCAAACCGGCCGACAAGATGGGGAAGATGATTTTCGACAAGTGCGGAGCGATGGCGGTGCTGGGCTTGATGTATGCGGTGGCGAAAATGAAGCTGCCAATTGGCGTGGTGGGAATCTTGAGCAGCGCTGAGAATCACATCAGCGAGTCGGCGTATCGGCCGGGGGACATTCTCCGAATGTACAACGGTGTGACGGTGGAAGTGACCAATACCGATGCGGAAGGCCGATTGGTTTTGGGCGATGCGCTAGCCTGGGGTATTGAGACCTACAAGCCGGCCGCGGTGCTGGATCTGGCGACGCTGACGGGGGGAGTAGTGGTTGCACTGGGCAAGTCGATGGCCGGGGTGATGGGAAATTCCAATGCGCTTTTTGCGGAAGTCCAGGCGGCCGCGGATCGTGCGGGGGAGAAAATCTGGCGGCTGCCGATTGGAGACGATCAGCGCGAACTGATGAAGTCGGATTTCGCGGACATCGTCAACTCCGGCCCGCGCGAGGCGCATCCGCTTCAGGGTGGGGCGTTTCTCTCTTATTTTGTGCCGCAGGACAATTCGGTGCCCTGGATGCACCTGGACATCGCGGGGGTGGCCGATACGGAGAAGGAATTGCCGTATTACGCGAAGGGGGCGACGGGTTGGGGGGTGAGGACGTTGGTGGAGTGGGTGAGTGAGAGGGCGGGGGAGAAGTGAATGAGATCGAGGCATGTTTTCCAAACAAATCACCATTGATGCGGAGCTTCGGCCGGTGGAGGCCAGACATGTGGAGGATGTGTATGCGCTGGTGGATCTGAACCGGTTGCACATTCGGCGGTGGATGCCCTGGGTGGATGGAACCAAGAGTGTCGAGGATGTGAGGAAGTGGCACCAGGGCGTGATGGAGCAGATGGCCAAGAACAACGGCTTTCAGGCGGGGCTGTGGCATCAGGGAACGCTGGTGGGGATGATCGGATTTCATGCGATGGACTGGATTCATCGCAAGACATCGATCGGCTATTGGCTGAATGAAGCGTCACAGGGCAAGGGGTTGATGACGGCGGCGTGCCGGGCGATGACCCGGCATGCGCTGGGCGAATTGAAGTTGAATCGGGTGGAAATTCGCTGCGCGCCGGGCAATCAGAAGAGCCGGGGGATCCCCAAACGGCTGGGATTCACGGAAGAGGGAAGATTGCGCGAGGTGGAGTGGCTGTACGATCATTTTGAGGACCACATGGTGTACAGTCTGCTGGCCGGCGAAATTGAGAGGCTGGGATGACGGAGACATTTCTGGTTCTCCTCGCCGCGGGGGTGATGCTGGCGGCGGTGATTTCGGATCCAAAAGAGGTGACGATTAACTGGCTGCGGCTTGCGGGAATTGTCGCGCTGGCGCTGGCTGCCCTGTCGGTATATTTTTTTTCGCGTCGCGGGGAAGCGAGACAGGGGCAGTGGGTGCTTTATTGCATTCTGTTCTTCTCGATATTGGGGCAGATCGGGGGAATTCATCTGCCGGTTGCGGCGATTGGGCGACCGTTTGCACTGGCGGCGACGGTGGGCGGTGTGATTCTGGGGGCGCGGCTGGCGGTGGCGGATGCGCGGGGGGTTGCGCTGGTTAGCTCGGGCGGAATCGCGGCCATGAGCGGGATTGCGCTGATGGATATGCTGCTGGGGCACGCCTATCTCACCGCGTCGCGGATGACGATGCGGCCGTTTGTTCGACTGCACCTGGCGCTGGCCGCGGCGACGGCGCTGCGCGCGGTCTGCGCGATCGCCATTGCGATGCTGATGCTCCATTGGCGGCCAATTGAGTTGTTCTGGGACCGGTTCGGCCTGTTCGTGATCACGCGCTGGCTGGTGGGGCTGGCGGTTCCGGGAATCTTCATTTATATGGCATATGACTGCATCCGGCGGCGGGCGACGCAGTCGGCGACGGGGATTTTGTATGTGGCGGGAATATTGATTTTTATCGGGGAAATTATTTCGCTTTACCTGCTCCGCGAAACGCGGCTGCCGTTTTGAATATGGCCCAGATCCCCCCACCGCCGCCGCCCTCGCCGCTTTCGGCCTGTCCGGAATGCGGGTGCCGGGATCTGTTTGTGCGCAAGCGCTTTCCACAGAAGCTGGGGCTGGCCCTGGTGATTGCGGCGGGCGCGGCGTTTCTAATTCTGGCCGCGCGGCCGAGGACGTTTTATCTGGGGGCGGCGATTCTGGTGGGCGTGGTGATACTCGATGTGATCCTTTATCCATTTGTGGGGAAAACGACGGTGTGTTATCGATGCCGTAAGGATTTTCCGCGAGCTCCCATCAATCCGGAACACAAGGGTTTTGATCTGGCCACCGCGGAAAAGTACCGCGGTCGAACATGACGTGGTTCATGAGGTAGAGAGGGGTATGCCGCACCTTCGAGCGATCCTTCTGTCCGTCTTTCTAGTGTCGAACCTCATGGCGGCGGAGGACTGGCCGCAGTTTCGCGGGCCAAACGGCCAGGGGATTTCCAATGCGAAGAATGTCCCGGTCCGCTGGTCGGCCACTTCCAATGTTGCATGGAAAACGGAGATTCCCGGCCAGGGGTGGTCTTCGCCGGTGCTGTCGGGCGGAAAGATTTATCTCACGACCGCCGTTCTCGATGGAAACATTCCCACTTCGCTACGGGCCATCTGTATCGATGCCCAGAATGGAAAACTCCTCTGGAACAACGAGGTCTTTCATCGTGCGGCCGTGCCCAGCATCAAGCACGATAAGAATTCATTCGCCAGCCCGACGCCGATCGTCACGGCCGATCGGCTGTTTACACATTTTGGGCACCTGGGGACGGCGACCTTGGATTTGGCCGGTAACATCGTCTGGACGCAGACCGAGCTGAATTTTCCATCAGTGCACGGCAACGCCGGCTCGCCGACGCTGCTGGATGAGATGCTGATCTTCAACTGCGATGGGGCCCGCAATCCGTTCATTGTCGCGCTGGATGCCAGGAGCGGCCAGGTCAAATGGAAAACGCCGCGAAACACGCCATCCAGGGCGATGTTTTCATTCTCCACGCCGCTGGCGATCGACGTGGATGGGGCGACACAGATCGTCAGCCCGGCCAGCGGAATCGTCGCCGCGTATGACCCGTCGAATGGAAAAGAAATCTGGCGAGTCGGATATGGGCTCGGTTATTCAGTGGTCCCCCGGCCGATTTATTCGGGCGGATTGGTGCTCCTCAGCTCGGGTTTTGATAACCCGGTTGTCTATGCGATCGATCCGAAGGGCGCGAAAGGTGACGTGACGGCGACGAAAGTTGCGTGGAAGGAGAGAAAGGGCGCGCCATGCACTCCATCAATCGTGGCAGAAGGTAATGAGGTGTATTGGGTCTCCGACGGCGGGATTGCGACCTGCGCCGACGCCAGGAGCGGAAAGACCCACTGGACCCACCGGCTGGGCGGCAATTTCTCGGCCTCGCCGGTGGCCGCCGAAGGGCGGATTTATTTCCAGAACGAGGCGGGCATGGGATACGTGGTGAAGGCGGGGAAAACGTTTGAGCTTCTGTCGGAAAATGATCTGGGGGAGCGGTCCTTGGCGTCGTATTGCGTGAGCGATAGCACCTTGTTTATTCGGACTGAGAATCATCTCTGGAAAATCGGGAGCGAGAAGTGAATATCCCTTCCGGCACAGCCGGACCTACTTGAACAATCGCGCGGCAAAGTCATGGAGAGCCCGTCGCCACGTCTGCCATTCATGCCCCGTCCCCTGCGACTCGATGAACGTGGCCTTGATGCCAGCCTGGGTGATCGATTCGTGGACCGATTTCACCGAGTCGTGAATTTGTGTCTCCGCCGTCCCCGCGCCAAGCCAAAGCAGTCGCACCTTCTTATTGAATTCCGACGGATCATTGAAAACGCCGCCGTAGGATGTCTTGAGGTCGAAGTTGCGCATTGGTGCGCTGAATGCGCCAATGTAAGAGAACTTGTCCAGGTGCGTCAGGCCGATTTGCAGGGTCTGCATTCCGCCCATCGACAGGCCGGCCATGGCGCGGTGGTCGCGATCGGGAATGGTGCGATATTTTGAGTCGATCAGGGGGATGATCTCTTCGAGAAGCACATCGCCGAACGAGTTTTTGTTGGCGGGGTCGCGGGGCTTGAACGCATAACCGCGGTCCATCACCACCAGCATCGGCCGGGCCTTTTGCGCCGCCAGCAGGTTGTCGATGATGAAGTTCATCCGGCCCTGCTTGTGCCATCCCCGTTCATCCTCGCCTGCGCCATGCTGGAGATAGAGCACGGGATAGCGCGCGGCGACGTTTGTGTCATAGTCGGGCGGCGTGTAGACATACGCCCGCCGCCAGGCGGCGGTGATTTTCGATTGATACCAGCAAATGCGCACCTCGCCATGAGGAACATCCTGGGGAGCATGGAAATCGACGCCTTTTTCAGGGATTTCCACGCCGCTGGCCTGTTTGGCCCAGCCGAAATAGGTCTCGCTGCCGGGATCATTAACGGCGACGCCATCAATCAGGAACCAGTAATAGTGAAAGCCGGGAACCGCCGGCGGCGTCGTCACATTCCAGACGCCATCATCACCTTTGATCATGTCGAACGGACCTTTCCCCAATCCGTTATCGCCGCCGCCGGGTTGAAGCTGCACCTTCTGCGCCAGCGGCGCTTTAATGCGGAAGCTGACGCGACACTCCTCATCGACGCCCGGATATTGCGCGCCAGGGACATTTGACGCCGCCGGCGAAGAAATTTTTTCGGCCGCGCGGGTTGGATGGATCACGAACAGCAGTAATCCCACGCACAAAAATATTGGCTTGCTCATCAATGTCCACGATACACCAGGGCCGCTCATCCGTCGAAGCGGCCACAATTCTTCGGCTGGGGACGGCCGCTCATGGTTGAAACTGTCCGCCTAATTCCAATTATCATTTTTTGAGAAAGTGGGTTGACGGGAAAAAGCAGGCAATCGTAGGTTTCGATTCACCATCAGGATTCTCAGCACCTCTGATCAGGAAGTTCGGCCAACAACTCAGTCGAGGAAGACCAAGTTCCCGGAAATCCAACGCCGCCGCGAGCGCGGCGTTCTTGTCACATTTTCCATGAAGGGAGTACGCACATGGCATCTGGTCGCACACGGCACTCTGTATCAACCATGGACCGGCCGCAAAACGATCGTAAAAAAGCTCGGGTCCCACAGCGCTGCCGGCCTGCTGATGAACGACACCGACCCGGACAACAATCCGCTCACCGCCATCAAGGTGGCCAATCCTGCCCACGGCACCCTGACCGTGAACCCCAACGGCTCGTTCACCTACACACCCTTCGCCAACTACAGCGGCGTTGACACCTTCACCTACAAAGCCAACGACGGCGCCGTCGATAGCGTAACCGTCACCGCCACCATCAACATCATGCCCAGCGCCATGGACAGTTGGGCGCCCGTGCCCTCTCCGCGCGACCCGCGGCAGGTGGTATGGCATGATCCCTGGGCCGGCCCCTATCTGAGCCCCGCGGGTCAATCGGCCGTCAACCAGATCAATAGCTGGTACACGGCCGGCACCTCCGGCGGACTGACTCAGGACACGTTCCGAAGCTACGACGACAACCACTCGCAGCTTCATGCCCCCGATCAGGTCTATCCGCAGTTGACCATCGCCCCGGCGATGATCGGCTACAACAACACCGGCCCCGATGTCTTCGGCCCGCGCGTGACCTTCGGTGTGATGTCCTATCGCTCCAACAGCACCCATATGGACCACGACCCGGCCGCCATGGTCGAAGGCAACATCCGCGACAATGTCTACAACTGGTACGACAGCGGCGGATCAGCGCCCTACGACGAGACCTGGTACGAGACGCTCTATCGCAACAACTTCCTGCTTATTCAGCCGGCCGTGCAAACGTTCACCGACCCGGTAACCCCCGGCCAGTTCCAGGATAAGTACACCTTCCTCACCCCTTATTACCTCCAGTCCGTCGGCGCTTCCGGAACCGATTCGGAATGGATGAAGCCCATCATCTTCGCCGCCGGATCGCTGCCGCCGGATCTCAAAACCCGCGCCCTGCGGCAAGGCGTCTATATCCCGATGCTGATGTATCTGTTCAAGAAGAATCTCACCGGCAATATCCGCGATGCCGCTGCCAATCAGGCCGCCTACAAACTGCCCGACGAAGCACGCAGCACCACGGTAGACCTCGCCAACGCGCCATTCTTAAACGGAATGATCAACTCCGCCCACGCCCTGACCCATATTCCACCCGTGGCGCGCCTGTCGGTCGATAGCGTTACCGTGACCGACGGCTCCGGATACAGCCGGCCCGCCTACTGGGACAGCTCCTCCAGCAGCTTCACCGGCGCGCTGCGCCAGGGTGAGACCATGGAGATCATATTGAACATGTCCCCAAGCTGGTCCGATGCCGGCTACAACATCTCCAGCTACTACGCCGCGCGACTGCGAGGCGCAACCAACGGCACCGTCACCACCCTCAGCCCCGGCCGCTTCAAGATCACCGTGCCTTGGACCAATACCGGCCGAATGTACGACAACCGGACCGATTTCCTCCTCCTCGCCACCGACAACGCCGGCTACGACTCTGCCCCGGCCTATGTGAGCATCAAGCACATCCAATCCGGCGAGACTTGGATGTACGGCGTTGGCTCCTATCCCCAGGCCCCCGGCGGCATGAGCATCACCGCCGACTCGGCCGACCCGTTGCCCACTGATGCGAGTGGTTCAACCGCCACCTCAACTGCCCTGCCCGCCCCAACCACTTTCTCGACTGTTCCCATCAAGGCGGCCAAAACCAAACATGATCATCCCCTGCACGACTTGCTCGGCTCCAGGGATGACATCCTCGGCGCCAAGCGCAAGCCGTGGTGATCCAGTTTGATGGTGCACGGAGGCCAATCAGAGTGCCGCAGCCCTTTCGGCTGCGGCATTTTTTTGCCCAAAAACCGTCCATCTTCAAGAACGGCAATTTGCTATATTGACCCGGACACCCTGGAGGGAAGCGCATGACCAACCAGCGCCATCGCCAACATCCGCGACCGCACGCCCGCGTGCCGCGCCTGACGATTGCGCTCATCGCCGCCACACTTTTGTCGGCCTGTCCGTTCCGCGCCTCGGGCCAAAACTACAGCCAATGGGCCTATCCCGGCGCGGGCGGCCAACTCATATACAAGGAGCGCACCGACACCAACCTCGGCGACCGCCTCCCCGACTTTTCCATGGTCGGCTACGGCGCAGGCTTGCGCTCAATTCCCGCCGACATCCCCGTTGTCATCACCGTGACCCCCATCACCGGCGACAACACGCAAAACATCCAAAACGCCATCAACTTCGCCTCCACCCTCCCCATTCAACCCAACGGCTTCCGCGGCGCGGTCCTGCTAGCGCCGGGAACATTCAACATCAACAGCCAGATCAACATCAATGCCACCGGCATCGTCCTCCGCGGCTCGGGAACCGGCGATAACCTCGCCACCAGCACCCACATCGTCTCCCAAAATCGCAGCGGCAGCCTCGACAACCCAATTCCCGTCATCCGCTTCGCCGGCTCCACCAGCGGCCGCGTCTACGGTTCCCAGATCGACATCACCGACACCCGCGTCCCGGTCGGCGCGATGAGCTTCAATGTCGCCTCGACCACCGGCCTTTCCGTCGGGAAAATGGTCGAAGTCTTCCGCCCCAGCACGCAGGCGTGGGTGGATGCGCTCGGCATGACCACTCTCTGGGGCGCTACCGATCGCAATCTCAAGTGGCAGCGCACCATCACCCGCATCGAAGGCAACAAGGTCTTCCTCGACGCCCCCATCACCACCGCCATCGACAAACAATGGAGCACCGGCACCATCCGCACCTACGATCTGCCCGGCCAGATCCACAATGTCGGCATCGAAAACCTCCGCGGCCAATCCCTCGACACCCGCGAAGAAGCCAACGAAGCCCGCGCCTGGTCCCTGGTCGAGTTCTCCCGCGCTGCCGACGGATTTGTGCGAAACCTCGAAGCACGCCATTTCCCCTACGCGGCCGTGTTTTCGAGGGAGGATGACGGCACGCAATTTATCACCGTCGATGGCGTCATCAGCCGCCTGCCGTCGGGACAGGTGACCGGCGGCCGAAGATACACCTTCGCGATCGACAGTCAGATGTCGCTGGTGAAAAATTCCAACGCCGACGATGGCCGCCATGACTTTGTCACCGGAAGCAACGTCAACGGCCCCATCGTCTTCTTCAACTCCACCACCACCAACTCCCACGCCGACTCCGGCCCGCATCACCGCTGGGGAAACGGCCTGCTCTTCGACAATCTCAACATCGGCGGCGAACTCAACATCCGCAACCGCGGCACCAGCGGAACCGGCCACGGCTGGGCCGGAGCAAACTCGATCGTGTGGAACACCAAAGCCACCCGATTCGCCGTCCAGAACCCGCCCACCGCACAAAACTGGCTCATCGGCTCCGGCCCGCCCTTCGACGACACCTGGATGGGCCCCCAGCCCCGGGGCATTTATGACTCCACCACCCAGCGCGTCACCCTCGGCGATCCTGTGAACAATCCGCTCGACAGCCTCTACATCGCCCAGCTTCTTGAGCGACAACAGAGTTACGTTGACCAGCGCTTCTGGACCGGCGCGGGCAATTCAACCAATTGGTTCGCCACGAGCAACGGCTGGTCCAACTGGAGCAACAAACTCACCTACAACACCAACACCGCCACCCCCGGCCCGCAGAATGATGTGATCTTCAATGTCAAAGGCACCACCCCCCTCACCACCACCCCCGGCCAAAACACCTCCGTCGCCAGCCTCCAGTTCGACTCGCCCACCGCGCCCCTGACCGTGCAGTTGAACAACACCACCAGCCGCCTCACCATCGGCCAGCGCGGTGTCACCGTCTTCTCCGGCTCCCACAACATTCTCGGCACCGCCGGCGGCAGCGGCGCGGTCTCCGACATCATCCTCGCGGGCGATCAGACCTGGGAAATCCGCGGCTCGAGCACACTGGCCGTCAACGCCCGATTCCGCGAGAGCCAGCTTCTCTCCCTCTGGAAAAAGGACGGCCCCGGAACCCTGGAACTCCGCGCCAGCAGCGGCGGCTCCAACTCGCTGAAGATCAATGCCCAGGTCAATGAGGGGATACTGCGAATCACCAATGGCGGCGCGCTCGGACATTCCGGCAATCCCATCACCGTCGCCGACGGCGCTGCCCTGGAATTGAGCAACATCGGCAACCTCGCCCAGATCAACAGCGACATCACTCTCCTCGGCATGGGCTGCAACGGCCTCGGCGGCGCCCTCCGCCACCTTACCGGATCATCCGCCATCGGCGCTGGCGCCGGCCAGCTCATTCTCGCCAGCCCCCAAACCGGAATCGGCGTCGATGCCGGCCAACTCCAAATCGACCAGAAAATCACCGGCAGCGGCGGGCTCTCCAAGGTCGGCCCGGGAACCCTTCTCCTTTCCGGCCAACTCTCCTACAACGGCCCCACCACCATCTCTTCCGGCATTCTCGCTCTCCGCCCCCTCACCGGCCAATCCCAAACCACGCTCCTCAATTCCCTGGCCATCTCCGGCGCTGCCGACGCCTGGCAAGGACGATTGGATTTGGGAACCAGTGCCCTCATCATCCGCACCGCCGATCTCCCAACCATCACCAATCAAATTCGCGATGGCCTCGACGCCAGCGGCGGAATCATCAGTAGCATCACCGATCCCAACCTCCGCCTCGCCGCCATCCGCAACGGCTCCCCCGGCGCTCCGCTTTACAGCGATTTCGGCGGAATCCCCGGCCTTACCGGCGGCGAAGCGCTCCTCCGCCCCGCCCTCATTGGCGATCTCAATCTCGACAACACCGTCTCCATCGCTGATTTCATCGACCTCTCCACCCACTTCGGCCAGACCAACGCCACCTGGCAGGATGGCGACCTCAATTATGACAATCAGGTCAGCATCAGCGACTTCGTGGACCTCGCCGCCCATTTCGGCCAGACCTATTCCTCCCCGACTCCCGCCGCAATCGACTCTTCCGCCGTTCCCGAACCAAACACCCTCGCCCTCTGCGCCACCGCGGCATTCTCCCTCACTCTCCGCGCCCGACAGCGCCACAAAAACCGTGGCAATTCATCACCGCCGCCATCACCGCGGTATTCTCTTCCAGGATGATCCATCATCTTGCCGTCATCTTTCTGCTATTAATAATGCACCGCGCAGGCTGTGGCGTGTTCCGGTTTTCGGCCCCCGTCGGGCCACTTCATCCAATCGCGGCGATTGCGAACCAGAATGCCTAACTGGATCAGGCCCAATATTCTCCTTTCAGCATGCTCAAGTCTGCTTCTGGCGGGATGCGTCAGTTATCACCCCCAGCCGATTTCGCCCGAAAAGGCCGCCGCCGAATTCGAGTCCCGCACCCTTCTCGATCTCGGCCTCAAAACCTATCTCGAAAAAAACACCGGCCACGAAATCACCCCCTGGCCCCCGGAATCCTGGAATGCCCAAACCCTCACCTTGGCGGCATTCTATTACAATCCCGATCTCGATTTGGCCCGTGCCAAAGCCGGCATCGCTCGCGCAGGCGTCATCACCGCCGGCGAGCGCCCCAATCCCACCCTCTCCTTCTCCCCCGGCCGCAACACCACCAGCTCCGGTGCCTCACCCTGGATCATCACCAGCGCCCTCGACATTCCCATCGAAACCGCCAACAAGCGCGGCTATCGCCTGGCCAGAGCACGTCACGATGCCCAAAGCGCCCAGGCCAATATTCTCAGCACCGCCTGGGACATCCGCGCCCGCCTGCTGCGGACAATGCTTGACCACGTCAGCAGCACCCGCTCAGTCGAAATCCTCAAGCGCCAACAATCCTCCCAGGAAGAAATCGTCAGACTTCTCGAGCTGCAACTGCGCCAGCCCAACGCCAACATCACCGCCCAGCAGGTCACCCAGGCCAGAATCACTCTCCGCGGCACGCGCCTGGCCGTTCTCGAGGCCGAGCGCCAACGTGTCGAAGCCCAGGCCCATCTCGCCCAAGCCGTGGGAATCCCCCTGGCCGCCCTGCGCGACATTCCCGTTACTTTTGACCTCTCCACCGATCTACCGCCGACCATCGCCCCAGACGAAGCGCGCCGTCAGGCCCTTCTAACCCGCGCTGACATCCTCGGCGCATTGGCCGATTACGAAGCCAGCCAAAGCGCCCTCCAACTCGAAATCGCCAAACAATATCCCGACATCAACCTCGGCCCCGGTTACGAATACGACCAGGGCGACAATAAATGGTCCCTGGGCCTCTCGCTCACCCTCCCAATCCTCAATCAAAACCGTGGCGCAATCGCCGAAGCCCAGGCCAAGCGCGCTGAGGCGGCAATTCACTTCACCTCCCTTCAGGCCCAAGTCATCGGCGAGATCGATACCGCCCTGAGCAACTATTCCACCGCCCGCCGCCGGCTCCAAACCACCCAGGAACTCCAATCCGACATCGACAAGCAGCGCAAGGCCGCCCAGAGCCTCTTCGATGCCGGCGAAATCTCCCGCATGGAGCTGATCGGCCTCCAGTTGGAGCTTCAAACCAGCGAACAAGCCAGCCTTGATGCAACCGTCAAAGCGCACCAGGCCATCATCGACGTCGAAGGCGCTCTCCAGCGCCCCCTTGATGTGCCCCAGGCGGCCTTGCTGGATAACCCGCGCCGCCAGCCATTGCCGGATCAGCCGTCATCCCACGGAGCGAACCTCAAATGAAAATCATTCGCGCCCTCATTGGAATCGTGCTGGTGCTCGCCTTGGCCGCCGGAACCTGGATCGTCCTGTTCCATTCCGACTGGTTCAAGCGCCAAACCGCCGAGGAGGAGGAGAAGGCAGTCGAAACCGATGTCCCGGTAAAAACCACCACCATCACCCGCGCCACCCTCCGCCGCTATGTCGATGGCTATGGAACCGTCATCCCCGCGCCCCCGCTCGAAGGAAAACCGGCCGGTGGCGCAACCCTTTCCTCCCCAACCGTCGGCGTTGTCTCATCCATCCTCGCTTCGCCCGGCCAGCGCGTCGAAGAAGGCGCAGCCCTCATCCAACTCGATGACCGCCTCGCCAAAGCCATGGAAGCACAGGCCGCCGCCGCCCTCGATTCGGCCAAGGCAACCCTCGCCAAACTCAACGCCACTCCTCGCCCCGAACAACTCGAAGTCGCCCAGCTCACCGTTGACAAGGCCCGTGCATCCCTCGACCTCGCCCAAAAAAACCATGAACGGCAAAAAAGCCTGCCGCCGGAAGTCGTCTCACCCAAAAGCCTCCAGCAGACCGAGCTGGAGCTCAGCGCTGCCCTGGTCGATCTGAAGACCGCCGAAAAACAATTCGCCCTGCTCAAAGCTTCTCCCACCCCCGAAGATCGCGCTGAAGCCAGCGCCAAAGTACACGAAGCCGACCGCGCCCTCGCCGTAGCCCAGACTCAACGAGCCGTGCTCAGGATTCAAGCCCCCATGGCCGCCACCGTCATCCGCGTCAACGTCAACCTCGGCGAGGCCGTCGATGCGACGAAGGTCCTCGCGGAAATCGCCGCACTGGATCGACTCGTCCTAAGCGTCGTCGTTTCGGCCACCGAACTCCGCTCCCTGAAAGTCGGCATGCCCGCCGAAATCCAGCTCACCGAACGTTCCACCACAACTCCGACAACCGCCCCCGCCACACAACCTGCTACCAATGCTCCCGACACGGCCTCAGCAAAAGGCGCTATCCTGTTGATCGGCTCCGGAATCGATCCCAAAACCGACACCGTTCCCGTCTGGATCAGAATTCCCCAGGATGCCGCCATGCTTCCCGGCCAATACGCGCGCGTGCGAATCGTCGCCGAAGAACACGCCCAGACCCTCGCCGTCCCCGACGAAAGCGTCGTCACCGATCCCGAAGGCCACACCGTCGTCGCCGTCGTGAAAGGCGATAAGGCCATCCAAGCCCCCGTGCAAGTCGGCCTGCGCGACCGTGGCCTGGTCGAGATCAAATCCGCCGACTTGAAAGAGGGCGATGTGGTCGTCACCGCCGGCGCTTACGGCCTGCCCAGGGAAACCAAAGTACACGTCATCACCCCCTAGCCCCAACTCAGACATCGCCGCCATTCACCACCATGCAAAGCGACTCACCGCCACACCAAACTCAGAAACGGACCTCCCTCATCGGCCGTTTCGCCACCCACCACGCCAGGGCCATCCTCTTCATAGCCTCCGCGCTCTGTCTGGCCGGCGTCTACGCCGCCACCCACATCTCCTCCTCCGTTTTCCCTCAAACCAATTTCCCCCGCGTCGTCATTCTCGTCGACAACGGCGTCATGCCCTCCGATGAAATGGTCGCAACCATCACCCGCCCCATCGAAGAGGCCATGAAGGACATCCAGGGCTCGGTCAGCGTCCGCTCCTCCACCGGCCGCGGCTCGGCCGAGATCAGCGTCTTCTTCAACTGGAACGTGGACATGGTCCAGTCCGAGCTGTTCGTCCTCAGCCGCCTTTCACAGATCCGCGCCACTCTCCCCGCCACCGCCACCGCATCCGTCTGGAGGCTGACCTTCTCCGCCTTCCCCATCTGTGGCATCAGCCTCATCAGCAACACCCGCAACATCACCGACCTCTGGCAAACCGCTCGATACACCATCAAGCCCCGCTTCCTGCGCATCCAGGGCGTCGCACGCGTGGACCTGGTCGGCGGGCGCACACCGGAATTCCACGTCATTATCGACCCCACTCGCCTCGCCGCCCTGCACCTGAGCCTTCCAGACATCACCGCAGCGCTGGAGAAAAGCAATCTCGTCAGCTCCGCCGGCATGACCGAGGAAAATCACACGCTCTATCTCACCGTCGTTGACGGCCGCGTTCACTCGTTGCAAGAGATTGCCGGCCTCGCCATCGCTGCCACCGACGGCAAGCCCGTTCACATCCGGGATGTCGCCCAGGTCAGGAACGGCGAAGAGCCCATTTTCAACAAGGTCACCGCCGACGGCGTGAATGCCGTGCTTCTCAACATCCGCAGCCAGCCCGATGGCAGCACCCTCCAGATCGCCGACGATCTCAAACACGAGATCAGCCAGCTCCGCCACGACCTGCCTCCCGACATGAAGCTGGCCTTCTTTTACGACCAGTCCCTCCTCGTTCGCGAATCGGTGCGCAGTGTCTGGGAAGCCATCATCTTCGGCCTGGTCCTCTCGGTCCTGATTCTCTACGCCTTTCTCAAAAACTGGGGAACCGTCCTCGTCGCCACCGTCGTCATTCCCGTCACCGTGCTGGTGACGCTGCTCGCCATGCGCCTCAGCTCCATGACTTTTAACCTGATGACCCTCGGCGGAATCGCCGCGGCCATCGGCCTGGTCATCGATGATGCCATCGTGGTCGTCGAAGCCATCTACACCAAAATGACCCACGGCCTCGCCCGTGTCGCCGCCGTCCAGGAAGCCATCGGCGAAATTTTCCTGCCCCTGGTCGGCTCCACCCTCACCCCCGTCGTCGTCTTCCTCCCCCTGACCTATCTCGAAGGCCTCACCGGCGTCTTCTTCCGCGCCCTGGCCATGACCATGGTCGTCTCCCTTCTCACCTCTCTTGTGCTCGCCATCACCCTCACACCTGCCCTCGCCCCCTGGATCATCCGCATGCGCGAGAACTCCACCGGCTATTCGCACGAAGGCGGATTCCTCCTCCGCCGCATCATTCGCCTCTACGAAGCCGCGGTGCGAACCGCGCTCCATCATCGCTGGATCACCCTCGGCCTTCTCGGACTGCTTCTCTTATGTGGCATCATCATTTACGGCCGCCTGGAGAGCGATTTCCTTCCGGCCATGGATGAGGGTGGATTCGTCATCGACTACGAATCCCCTCCCGGCACCAGTCTCTCGGAAACCGACCGCGCCCTCTCCCAGGCCGAAGACATCATCCGCAACACGCCGGAGGTGGAGAGCTATTCACGCCGTACCGGCGCCCGCCTGGCGCTCTCCATTGCCGAGCCCAACACCGGCGACTTCCTCGTCAAGCTTCGCCCCAATCGACAACGTTCCACCCAGGATGTGATCTCGGAGCTGCGCGCCAAATTCCATGTCGCCCAGCCCGGCCTGCGCTGGGAGTTCCCCGGAATTCTCAGCGACCTGATCGGCGACCTCACTTGGTCCCCTCAACCCATCGAGGTCAAACTCTTCTCCACCGATATCGCCTTCTTGCAGGAAAAAGCCCCCCAGATCGAGGAAATCATCAAGAAGGTCCCCGGCGTCGTGGACACATTCCATGGCCTCATCGTGGCCGGCCCCTCCATCAATCTTCACATCCGCTCCGACGACGTCCAGCGCTTTGGAATGGACGCCGACGATGTCGCCCGCCAGGTAAGCACCGCCATGCTCGGCCAGACCGCCTCCTCGATCCTCCAGGGCGACCAGGTGATCAACATCCGCGTCCGTGTTGATCCCGCGCGAATCGACCGCATCGCCACCTTCGGCGACCTGCCCATCCGCTCCCCCACCGGCGCCCTCGTGCCCCTCTCCCAGGTCGCCGACATCCGCACCGAGCCCGGCCAGTTGGAGCTTCGCCGCGAAGACCTCCGCCAGGTCGTCGCCATCAGCGCCCGCCTCGAAGGCCGCTACCTCGGCAGCGCCATGGACGAAATCCGCCAGAAACTCGGCCAGGAAATATCGCTCCCCCCCGGAACCCTCGAATACGGCGGCCTCTACCAGCAGCAGCAGGAATCCTTCCGCAACCTGATGCTGGTTCTGGTCATGGCCGTGCTGCTCGTGTTCATCGTCCTGCTGATCGAATTCCGCTCCTTCACCGAGCCCCTCTCCATCGTCGCCGGCGCTGTCCTCGCCCTGCTGGGCACGGTCCTGGCCCTCTGGCTCACCCACACCTCCCTCAACATCGTCTCCTTCCTCGGCGCCATCATCGGCGTCGGCATCGTCGCCAAAAACGGCATCCTCATGCTCGACTTCGTCGACCACCTCCTGCAACAAGGCCTGTCTCTGGAAGAATCCCTCGTCCAATCCGGCCGCCGCCGCCTCCGCCCCGTCCTCATGACCTCCATGGCCGCCGCCCTCGGCATGCTCCCCCTCGCCTACGGCATCGGCTCCGGCGCTGACACCCTCAAACCCCTCGCCATCGCCGTCATCGGCGCACTCTGTTTCTCCGTCCTCCTCTCCCTGATCGCCACCCCCACCCTCTATTTCCTGCTGGTGCGCAAGAAACCCCAACGCCCGGCCCCATCCGCAGAGCAATCCCTCCCATAAGCGCAGAAAAACGCCGCAAGCAAAGATGCCTGCGGCTCAAGTGCCCAGGACAGGATTTGAACCTGCACGAGTTGCCTCGCTACCACCTCAAAGTAGTGCGTCTGCCAGTTCCGCCACCTGGGCGCGGTTTTCGGCTGAATTATACGCCCGGCCCCCGCACTGTCGAGGGGTTCTTCTACCATGCGGCTTCGCCTTCGTGTACAATTTCCCCGGCCATTCGGGCGTCATTCAAATCACGAGGAAACTTGTTCACGGGAGAGGAATCGATCATGACCAATCGCTCAAATTCAACGTCTCGCCGCACCTTCATCAAGGCCGCCGGCGCGGCCGCATTCGTCGCCAATGTCCCCATCATCCTCGCCGACGACAAACCGGCCGACAAAAACCCCATCGTCGGCGACGGCGCTTACAAATACGAGTGCATCCACGGCTGGGCCAAAGTCCCCGAGGGCATGCGCTTCGGCAATACCCACATGGTTCAGGAAGACGCCCAGGGCCGCATCTTCATCCACCACACCGGCGCGCCCGATTCGGTCTTCATATTCGACGCCGACGGCAAGTTCATCAAATCCTGGGGCAAAGAGTGGTGCCCGGGCGCGCATGGCATGCAGATGCGCAAGGAAGGCAACGACGAATTCCTCTACCTCGCCACCACCGGCCAGGGAAAAATCGTCAAGGCCGACCTCGATGGCAAGCAGGTCTTCGTCCTCGGCTATCCGCAGGATGCCAAGGATGCCAAGGGCAATCCGTGCTATCCCGAGGGCAAGGGTTTCGTGCCCACCAACATCGCCTTCGGCCCCAACGGCGACTTTTATGTGGCCGACGGATACGGCAAATCATTCATCCACCAGTACGACATCAAAGGCCAATACATCCGCACCTGGGGCGGGCGCGGCAGCAAAGATGGCGAGATGAATTGCAACCACGGCATCTTCACCGACACCCGCAACCCGGCCAAGCCCGCGTTGCTCGTCGCCGATCGATCCAACGAACGCCTCCAATACTTCTCACTGGAAGGCCAGCATCTCGCCACGATCAAGCCGGCCGGTGAGCCCAATCCCTATCGCCATCCCTGCCATTTCGATCAACGCGAAGATGTGCTGGTCTGCCCGGGTCTGCATGGCCGCGTCAGCATTCTCGACAAGGATAACAAAGTCATCGCCATCCTCGGCGACAACACCGATCCCAAGACCCGCGGGAACAACGGCGCAACGCCGGATAAGCGCAAGCCCGGCGTCTTCTGCGCCCCCCACGGCGCAACCTTCGACCGCGCTGGCAATATCTATGTCACCGAATGGGTCAGCGATGGCCGCGTGATCAAGCTGCGCCATCTCGCCTGAAATTCTTCGAGGACTTTTTCACAAAATGACTCCACAGCAAATTGCCGAACAACTGACAGCTCGATTCGGCGGCCAGATCAGACAAGCGTTGCCGGCCGACAAGCATCCCCGCGTCCACATCGACGCCGCCGACTGGCGGCCAATCGCCGAATACCTCCGCACCAACCCCGCGCTTCACTTTGACTGGCTCCAAAGTCTTTCCGGCATGGACTACGTGGCCGATGAGAAAATGTGCGTGGTCTACGACCTCTGGAGCTTCGATCTCCACCATCAATTCGCCGTCAAGGTCTATTGCCAGCGTGACAACCCGCACATGCCCAGCGTGACCGACCTGTGGCGCGCCGCCGACTGGCAGGAGCGCGAAGCCTACGACATGTTCGGCATCATCTTCGACGGCCACCCCGATCTGCGGCGAATCCTCTGCGCTGACGACTGGGTGGGCTGGCCGCTGCGCAAGGATTATGTCTTCCCACGCGAGTATCACGGCATCCCCGGAAGCGTCGAACTGGACTGGCAACAACAGCCTGATTATCCGAAATGATCGAACACCAGACAGTTGCAACAACAACCTTAGCAAACCTTAAAAGTGGCCGGCGGCGTAGTTTACATAAATACAGTCCCTCCCATCAGTTCCCCAATGCAGCCCAGCTACAAAATGCTACAGAATCGCGGAAAAATTTTCAGTTAGTCGCTTGAATTAAGTGTCAATGCGGGTAATATTCCCCATCGACGCTTTCCCTGCCGATGATCGTCAGGAGAGCCCTTAAATGAGCCGATGAGGGCTCCGGCGCATGCAAGGTGTCGGAGCTTTTTTTGTCGGGGGTACTCCCCGAAGAAGGTTCCCCCCCTCCTTCTTCAACCCCCGACACTTTTTTGAATTCAAACAAGAGCTGCGGTTTAGGCCGCGGCTCTTTTCTTTTGCGCTCGATGGGGTGGCATCGGCAGCCGTACTCGGATGCCCGTGCTCTTCAAAACCACGTTTTTTGACCTGACGAGCGTACTACCGTGCCCATCACGGAACCGGACGCGTGGTTGGCCCGGCCGGGACATCCCAGTGCTGGCGCAGGATTTTCGGAAGGTCATCACGGCCTTCGCTGCGTTTCTGCGCGAGATCCAGATACATCGCCGCCCCTTGCTCGTTCCCGGTGTTGTAGGCGATGTAGGCGAGGAGCAGTGCAACTCCTGCATCTTTTTCGTTTTTGAAGGCGATGTCCTTGAGATCCTTTACGATCGCGTTGAGCTTGTCTTCCCCGAGCATCGCCTTGAGATCGAACTGGGCCATCATCAGAACCGGGTCTCCCCGCAGAGCGGTTCGGAGGTGCTGCTCGGCCTTGCGATAAAACCCGATCGCCAACTCCGCGTTGGCCTGGCCCAGAAGGACCATGGAATTGTTGGGGGCCAATTGCGCGGCCGCTTCATATTGGTCGAGGGCCGGGCCGAACTTGCCCTCTTTCAGCAGGTCTTCGGCCGACTTGAGGAGCTTGGCCAAACCAGGAGCCTGAACGCCCGCCGCAAGTGAAGTGATCTTGATCGGCTTGGGCTTGATGATCGGAGTTTTCAGCGCGGCCGCGGCATCCGGAGCAGCGCCTGGGCCGGCTTTTTGATTCGCGAGTTCCTGCCCGATGCGGGCGTAGTCGGGGACGTTGAGGGCGGCCTGGTTGCGAGCCGCGGCGATGGCCGGCCCGCCGGTGGTGGCGGCGGCCTGATCGGCGGCGTCGCGGGCGCGAAGCTGCTTAAGATACTCGCGGTTTTTGTCCTCATCGGTCACCAGACGATCTTCATAGTAACGGCGCAATCGGCGCTCCAGCTCGGCATATTGGGTGCTCTGCTTGCTGGGTGGAAGGAGAACCCTGCGCCAGGAAGTGCCCTCAGCGCGGATTTCGCCGGGAAGCGGCTTGTCGGTGAGTGACCCGTTGATGCGGTTTCTCAGAGGATCGTTTTGCGGGGTCTCGAAGGGCTGCTGGACAGCGCTGGATATCTGGCCCGGGCGTTTGTCCTCGATTTTCTGGCCGGTTTTCTCGTCGATCTCAGTCAAAAGTTCCTCGCGCATCTGCTTGACCAGGAGCGGGTCCATGCGAAGGCGGTCGAGCGCGCTGTCCTGGCGAAGAGGGCTGAAGTTGCGAAGATAATCCCGGTCTTCAGGGTCGGTGGACTTCCACTGGCGAACCCCCAGCAGCGGAGAGGCCGAGAGCATGGTGGGAAGATTGGTTTCGGGATCGATCGGGCCAGGCAGCATCAGGTCAGAGGGTTTGGGCGGCTCGAGACGAGTGTTGAGGCGATTGTCGATCGCGGTGCCCGCGACGGCCGCGGCGGACGGGACATAAGTGCCCGTGAATCCCTGCTGGATGAATCCCTGCGGAGGCAGAGTGGCCAGCCGTCGGCCGTAGAACGGCTCCGGCTGGCTGGTGAAGGTCTGCGTGGAGTACGGCTCGGGCGCCCCGGCGGAGCGGGCGATAAAGCGGTCGAAGTCCTGCCCGCCGACATTGCCGCGGAATTCGCGCTGGTCGGTATAGGGTACATTTCCGCGAAATTCGCGGCCGCCGGTGACATTGCCTGTGACGATGTTGTTGCCGTTGACGACCAGATTCCCTGGAATGCCGCCGGAGTTGTAGCCGCCGCTGTCAATGCGGTTGTTCGCATCGAGCGCCCGGCCGTCGTTGCCAACGCGCTGTTGGGCAAGGGCGAGCGGGCTAACCAGAAGCACCGCGGTGGCGGCACTCTTAATAATCCAACGGGTTTTGTGATCGAACATCATCTATGCCTCCAGCGAGAACAGGGGTGGTGAATTATACACCTTAGAAGGTGAGGGGGCGGGGGAAGTTGCGAAGGAAATGGGTTTGTTTTGTTCATTGTTTGCGGCCTGTTATTCCCGGTTGGGCGCCGGCTTGGTTATCGGAAGCGGCGGGAGAAAGTCCCCACCACTTTCACTTCACCCAAAGCACCGGCTGCGTAATCGCGATATTCCTCCTCACTTCCCCATCCGCCACCTCCGCCGGCAGCTTCGCCCAGAGTTCCAGGTACTTCGTCTCCCCCAGCGCCAATCCCGCGAACAGCAAACAGGGCTGCCGCGCTGGCCAACCCTCCCAACTGGCAATATCCGGCTTCTTCGGCCATTTGCTCTTATCGACCAGATACGGATACAAAAACTCCATCCCCTTGCTCGCTCCCCTCCCATCCGCCAACGTGAACTTCCACAAATCATCCTCGCTCGTCGAAAGAACCTGGCAAATCGTGATCAAATTATCGAGCTGAAAAATCGAATACCCATACGGCTTGGTGCGCGCCAATTCGCGCGGAAAACTCCCATCCGCGGCCATCTGTTCCGGCAAAAACACCTCCTTGTATTGCCGCCGGCACTCCGCCACCTTCTTCTCATCCCCGCTGAACTTCGCATAGACCGCAAGCTGGAGAAAATACGCCACCGAATGATTGTTCTTCGCCTTCGCCTCCTCCTGCCCGTTCTTGCTGCTCACCATCCAGTCCGCAAACTCCCCAAACCACTTCCTCAACCCCCCCGCCACTTCCGGCGGAAACTTGGCCGACTTTTCCATCGCCCCCACCGCCATCGGCGCCTCAATCAGATGCAGCGCATCGATGATTCCGATCCCCCTGCCTGGCGATCTTCCCGGAATCGCCTGGGCATACTGCAAATTCGGATTCATCCTCGTCGCCTGCTCCAGAAAAAACACCCGCAGCAATTCCACCGCCTTCACCACATACCGATCATCACCGGTGATTTTGTACGCCGCCGCCAGCGCGGCCACCGCATCGCGCATGTCCCGCAGCGCCATCCGATGCGCTGCAAAATTGTTCGGATTCGACTCCCCATCGCGCTGGATGTACGGCAAACCATCCGGCTTGGCCGGGTCCGGCCACCAGTAATCACCATTGGAATAAAAATCATTCGCTCCCCCCTCGCTCAGCGCGGCCCGAAATTTTGTGATGGTGATTGGTTCGACCTTCAGCGCAGCATCCGCCGCCTTGAGGATGCGTTGGCGATCGATCTCTCCAACGTCGATGCCCGTAGCGCAAACCATCGCCGCGCGGATCAGAACCATCAACACCACACCACAATGAATCCACTTTCGCATGGCCGGTATTCTAAAGTGGATGTTCGCAAGTGTGAAAAATGTGAATCCTGGAGCGCGCCACGACGCGTTAGATCTTGATGTTAAGTGGGTTATGAATTCAGAGCCAATTCACACTCCTTCCTGAGTCATTGGGTGTTCTTAAGACCAATTCAAGCTCGGCTCGGCCGAGGCGCGCTGCGGCATACGCAAATGCAGCCGGCGGCAGAGCAGTGTGGTTTCGATGTCGTGGCCATGCTCCTGCTCACTCAGCCAAGCCACGGCCTCGCCGAAATGCACGGTTTCGCGAAAATTGGCGTTATTCGAGAGGTAAAAGAGGACAACCGCCGTGGTAAAGGCATCCCCCGGCAGCCGCCGGATCGGCACGCGCGGCCAGCTTCCATCCTCGCGCTGAAGATTGGCCAGATACTCGAGACCTCGAGTGATCGCCTGGCCATCGCCGCCGGAGCAGGAGAGGGCACGGATGCAAAGGGCGGTGGTAAGACCATCCCCCCAGCCGCCATCGGCTTCCTGGGCAGCGAGAATCGTGCGGAGCATGCGGCCACAGAAAGGGGTATAGGACTGGCTCAACTCATCGAGTCGAATAATCGCCAGGGCGGCCACGGGTGTGGAACGGGCCAGTTCCTGGGCAAGACGCAGCGACGTTTCCGGTCGCATCTCCAGCAACAGAGCGGACATACGTGCAAACGCCTTTTCCTGCCAGAGCCGTTCGAGCTGACGTACTGTAATCATACAACCTTCCTCGGTAAGTGCGGTAACTGTTAGGTTAATTATGCCCAAACAACATTCGCCGGTCAAGCGGGAAGTTAGAAAAATGTTTGGGATCGAGGGCGGCGGGGTATTTTTCGTAATTATTTACGTCTACCTGCCCAAACGAGCAGTTGCGCAACAAACGCCCGCGCGGCGTCGCCGTTTGATCCGGTTGCCATAGCCGGCGTCGCGAAGTTACAATCCCCCCCCATGCCAACCAAAACTCTCCTCTCGCTTACTGTCCTTACCGCACTGAGTTTCTTCGCCGCCGAGGCCGCCGAGGGTGGCAAATCCCTCATCGGCAAGGACCTGGCCGGCTGGAAAGTCAGGGACACCAACAACACCAACACCTGGAAGCTGGTGGCCAACGTCAAGCTCGACGACAAGGATCCCAAGAAGCTCGTCGCCATCGGCGATGCCCCCGGCGACTCGCCCGTCCTCTTCCGCTCGCCCGTCGAGCACGGCGCGGACATCTTTACCGAGCAATCCTTCGGCGATTGCGAATTGCACGTTGAATTCGTCGTCCCCAAGAGCAGCAACTCCGGCATCTATCTGATGGGCCGCTACGAGGTCCAGGTCCTGGACAGCTTCGGCCGGCCCGATGACAAGCTCACCCAGGGCGATGTCGGCGCGATCTACAGCGCGGCCAAACCCTCCACCAACGCCTCGAAAGCCCCCGGCGAATGGCAGGCCTTCGACATCATCTTCCAGGCCCCGCGATTCCAGGATGGCAAGAAATCCCAGAACGCCAAGTTCATCAGCGTGAAGCTCAACGGCAAGGAAATCCAGAACAACGTCGAAGCCAAAGCCCCCACCGGCGGCCAGCTTTACAATGATGAAGCGCCCACCGGCCCGCTGCTTTTCCAGGGCGACCACGGCATCGTGGCTTTTCGCAACGTCCGCATCACCGAGAAAAAGACCGTCGCCCAGCGCTAAGTGGGCCTGACCCATGTTCCGCCGCATCCTCATCGTTTTTCTATTGCTCGCAGCCCCCGCGGCCCAGGCCGCCGATCCTCCAATCTCCCTCCACCCCGACAATCCGCACTACCTGCTGTTCCGAGGCAAGCCGACGGTCCTCATCACCTCCACAGAGCACTACGGCGCGGTGCTGAACGGTGATTTCAATTACATTCCCTATCTCGATGAGCTCCAGGCCAAAAAACTGAATCTGACGCGGACGTTTTCCGGCGTCTATCGCGAGCTTCCGGGCACCTTCAGCATCACCGACAACACCCTCGCCCCCAAAACCAAGGATAAATTCATCTGCCCCTGGGCCCGCAGCGACCAGGGCGGCGCTTCCGACGGCGGCAACAAGTTCGATCTGAGCAAATTTGATCCTGCTTATTTCGAGCGGCTGAAGAATTTCATTTCCGAGGCCGGAAAACGCGGGGTTGTCGTCGAGCTGGTGCTCTTCTGCACGACCTACGACGACAAACTCTGGGCCGCCAGCCCGCAGAACGCCATCAACAACATCAATGGCCTGGGCAAGATGAACCGCACCGACCTCTACACGCTCAAAGACAAGGAAATGGTCGATATTCACGACGCACTGGTGCGCAAATTCGCAAATGAGTTGAAGGACTTCGACAACCTCTACTATGAAATCTGCAACGAGCCCTATTTCGCCGGCGTCGCCGATGACTGGCAGGCCCACATCGCCGCCACCCTCACCGCGGCCGAAAAAGGCTTCCCCGCCCGCCACCTCATCGCCCACAACATCGCCAACGGCGCAAAAAAGATCGACAAGCCCGACCCCAACGTCTCCATCTTCAATTTCCATTACGCCACGCCCCCCGACACCGTCGAGCAGAATTACAAGCTCAACAAGGTCCTTTCTGATGATGAAACCGGCTTCCGCGGCAAGGAAGATGTGCACTACCGCACCGAAGCCTGGGAATTTGTCATCGCCGGCGGCGCTATTTACGACAACCTTGATTATTCCTTCACCCCCACCCATCCTGACGGCACGCTCACCGATTTCAAATCCCCCGGCGGCGGCGGCGCTGACCTGCGCAACCAGCTTCGCATCCTCCACGAATTCATGGATGACCTGGACTTCATCCACATGAAGCCGATGAACGGCATCATCAAAGGCGGAGCCGCAACCGCCCCCTTAAGCGGCGCGCCGGCGCGTTCCGGCGTCACCGTCCGCGCGTTGGGTCAGGAGGGAAAAGCCTACGCGATCTACATCCGCGGCGGCACTCAGGCCGAACTCCAGCTCAAATTGCCCAATGGCAAATACCACGCGGAATGGCTGAATACCAGGACTGGGAAACCTGATAAATCAGAGGACATCGAAGGCGGCGCTGATTTGCGTCTCGCCTCCCCACCCTACACTGAAGATATTGCCCTTCGGATAAAATCGGCCGGCTGATCGTGGCATGCGCGCCTCGCCCATGGCTTTTTATTTATTCACGGGCGGGGCGCCCGTGCCACTAGTTTCCAAAATACTTCTTCAATTCAATCCTCTGATACGGATTCTTCGTCGCCTGCGGCCCCGTCGCCAGATAAATCATCCGCGTCGATGGTTCAAACACCATCGACTGGAGCGTCATATCCCCCTGGGCCACCTTCCCCAGCATCGCCTCGATATTTGCCGGCTCGATCCTCCCAAACTCCTTCAGCGCCTCATCGTGCAGGTAATCGTATCTCCTGCACATCCCCTTCTTGTCCAGATCCTCGCCCCGATGATGATTCGTGCTGATCAGCGGCCGATCCTCCGTCGCGCGCCTCACCACAATCTTCTCCGGGGTAATCTCCACCACCGCCCGCCCTCCCGCCGCATCCATCAGCATCAGATTATTGGGCGTCTGCCGCGGCGTCTTCTCCAGCAAATCCACCGCCTCCTGCACCGTCCTGCACTTCTCCAAAATCGTCCGATACAAAATCATATAAGGCATCGCCCGCGGCAATCCCATCGGCCGATCCACTTCCATGTTGGCCAGCGTCAACCCATGCTCGTTCATTCCCGAAAGCACTCCAATCAATCCCGGCCAGGTCACGGCCGCAAACGCAAAGCGATCTTTCGGATGAAAAATGAGCAAAACACTTCCCTTGTCGGCGATATTGAACCCCGGAAAATCCAGGTTCCGTCCAAATCTCCCAATCCCATCCGGCGCGGCCTTTCCCGAAAGCGTGACCGTCGAACACGCCGTCATCGGGCTCAAATCCAAGAAACAATTCGCCAGCATCACTTCCCCCGCATCCAATCCGCTCGCCTCCGCCAGCGCCGAAATCTCCGCCTGATGCTCGGGAGTTAATTGATTGCGAAACACAAATGAAGCCAGCAGCGCCTGCTTGCGCTGCTTGTCATTCTCGAAAAAAACACTCAGATATTTGTGCAGCGCCCGAATCTCCTCGCGCAGCGCCTGCCCCTGCGCCCTGCCCATCGCGGCCCCATCCCCGCGCACCTCCACAACCTTGATCTCCGCAGCGCCCATCGCGGCCGAGCTCAGCCAACACGCCACCAACACCACCGCGATCCCGCATGCCAACTTTCTCATCGTGTCCTCTTTTTATTCCAAGCCCCAATTCGCTCCCAACATTACGTCCCCATCCCAACCGATGATCGGCGATGGCACGAGGCGATGATTCTACCCCTTTATCTCAATCTTCCATAACTTCCCGGCCCATGCTGTCTTACATGACAATTCCGTTTTCATCGGCCAAACCGCCGTCAGCGCAATCTTCATAAAATCTTGACAAGTCTTTTACACAAGATACTTTACCACCATCAGTCGAGTGGTGAAGGAGGGCCGGAAGGGGATCCTCGCCGCTCGAATTCATATCTGGAAAGTTGCCCCACGGGCAGGAGAGGTCAGCCCATGCAAAACCGTACCAAACAGGTCCTCGCGACCGCCGTTGCCGCGTGCGCACTGTTCACCCTGAGCCGAAAAACCGCGGCCGCGCCCCTCTCTTATACCGGTGGAACGTACATCGAAGATTTCGATTCGCTTTCTCCGACCCAGAGCATTCTGACTTATCCCGCTCCCGGTCCCAATGACGTGCCCAATGCCGCCGGCGGCGTACTGGAAGGTTGGACCTTCGGCCGCTTCGGCGGCACCAACACCACCATCGAATTTCGCGTGCGCGACGGAGACAGCACGTCGCTTGGCCACGCCGGCAGCTATGGAATCCTCGACGCTCCCGATCGCGCCCTGGGCACCGTCGCCACCACGGCGTCTGTTCCCGCAATCGGATTTCAGCTTGTGAACAATACCGGCGGCGCGCTGAACCAGTTCACGCTCAGTTACACCGGCGAGCAGTGGCGTCGCGGTGATTCGCCGGCCGGCGCTAATTCTCTCCCCTTTTCGTTCAGCACGACTCAAGGCGCCACCATTCTCAACGGCACCTTCACTCCCGTCCCCGAATTAACCTTTGTCGCCCCGGACAGCAGCGCGACCACGCTTGTCCCCCTCGATGGCAATGCCCCCGAAAACAGGACCGCTCTCACGTTCACCGTCGGCGGCTTCCTCTGGAAACCCGGCGAGACCATGACCTTCCGCTGGAACGATACCAATGAAACCGGCGCAGATGACTGGCTGGCAGTCGATGATCTGAGCTTTTCCGCCACCGTCTTCGGCGAGCTTCCCAGGACCCTTTCCTGGAACACGGCCAATCTTACCGGCCTTTGGAACACCGACACCGCCAACAAACCCTGGAAGGATGAAACCCCCGCCGCAAGCCACTTCAACACCAGCGATTTCGTTACCCTCGGCGACACCTCCAACGACATTGATATCACCGTCGATTCCGGCGGCGTTGTGCCCTCCGCGACCAATGTCACCAACGCCACCCACAAATACACGCTCTCCGGCGGCCCAATTTCAGGTCAGCTCAACAAGAGCAACGCCGGTACTCTGGTTCTCAAATCACCCAACACCTTCAGCGCTGTGAACATTGACGGGGGCACCGTCGAAACCGAAGTTGACAACGCCCTGGGCACGGTTGGCATCAATCTGAAAAACGGCGCCATCTGGAAGACCACCACCAATCCCCAGAACACGGTCACCGGCAGCACCGTCTTCATCACCGGAGCAGGCACGATCGATACACAGACTGATCTGGTCCTCAACACTTCCATCCAGGGCGCGAATGTCATCTTCACGAAGGAAGGGCCGGGGCTGCTGTGGGCGAGACACAACGCGCCGCTGACGGGCAACAGCGAGATTCACGTGAATGGCGGCACCATGCGCGACAGCGACGACATCGCCAATTTCGGCGATGGCATCCCCGACGGCGTCATCCTCCGCATCGCCGCCGGCGCTACGTTTGATGAATCCTTCGGCAACGGCGAGCAGTTCAGCGCCCTCGCCGGCGATGGCACCTACCTCGGCCACCGCGTCGCCAATGGGTCCGGCCACATCAGCCTCCTCAACAACACCACCAATATCTTCGTCTTCAACGGCCTGATCACCGCCGGCACCAACGGCGTCGTCGGCGCCAGCATCGACGAGCGCGAAATCCTCGCCCTCCGCAAAAACGGCCTTCACACCGCCGTCCTCACCAATCCCCTCAGCGACTTCGCCGGCCAGGTCCAGGTCAATAACGGCGTGCTGGAAACTCCTCTGCTACCCAATCGAGGCGAAATGAGCCCCATCGGCATGGGCAACATCGCCTCGGTCCCCGCCACTCCCGGCGCTGACATCACCTTCGGCACGCAAGGACTTGCCGTGGACACCGCCGGCGCCCTCCGCTACACCGGCCCATCCGGTTCCAGCGATCGCTCGATCAATCTCAACGGCGGCAGCGGCGCAATCGAAATCAGCAACCCCGCCGCCGCCCTCACCCTCTCCGGCCCCATCACCGGCAGCAACAACACCCCGTTCCAGAAAACCGGCCCCGGCGCCCTCATTCTCACCGGCGACAACACCTTTGGCGGAAGCATGGATGTCGTCGCCGGCAAGCTCCTGGTCAACAACACCACCGGCTCCGGCGCGGGCTTCGGCCTGCTGAGCGTCAAGGATGGCGCAACCCTCGGCGGCAACGGCACCATAAGCACCAACGTCTACATCCAGACCGGCGGCACTCTCGCCCCCGGCGAATCCATCGGCACCCTCTCCGCCAACGCATCCACCATCGATCCCGGCGCGAAACTTCACTGGGAGCTCAACAGCACCGATGGCACTTCAGACCTCTTCAACGTCAACGGCTCCTTCGATCTCCTCGGCCAGGCCACCATCGATTTCGACGAGTTGGGCACCGCCAGCGCCAAAACCTTCACCCTCATCAAATACACCGGCGCGGTTTCCAACTTCGCGAATCTGCTGATCGGCACGACCCCCAACCCGTCCCTCACTTACACACTCGTCGATAATCAGGCCAATCAGTCCATCGATCTCATGGTCAGCGGCACCGTCGACTTGCCCCAGTGGAACGTGGACGCCAGCGGCAGTTGGAGCACCGCCGCCAACTGGACCGGCGGCATCCCCAACAGCGCAACCGCCACCGCCAACTTCCTCGGCAAAATCACCGCAGCGCGCGCTATCACCCTTGACGGCAACAAACAGGTCCAGCAACTGGTCCTTGACAACGCCAACAAATACACCATCACCCCCGGCTCCGGCGGCACGCTCACCGTCGGCAATGGAACCACCGGCTCCATCACCACCACCACTGGCACCCACGAAATCAGCGCCCTCCTCTCCCTCTCCGGCAACATCACCAAGGCCGGCGCTGGCACCCTGATCATCTCCGGCACGCAGACGCACACCGCCGGCTCCACCCTCGCCGTCATCGCCGGCACCGTCAACCTCAACTCCAACGCCGGCTCGGCCGCCAGCGCAGGCTCCGCCGCCACCTCCCCTCTCTCCATCACCATCAGCGGAGACGGCTCAAAAGTCATCGCCAACGCCGACCAGAACCTCAGGAGCCTCTCCGGTGGCGGAGATGGCCTGCAAACCTTCGATCTCAATACCCCACCCACCCCCGGCGCCTTCAGAAGCATCCACATCTACGCCGCCGACCTCGCCGCCGCCAAAGCCTCCCTTTACAGCGGAATCAGGAACGCCATCGCCAATTCCGGCGACGGCATCCTCGACTCCGGTTTGGCAGCTCACAGTGGCAGCAAGCTGGGCTTGGCCCAGGTGGCCGACGCCCACGGCGACCAGAACATCTTCATCCGTCCCACCCGGGTCGGCGACCTCAACCTCGACGGCACCGTCACCATCTCCGACTTCATCGACCTCGCCTCCAACTTCAATACCCTCGGCACCGCCACCTGGCAGGAAGGCGATCTCAATTACGACGGCAACGTCACCATCTCCGACTTCATCGATCTCGCCTCCAATTTCAATGCCAGCTACTCGGGCGAGACTTTCCCCATCTCCGACGCGGACGCCCAACTCCTCTCCAATTTCGCCGCTGCCCATGGCGCATCCGTCCCCGAACCTGCGACCATCACGGTCCTGGCACTCGCCGCTTCCCTCGTCCCTCGCCGTCGGCGCCGCTCATAAAACCTCCACCGCTTCACGTTTTACGTTTTACGTTTCCCTTGTTCCCTTCCCCTTCTCCCCCTACAACAATCTCATGCGGTCTGCGGCTCTTGCAGCTATCATTGCCGTCTCCCTCCTCGTTGTTCCCGCTCGCGGCGCAGATCAGCCCACTCTCCCCCAACTCCTCCGCCAATGGCAATCCGAAGGCGCCGCCGCCGGAAATCAGGGCGATTTTTACGACAATCGCGACCGCGGCCATTCCGACCTCAAAATCGCCCTCTATCCCGGCCTCCAGAAAATCCCCTACACCGAGCAGGACCGCAAAATCAACCGCGACTGGGGCGCGCAATTCTCGCTCATCCCCCGCGTCGTCTTTGGCAACTCCTCCACCGCCGCGCCGGCCACCGCCACCGGCAGCAACATCCGCATCTACTACACCAACCGCGGCGGAATCGAATTCCTCTACCAGCAATACACCCACAACAATCTCTATGTCTATCCCGAGCACCGCGACCACGATCCCGGCCACAACGGCCTGCCTCCCCGCGGCGGCGGCGAAGCCGGCTACGGCGATCTCTTCCCCGCCAACACGCCTTACCTCATCGCCTCCCAGGGTTCCTCCGGCACCGATCAGCCATTTCTCAAAGCCATCGCCGGCGCTCTGGCCTCGTTCCGTCCCGAGGTGAAGAAAAAGCTCATCGAAACCGGGCTCCTCATGCCCACCCTCCAGATGATCTTCCGCACCACCAACAAGCAGATCGAGCCCAGGCAGTATCTGACCGGCTACGCCCACCCCAGCGCCTTCGATCCCAACTGGGTTGACGAAGTGAAGATGGCCCAGATGGCCCACGATGTGCGCCTGGAAAAACTTCCGCCAATGGTGCAACTCCGCGTCATCGAGGAAGACCAGGCCATCAACGGCCGCGATTTCTTCGAGGCCGGAGCCACCGAAAAACACGCCGACTCTCCCTGCGCCATCGCCCGCATCTTCCGCGGCGTGCAGCGCACCCGCCACCTGAAAGTCAGCGCGGAATCCAGTTTTGACGTCAACCAACTCCCCCTCAAGTTTCACTGGGTCATCCTCCGTGGCGATGAAAACCTGATTTCCATCAAGACCGATCCCACCGGCGCTATGGCCGACATTTCGCTCGCCTGGCACGAGCGCCGTCCCACCGCCGGTGGCTCACCCATCGACTCCAATCGCGTCGATATCGGCGTTTTCGCCCACAACGGCACGTACTTTTCCGCCCCCGCATTCATCACCTTCTTCTGCCTCGACAGCGAGGCCCGCACTTATGACGAGAAGGGCAAAATCCTCGAAGTCGCCTACGGAATCGGCGATCCGCAGCTCACCATCTCCGACTACAGCGCTCTCTTCTCCGCCCTCGGCGAGGAACAACCCAATCCGGCCATCGCGCTGCTCAAAAAAGTGCTCAAAGAACCCGAGCTCACCGCCCTCAAGCAAATTAACCAGGACTACGCGGCACTCAATGTCTCCCTTCCCAAACTCCGCCAACGCCAGCAGGAAATCCAGGCCCTCCTCACCCGGGCCTCCGGCGAAGCCAAAACGCGGGCAGAGGAGGATGCGAAGTTCATCAATGACGCCCTCGCGTCGGCCGATAAATCGTCCGATCAGATCCTCTCCCGCAAGCTCCCCGGCTACGACATGTCCGCCAAAGACCGCCTTGGCTCGATTTTCACCGTGATGATGGCCGACCCCAATTTCGCCTCCGACACCACCGCCCTCCGCGAGTCGTTGATCAAATCCGACCCCGAGCGCCAGCGCCGCTTCGCCAATGCCCGCCAGCAGCTCGCCAACGCCGACCTCGCCGCCGATCCGCCACAAAATCCGACGGCCTATCAGAAAACCATGCTCCAGAAATTCAACGCCGAGATCCTCGCCACCGTCTATTACCCTGGCATCCTCTCCACTTCTTACCGCGCCAACTACGTCGATTCCGACATCTCCGCCCCCAAATCCTGGCGCGACGTTTACCACCACGACTCCGCCGGCCAGATCAGCGGCTGGACCCGCCACGACGCCGGTCGCGCCACCGATTTCAATTGGGAAGGATTGCTCGTCTATCAGCAGGATTCTCTCGGCCGCTGCATCACCGGCCGCGCTGTCGCCTATGTTCGCGACGGCCCGCCCAACCCCCGCGTCCGCCCCGACCCGCGGCCCCTGAAAATGCTCCCCAGCAACCAACTCACTCACTATGCGTTCGCCAGCGACACCGACCTCCGCGGCCATCCCCTCAAATCATCGCATCTGGCCACCAAATGATCTTCGCGATAAACACTCAATCGCAAATCGCAAATCAAAAAACGCATCCTACGAGGTCCGGTCCGCCTTCCGATTCTTCTCCTTCTTCTTTTCCCTTTCCGCCTCATAAAGCAATTCCTGCTCCGCCTTCCTCTGATCCTCATGAATCGCCGGCGTGATGCAGCTCCGCGGCAGCGCGGCCAGCAGCTTCTGCACCTGCTGCAATGACTTGTCATCCGGCAGCCGCGCTCCCAGCTCCCGCGCCCGCTGCTGCATCCGGCGGAATTCCTCCAGGCTGGCTATCTCCGGCCGCCGCCATTTGGATGCCTGCCTCTCCACCTGCTCCGCGCGTTGGCGCGCCACCTCCAGCCGGCTCTTCAACGATGGATGATCGCTCAAATAATCCGGCCCCTTGTCATACCCCTTCTCGATCATGTGCTGGAAAAAGTCCCCGAACTTCTTCGGATCCCAACCGGCCCGCGTGTAGAAATTGAAACCATACTCATCCGCCTCCGCCTCGTCCTTGCGCGTGTAGCTCATCCCCACGAACTGCCCGGCCATCATGGCCACGCCCGCTCCCAGTCCCGCGTATTCGCCCCCCTTCTCATTGCCACCAAGTCCGTATCCCGCCGCTCCCGCCGCCGCGGCCGCGCCCAGGATGGCATACTGCCGGTTCATCCCCTGCTGCACGTGCCGGCGATAGACGTGCGCATACTCGTGCGCCATCACCGCCACCAGCTCATCCTCGGTCTTCGCTTCCTGGAAAAGCTGGTTGTAAATGTACATGTGCTCGCCACCGGTCGTGAACGCGTTGAGCGTCTTGCTGTTCACCAGGTGAAACTCCATGTCCTTGGAGAACATCCACTTGTTCTCCTCCTTCTTGCTCGCCTCAGCGTCATAGGTCTTCGCGCCCGCGATGATGCGCGTGCCCAGACGCTGGAAATAGCTCTCCAACTGCGGATCGTGAATCACCGCCTTGTCCAGGGTAGTGTTGAACTGGTCTGCCTGCTCGACCACCGCCCGGTCCGTAGCGCAACCGACGACCCCGCTCCCCAGCAGCAGTCCACAAACCAACACGACGAGCATTTTCGTTCCTGTTTTCATAGATTTCCTCAAGCGCACTCTAACCGTCACCGCGCTCTTGCGCCAACCGACGAAGTTGGAGGCATCGTCCACGGTTTGGCTCATCCCGCCCGCCGCGCCCGCTTCGCGGCCACGCCGGCCCCGGCAATGGCCAGCCCCACCAGTCCGCTCACCGCCACGATTCCGGCCACGGCGCTGCCCGGCCAGATCCACTGCGCAATCGCCCCCGCCAGCGGGCCCACCGCCTGCCCCAGTCCAATCAGCGCCTCGTGATACCCCCCGTGCTCCGTGCTCCCATCGCTCAGCACCATCCCAAAATACAGGCTCGCCGAATAGATCAGCCCCAGGGCCATTCCCAGCACGATCTGCGACCCGATCATCACTGCCAGAATCGTCGCCAGCGGCCCTTCGCGCGTGGCCGGGCCAACCGTGCCGATGAATCCCAACAGCATCAACATCGCCGCCCACAGCAGCAATCTCGGCCGGGTGTGCCACCAGTGTGTTGCTCCCAGGAACCAGAAGGTAAACCACCGCGCTACCAGCCACGCGCTGCCGATGAGCGTCGCGTACGATGTCGGCAACCGCTTCACGGCCGCCAGCGATGGCAGCATGGCCGAGAGGCTGAATATCACGATATAAGTCGCCGGCAGGGCGATTCTCGACAGCCACAGCGCCAGCCGCCGCTGCTCGAGCAGGGCATCCTCCGCCCGCAAATCCTCGTTCCCATTCACCGCCCCGCCCGGCGCAGGGCCCGGCGGCGTCAGCCACAGCAGGATCAGTCCCACTGCGTGCGCCACGCTTGGAATAATGAAGACTCCCCGCGGCCAGTGCTCGATGATGGTCCCATTGATCGCCACCGCGCAGGCGCCGATGCCCGCCCAGACCAGGTTATAAACCCCCAGCACCCGCGAGAGCTCGCGCGCCCCGATTCCCGCCGAGACCAGGCTCTCGATCATCGGCCAGGTCAGCGAGATGACCAGCGTGTACGCAATCAGCAGGCTCGTCACGGCTCGGGGCGTCGGCCGGAAAATCCCCACCGCCGCGATCGCACCAATTAAAACAAACAGCACCAGCAATGACCTGCGTCGCCCGAACCTCTGGCTGATCGAACTCGCCGCCAGCGACCCCACCACATAGACCAGCCCCTGCACCGCGGCCAGAACCAGGTTCTGCCGCATCCCCCATCCAAATTTCCTCTCGGTATAAAAGAAAATCGAGATGATCAGCATCGTCGAGGCCAGCCCGGTCACCGCCTCGACGGCATACAGCATCCCCCGCCGCCGCCGCGCGGCGTTATCGCTGAATTCAACTGCCGGCGTGTAATTCTGCTGAAGCGTCACCATTCCCTCGGCCAAGGAAGCCGGGGAATATACCACGGAGGGTTTGGTTTAGCGGATTGCGCCTTATCTGGCCGGCTGTGTCAGCGGCTTCCTCGGAATCGGCCTCTTGTAAATCGCATCAAGCGCATCCAGTACGTCATTCCCCAGACGCGCCCGATCTCTCTGCAACACACCCTGCAATGCAGGAATCGCCTTCTGCCTGGTCCCCCAGGTCTTGAGGATCTTGATCGCATCCCGCCGAATATCCATCCGATCATGCATGAGCAGTTCGATGACCGCATCCTCGGCCACCGGACCCATGTCCGCCAGCGACTGCATCGACACCGGATAATCCGCCGCCGCCCACTGCGCCACGGCGGGCGCGCCACGCGGGTCTTTAAGCGCCCCCAGCGCCATCTCGGCCAATTGCCGCCGCGCTGGATGAATCTTCTCACCCAGGAGCTCCATGAACGCGGGCGCTGTGTCCTTTGTCCCCCAGATCGGCAGCGCCTTCTGTGCCGCCTCGCGCACCAGCAGATCGTCGCTCATCGCACTCCGCACCAGCGTCCTGGCCACCTGGTCCTGGTGTTTGTCCGGCTTCAATTCCACCAGCCGCTCCAAACCGGCGCGCTGCCGCGAGGTGATCTCCGATTCCATATCGACGACACATTCCATCGACGGCGTAAAGTCATCGGGGGCGATCTTGCGCCACGCTTCCTTCGCCGTGGCCGCAAGGCGGGCATCCGTGTCCACGGCCGCGTCATGCAGCGCGGGAATGCTCTCTTTGGTTCCAATCGATCCCAGCACCTCGGCCGCCGCCAGCCGCATCTCCGTGCTTCCTGTCTTCAACAGCGACAGCACCGGCTTTTCAGCGCCGGGCCCAAATGCCTCCAGCGCGGCCATCGCGGCGGTCCGGTCATAGGTCAGCCGCGTCATGATCGCATCCAGCGTCCGCGGCTCCTTGAGCTTTCCAAGGGTCAGTACGGCCGCACATCGCACACCCTGATCCGGATCATCCAGCAATCCCAGCAGCAATCCCGGTGTATTGGGGCCGCTATAGGTCGCCAATTCCCGGCAGGCCAGCTCGCGCTGCCGCGGGTTGTCACTCTTGAGCGACAATTCAAACGCCCGGGTGATGGCCGGCTTCTGCGAGGCATCAAACGCGGCCAGCGCCTCCCGCGCCAACGTCCCGTCATCCGACATCCGCGCCACGATGGCCGGCAGGGCTTTGGTATCCTTCAATTTTACGAAAAGTCGATACACGTCCCCGCGAACTTCTTCCTCTTCATCCTTCAAGAGCGGCGTCAGCAGGCCGGTTGTGTGGTCGTCGATGTAGAGCGCCACCCCTTTGATCGCCAGCCGCCGCATCTGCGGGTGTTCATCGGTCAGTCGGCCCTCAAACGCCCGGGCCACCTCTTCCTTGCGGCCGGCGGGCGTATTCTCGATCAGATAATTCGCCGACTTGAATCGAACCCGCGTGTCGGCGTGTCCCAGGTAATTTACATACCAGTTGACCGGATCAATCCCCTCGGCCGGACCTTTGAGAATCGCCATCACCTCGCTTGTCGGTGCATCTCCCGGCGCGGGCTTTACGCGGGTCCCATCATTGGCCGGCTTCACCGGCCTGGGCAGATCGTGCCTGGGCATGTCATCTGTTCGCGACAGACGATCATCCAGCTCAATCGGCCGAAAGTTGGAATAGACCGCAAAAGCGATAAGTCCTGCCGCGGCCGCCACAGCCGCCCGCGTGAAGCGCATGCGCTTTGCAAACAATCCGGCCGCCAGGATCGACAGAGCCAACCCGGCATATGCGATATAAATCCCCGGCTTCACCAGCACGGGCACTTTCAAGCCTATCAGCGGCACGAAGCATACAAGCACTCCGAGAATGGCCAGCTTGCGCAGCGCCCGATCCTCGGGCTTCCAATCCGCCTTGCCAAAGAATTTGGACCAAAGGGTCGTGCGGCCTTCCGCCGCTTCATCCCAATCCGGCCCCTCGCCGCCGCGTTCGCCGGTGGCTGTGTTGAAGCCACAGTTCAAGCAAATGACGGCCCCAATCTTCATTGGCCCGCCGCATCCGGTACACCGGCGATTTTGTCCCGCCGCCTGCTCGGCGCGGAACTTTTTCATCACCTCATTCTCGGCCGGCATCGAGAAAATCGGCCGCTCTGACGGACCGGGCATCTCCAACTCCGGCTCTGCCGCCGGTGAAACATCCGTATCCGCCAGTTTCCCCGAGCCTCGCTTGCCGCGCGGAACGACCGGCTCCTGATCCAGCCGCGGCTCGGGCGCATCGCCCGAAATTGCCGGCGCGTCGGCCGTGTCGGCGAGGTTGTCATCATCCGCCACCCTCGGCTTGCTCATGAACAGCGGATCCTCATCGGCAAAACCGATGTCGCGGTCCGCCGGCTGGCGCTCCACTTTTTTCGCCGCGGACTGTGGCGTCCGCTGTGGAGTTGGCTTGGGCGCCTGCGGCACGCTTGGCGGTTGGGGAGAGGGCATATCCGTCATCGCATGCGGATCGAATCTCGGATCAAAGCGCACCACCTGCCGGGGAACCGGCGGCGGCGCGGCCTTGGGCGGCGCTGGCCGCTTCACCGGCGGCGGAACCTCCGTTGAAACATCCTGTGCAAATTTGGATTCCCCCGGCCCGTCCGGCAGCGCACCCTCGGCATTCTGCTCCAGCCCGCCCGGCACACTGACCGGATTGCCGCAGTTGCTACAACGCACGCGCTTGCCCGCAAGATCGGCCTTCACCCGATAGCGTTTTTGACATTGATCGCAATGGATTTCTATGGACATCGTGGCCCCGCTCCACTGACTTCGGACTTGTGACCGCATTGTGGTTAATTTCCCCGTAAAGACAAGCCTTTAGTACGCAACCAAGTGCCTGGCGTTCAGTTTTCGCGCCCAACGACCAACTTTAGACGCCTCAGGCGCGCTTTTTGTTTTCGCCTTCCTCCCCACGGCAAAAAATGAATAAATTGATCGAAAAACTTCGTCTTTTCGCCTTCTATTTGTCATCAAATCGTCATCTTGGCATGCTGGTGGGAGCGGAATGGCGGATCTCCCAGACCCCCATGGTTACAAATGCCAAGATTGATTGCCTCCCTCGCCCGCTTGTGCTAAATTGCCTTTGCTCACATCCGTAAGTTTCAATTCTTAGCGAAAAGGGGCAGAAAGGCGGCTCTCATGCGGCGGCGGCGGCGAGCATTCACGTTGGTCGAGCTCCTGGTTGTTATCGGGATCATTGCAGTCCTGATCGCCATCCTCCTCCCCACCCTCAGAAAGGCCAAAGAAAGCGCTAACCGCGTCAAGTGTACATCCAATATTCGCCAGATCGTGCTGGCGATGATGATGTACTCCAACGACGACAAGAAGAAGATGTACCTCTACAGCTCCTGGCCAGGCGGAAATGACGCCTTGTATCCGCTGCATCCCTGGCCGGCGCCAAAGGATCCAGTCAGTGGCCCGATTTATCTGAGCGATTTTAAGGCCGCCATTTGCCCGAGCACGAATCATCGCGTCGAGAACCCCGATCATCTACGAGACAACGCCAAGGGTATCGACGATCAGGATGGCATACTTGGCTTCAAGGGTGCTCACAGCTATGAGCTCACGACGTTCATGTGGACCAACCCGAATGAGACCTACCCTGATGGCTACAGAACTCCTAATCGAACGCCGACACTGCAGGGCGGCCTTGAACAATATGCATGGAAAACCCAGGGGAATTCCAGCAAAAACGCCTCTCAGAATATGATCATTCGAGACGCGATCGACAGCCCGCCATCGCCGATTAACAATTATCCCACCGCAGCGACCAACCACGGCGCGCAGGGAGCCTGCGTTGGGTACCTCGACGGCCATGCGGCCTTCGTCCTTGCCGGGAAGCCTTGGGTCGAGGCATTCATGGGCGGCCACTACCATCCCAGCATGGGCGGAATGGAAAACCGATGGCTAGCAACTCTAGACCCCAATTTCACTTGGAAGCCCTGAAGTAGATCTGCGGGGATTGATCGACCCGCATAAGATTGCAAACGAACGTGGCAGGAATTGTCCTGCCGCGTTCTTCGTTGTCGTCAATTCGATCCATCAAGAGTGCAAAACTACTTCGTGTGCTCTCTCAAAAACGCAATCGTCGCCGGCCATGCCTGCTCGGCCGCCTTGGCGTTGGAGGGATTGTCCTGCGCCCGCAAAAAGCCGTGCCCCGCGCCGTCGTAGACATGGGGCTCGTAGGTTTTGCCCAGCTTTTTCATGTTCGCCTCGGCGGTGGGAATCGTCGCGTTCACCCGCGCATCGTTGCCGCCATAATGCCCCTGCACCGCGGCCTTGATCTTCTCATAGTCCGCCGCGTTCGAGGGTGATGTTCCGTAGTACACGATCGCCGCGCTCAGCTCCGGCTGCGCTGCCGCATAGCCAAAGCTCTGTCCCCCGCCCCAGCAGTATCCGATCGTGGCCGTCTTGCCGCTGGCCGCCGGCAGTTTTATCCCATATTCGCGCACCGCGTTCAGGTCCGCGATCACCTGATCGTTCTTCAGGCCGCGAATCAATTTCACCACGTCATCCCGGCTGGCCAGCGAATCGGTTCCGCCGCCATTGGGGCCCATCCCGGAAATCAGGTCGGGGGCGATGGCGATGAACCCATCGGCCGCCAGTTGATCGGCCACGCTGCGAATCCAGTCGCTCAGGCCGTAAATCTCATGGATCACGATCACCACCGGCGCCTTCTCCTTGCTCTCCGGATAGACGATGTACGACTTGAGCGGCACTTTCGCGTTCGGCACCGCGATGTCCACAAACTCGCCATGCCGCGGCGATTTCTCCAGCCGCGCTTTGGCCTCCTTCTCGCCCGGCGGGATTTTTCCATCATCCGCCGCACGCAGCACCGGAACCGCAATCAAACACGCCAACGCAAAAATCAACAGGTTTCTCATAACTGTGTACTCTCTCTTGGACAAGGTGCGATCAGACAGACGCCATGCGAATATTACCAAAGACTCGGCAAACCAGCATCAGGCGAGGCTTCACCCTCGTGGAGCTGCTCGTGGTCATCGGCATCATTGCCCTCCTCATCGCCATGCTCCTGCCCGCCCTCAGCAAGGCCAAGCGGCAATCGCTGATGGTCGCCTGCCGCTCCAACATGCGCGACAACTTCAACCATCTCCTCATGTACGCCAACGACAATCGCGGCGCCATGTTTCCCGTGGGCTTTGGCTCCGGCACTCCACGCCCGCTGCGCTGGCCGACCAAGGTCTTCAAGCCCCCCGTCTGGAACCCGCCAACGCTCATCTGCCCGGCCGACCAGTTGCCGGCCGAGGAACATTCCTACATCCTCAACAACCATTTCCGCCGCCATGATATTCGCTATACGGCCAGCAAGGGCGTCAATCCGTCGGATGTGATCGTGATGGGCGAGAAAAAATCCACCGAGCCCGATTATTACATGGACCTGCGCGATTTCTCCCGCCTGGTCGAACAATACCGCCACGGCCTGCAACTGGGCTCCAACTATCTGTTCCTTGACGGCCACGTCGATTCGCGCACTCCCGAAAAGGCGCAAAACGCCATCGATCCCTGGGACCCCACCGTCCCCGATCCCGATCCGGCCGGCTGATTCATTTGCGGGCGGCCGCTCATTGCAGTATCTATTTTCCCATCCAAACCGGAGGTCATCATGAAATCCATCCGCCTTTTGGCGCTGCTTGCTCTGATTTTCACCACGTCAATCGTCTTCTGCCGCGCCGCGGAAAAACCCGCCCGCAAATGGGAAATCCACGACATGAACCGCCCCGTCCCACGAACCATCACTCCGGGAACCGAAAGCTCGCAGGATCAACCCGGCACTCCCCCTTCGGATGCCATCGTGCTCTTCGATGGGAAAGATCTTTCGAAATGGACCAGCGACAAAGGCGGCGAGCCCACCTGGAAGGTCGAAAACGGCCACGTCGAAATCACCAAAGGCAAGGGCGGGCTGGTGTCGAAGGATTCGTTTGGCGATTGCCAGTTGCACGTCGAGTGGGCCGCGCCCAATCCCCCCGAAGCCGACGGCCAGGACCGCGGGAATTCGGGCGTGTATCTGATGAGCCGCTATGAAGTGCAGGTGATGGACGGCTTTGACAACCGCACCTACGCCGACGGCCAGGCCGCCTCGATCTATGGCCAGAATCCGCCGCTGGTCAACGCCTGCCGTCCTCCCGGGCAATGGCAGACCTACGACATCATTTTCCACCGGCCGCATTTTTCCGTCGATGGCAAAGTCGAAAGACCGGCACGCATCACGGTGCTGCACAACGGTGTGCTGGCGCAGGATAATTTTGAGCTCGAGGGTGGAACCGTACACAAGGTGGAGCCGAAGTACACCGCTCACCCGGACAAAGCGCCCGTCGCCTTGCAGGAACACGGTCATCCGGTGCGCTATCGGAACATCTGGATCCGCCCGCTGGAGGAAACCGCAAAATAGCCGCTGCCTTTTTTCTGATTACCCTCTCCCGGTGATCCAGGAGGAGGCAGGGCGAGGGCCTTCGTCATTCGGGCTTAGGCATTCCCTGCTCCAAAACGCGGCCCTCGCCGCACCGTTTGCCGCAACAGAATACGCCGATCGCCTGCTTCTGTCATCTGTGCTTCATCATTGCGCATTCTTCATTATGCGTTTCGAAACCCCCTCCCCTCTTGCCCGTCCAATTCCAACAAGTCAGAATCACCCTCACTCCAAACAAGGAAGGAAATCATGAATCGCACCCTCCCACTCATCGCACTCTCTCTTCTCACCCTCTTCTGCCTCGCCCCTGACGAGGCGAAGGATCTCAAACCCGGCCTGCTCGGCGAGTATTACGACATGGGCGACGCCGTCGAGGATTTCCCCAGCATCCCGGCCGACAAAAAACCCACAATCAAGCTCGTGGACAAAACCCTCAATTACGACTCCACCAGCGAAGAACTCGGCAACTCAAAACTGGCCGACCATTTCTACGCCCGATGGACCGGCGTCCTGCGCGTCCCCAAGGATGGCAAATACAAGCTCTACATCGAATCCGACGACGGCTCGCGGCTCGCGGTCGATGGCAAGCAGGTCATCGACAACAACGGCCTGCACGCCATGGAGGAAAAGGATGGCGAAGTCGAGCTGAAAGCCGGCGATCACCCCATCAAGATCGAGCTCTTCGAAAACGAAGGCGAAGTCGGCATCAAGTTCTCATGGGAAGCACCGGGAATGGCCAAGGAGATCGTGCCCACTTCGGCGCTGTTCCATGCAAAAGACAAAGACGCCGACAAGGATTAATAGAGCCGGAACCAGTCAATATTGCCCACGCCATAGCCGCCGGTGAAGGTCAGGTAAATGTCCTGAATTCCACTGATGCCGCTGAGGGCGATGCTCTGCTCCTTGAAAACTCCATACCCGCCGGTGCCGGCCACCGTCAGCGTGCCCAGAATTTTACCGGTGGTTCCGCCCTGGCGGATTTCGATCTTGCGGCCGGCATTGATGTCGGCCACAGCGATGTTTACCGCGAAGTGCGACACGCCGCTCCCCAGGTTCAGCCCCTTGTACTGGGCCCAGTCGCCCGCATCGACATAGCCGAGATTGGAGAGGTTGCGGGTGATCCCGCTCAGGCTGCTTGCGCTTTCGGCCTCCACTTTCAGCGACGTCGAACTGGCCGCCGTGAACTTGATCCAGTTCAGGTTGCCGATGATCGAGTTGAGGCCTTCGGTATCGAGTCCGATGCGCAGCACGTGCTGCCCCGCGGGCAGGCTGATCCCCTTTTTGGTGATCGTCGTCCAGGTGTTAAACCCGCCGGTGGCGGGCACGCTCATGGCGCCGGATTTGTTGACGCGATCGATCTCAACATGAAACGTTCCGCCCACGCCCGGGCTGGCGACGCGCGCTGACAGGTCATAAGTGCCGGCCGTTGGGATATTGACCGTGTACTCCAGCCATTCCCCCGCGTGGGTCCAACCCGCATTGATCGCGCTGGCCGTGTCGGTGTTGGTCTGCATGTCCACGCCGCCGCTGCGATACGCCCCGCCCTGGTTGGTGCTGGTCGTGTCATGATAGCTCACGCCTTCGCCGCCGTTGTCGAAATCCTCGATCTGCACCACACCCGGCAGCGCGATCGGCTTGCCGCTGAACGGGCTCTGTGTGGCCGACGGCGTGGGCGTCACGCCAGCGCGCGACAGGCCCAGGGCAATCGCGTTGTCCAGGTCCAGGGCCTTGTAATTGAGCATGGAGATCGCGTCGTAGACGGTATAAGCACTGTCGCGAAGAATGCTCTGTATCTGCGCGGGCGTGAACGCCGGGCTGATCTGCTTGAGCAGCGCCGCCGCGGCCGTCACCGGCGGCGTCGCGAAGCTCGTCGCCGGCTCGTTATACCAATAGTCACCGCTGCGGCCGAGAATCGGCCCTTCACCCGGCGCGACGATGTCCAATGCGCTGCCCCGGCAGGTAATCCCGGCCAGCAACGTGCTGTTGTCCTGCGCCCCCACCGACATGGCATAAGCCCCGCCGGCCGGCATGGCAAAATCGTTGTCGATCGCCCCCCAATTACCACTCGACGCCCCCACGAAGACGCCGCCGTTCCACAGCGTCTGCATCTCATCCTCAATCTGCGTATAGCCGCTACCCACGTGCAGCGACATGTTCACGGCCACGATGTTGTAGCGCTTGTAGTTGGCGATCACCCACTGAAGCGCCTTCTCGACGTTCGATACATTCAGCGAAAGGCTGGCGTCAATCACCCTGAGCGGAATCACCTTCGCCCCGGAGGCGACCCCCTGGTATTCCTTGTTGTCGCCGACATAGCCGTGGGTGTTGCCCCAGTTCACGAAGTGATTGGCCACCATCAGTCCGGCGGTCATCGTGCCGTGGCCCTGGTCGTCGGCGGGATTGTTGTCGTTGCCGACGAAGTCCCATCCGTGGATGTCGTCAACCTTGCCGTCCTGGTCATCGTCGATGCCGTTGCCGGCAATTTCGCCGGGATTGGTCCAGATCCGGCCGGCAAGCGCGGGATGGCTGAAGCTGATGCCGGTGTCGATATCGACAATGGCAACTCCGGCTCCATTGATGGTGGGATATTTGGAGATGGCCTGGTCGAGGTCCATCATCTGGGGATAGGCTCCCCAGGCCAGGAGCCTTCGCTCCTCCATCGTCTCCATCTCGAAATTCACAACCCGCTGCCCGACGCGCCCGTGGCGCTTCTTCGTGTTCCGCATGCCAACCGCATCCTTTCCCCCCGAGGTGGTGATGCCTGTGCTGTGGGCGTTGGAAGCAGTGCGACAGAGAAAGGAGAACGGTATGCGGACGGTTGTGCAGGTACGGACCGAGAGCGGTCGCGACGATCTTGATCCCCAAACAAGCGGATCAAGACGCGCGAAGACCGTTGTCGGGCGCAAGCGCCCGATTGACCTGCAAGACGATCCGTGTAGCCGTGTCGAGGTTTATGCCTCGGGAGTTCTGGTTAGCCGAGATGATGCCCGTCGGCTCAACTCAAAACATCTCCTCAGGCCGCTGTCGCGCAATGCCCCAACAACTCGCACACGCTGCTGCCCAAGGCGGAAGATTCCGCCCCATGTCTCGACCGCCGGCCGCCTGCCTGGCTTGGTTCTCTCGTAGGTCCGGCTGTGCCGGACATGTCTACAAATGCCCGGAGTTGGGAAGGTGTGACGGTCCTTTGCAACTCATTGGCGTCGTTGGGAACACACTCGGGAAGGACTCACCGACGCCTGAACCAATTGTCGAGGTCGTCCGAAAACGACTGCTTCAACATATAGCAGAGATCGGCCGAAGCAATGGTAGAGCCCGCTTTTTTTTTGCAAATTTTGTTACGGCCGCTCGGTCGCTTACTTGTTGGGGCCACTGGCCTTAGCGGCGGTCCCGGTGTTGGTCCCCGACGAATCGACCGTCCCTTCCGGCGAGCCCGATTCGGTCTTGGAATAGCGGATCAGGCCCGAAGATGCCGAGTAGCCAACGTTGGGATTCGCGCCGGTCTTGATCTGCACGTCCGACGCGGCCAGGCCGTGGTCCTGGAGATATTTGGCGATGGCCGTCTGGCGATCCTGCGCCAGCGGATCGTTGTTGGTGTTGAGATAGACCGCCAGCGGCTCGGTGGCGGGTTTGTCTGAGGTCATCATGTGCAGCTTGGATCGGCCGAGCGAATTCAGCTCCGTGCCGCTGAAGTGATGGGCATAGAGCATCCCATCCTGCCTCGCGCCGGCGGCCGACTGCGCGGCGGCGAAGCGGTCCATGTCGTGAACCTCGCTCTCGCGCTGAAACAGCTTGTGAGAAACTTCCGTCTTGGCGCAGCCGGTGAGAGATACGCCGGCGAGAGCAATGGTGATTATGGGGAGAGTGATTCGCATAGTTGGTTCTCGTGTTTACGTCGATTCAGACAGAGCACATTAATCCGTGTAGTTTTCATCCGTGGACGCGCTGGCCGGCCCGACGGCCGAAAAGCCATACTGCCCATAGAACAGGGGAGCCGAGCGCGGCGGAGTCTTTGCCTTGGGGTCGGTGTTTGCGTTCTCCGGATGGCCAATGTCCTGTCTCCAGAAAAGCTCAGCCTCGGTCGGATGATGCCACTTCTCGCCCGGAAGAAGCGGAACCTGCGAAGGATTGAGCGGGGCAACCAGATGTGGCGTGACAATCACCACCAATTCCGTCTCCTTGCGCTGATAGCGCACACTGCGAAAGAGCGGACCGACGATCGGAAGATCGCCCAGGACCGGAACCACGTCCTTCGTCGCGGTGACGTTGTTGTTGAGCAGTCCTGCGATCGCGAAGCTCTGGCCATCGGCCAATTCGACGGTGGTGGTGACTTTGCGCTGCGAAAGGCCGGGCACGACAAAGCCGCCGAAACGGACCGCGGTTGTGAAGTCCAGGTCGCTCACTTCGGGGGCAACCTTCAGCCGGATTCGCCCATCGCCAAGCACAAGCGGGACGAAGCGGAGCTTGGCGCCGAACTCTCGGAACTCGATGGTAATGGCCGCCCCGCCACCCGAAGTGTTGCCGCCCTGACTGACGGGAATAGGGAACTCGCCACCCGCCAGAAACGTCGCTTCCTGGCCGGAAATAGCGGTGAGGTTGGGCTCGGCGAGGATGCGCAAGAGGTTATTCTGGCGGAGCGCCTCGATGAAATTCTGGAGATAGAAGGAGCCGATCTGGCCCGCGCCGAACAGTGTCACCGACGGATTGATCCCCTGTTCCCGTAGCGCCCTTCCCGCGGTTGCGGGATTGTCACCGACATTGCCGGGGCTGAAGGTATTGAGCGGATTGAGGCCGGCGATGTTGCTGGCCCCGATGAACGCGCCGTCAACGTACGCGCCATTGATCCCCAGCGCATGTGTGGCCGAGCGGGAAATTTCCGCAAACCGCACCTGAAGCATCACCTGCTGGCCGCCGGCCACTTCCAGCATGTTGACCACTTTGCCGGCATAAGGCGTGGCGATCTGCACCGCATGATCGGCGGCATCGAGATCGGCCACCTGCCCGCGCAGCAGGATGGTTCCACCGCTGTAGGCCACGTCAATCTTCGCGTTGGGGAAAGCCAGCTTGTACTGATCCTTGAGCGCATCCAGATCCATCGTCACGTTCACATCGAGGATCTGCGAGCGTTCCTGTTCATCCCAGATGATCAGTTGCGTCGTGCCGGGTTTCTTGGCGGTGAGGAGGATGCTCGTGGGGGCGATGGCGTTGAAATCCGCGATTTCCGGCTGCCCCACGCTGACACGCTTATACGGGCGAACCGTCTTGACGACGGTGGTGTTGTTGACCTTGAGGGTAACCTTCCCGCCGTCCGCGTTGGCGACAATGGCGTCCGCCGCCTGCTGCGCGATGGCAGCGCGCGGCGCGGTGAATGCCAGCACCATCATGAAGGCAGCGCACAACATCGCCAGCCACAGACAGCCGCGGATTCTAGTTTTACTTTGATGGATCATGAGGAGCTTTCTGGTGCGGCGGACACTCTTGTCCGCCATCCTTAGAATACATCTCTTCTTCCCTGAAGCACGCGGCATTCAATCCAGCGCTGCCAGACGCGTCCGGGCATCGACCAAATTCGCATCGAGCTGTAGGGCCTGGCGGAATTCGGCCCTGGCCTGATCACGCTTGTTCTGCTGCTCGTACATGGAGCCGAGGTTGTAATGGACCTGCGCTTCGCTCAGCACCGCTTTCCACTGTGCAGTCGCCTCTTCTGTCCGCTCTTCCCGCGCCAGAAACAGCCCATAGTTCACACGGCAACCGGCATTGGTGGGGTCCTTGGCGACGCCCAACTGATAAGCCTTCTCCGCATCCGCCTTGCGCCCGGCCAGAGAATAGCAGAAGCCCAGGTTGCCGTAGGCGGTGGCATCGCCGCCCGTTTCCTTGAGATATTGTTTCCAGGCATCGATTGCCTTGTTCCAGTTTTTGAGCTTGGTGTAGCAGACACCCGTGCGGTACAGGCTATCGCGATGATGCGGGGCGATCTTCAGCGCCGCCTGGTAATAGGCAATGGCGGCCAGCGGCGCTTCCTGGCTCTCAGCAAGCTGGCCGGCCGCGAAATGAGTCTGCACGCTGAAGGGTGGATCGTCGCTCTTCTCAAACCTGGAGTGCTGCGCGCTCAGCGCATTGGCCTTGTCGTCCGAAACTTTGTCCACGGCTTGCTGATTCTTGGCGCAGCCGGTGAGATACAGCACAAGGAGCGTCGGTATGATCGCCAGCAGTTTAAGTCGATTCATCATGGGTCTCTCGGCGTCCGCAAAAAGGTCTAAAAATCCCGGCGTGTTCATCGGCCGCCCGTTCCTGCGAAAATTAAGCGTATTTTGTGTCTGATAACCGCCCGCAAACCTACGGTGTTAAATGGGATAAAATCACACGTTGCTTTTCACACCGCACCCGCTTCTACAATGTCGATGGAGATGACATGGTCCCTCCGGCCGAAACCAGACAGCTCCCAGAGGAGTCCAAAGCGTGCGATCCGCGGATCGAGCGCTATTGCGGTGAGATCGTCTATATCTATGCCTTCGACGTCGCCTATGACATGAAACGCGAAGGGGTGAAACAGCTCCTCGGCCAGTCGGTGCAGCAGGTGGCCATCGACTCCAGCAAACGCGCCCCCCGCCAGCATCTCTTCTACCGCCCCCAGATGGTGCAATTGCCGGCCGTCGAAAGAACCTCCCCGCTCGGCAAGGTCAGGGTCCAGCGAAGCATCAAGCTGCTTCCCGTCGGCGCCATTTCCATCACCGTCCGCGTTCCCTTCGAAGTTTCACGCCTCGGCGATCTGGTGGGCTATCACGACCTGACCTTCGCCGAAGGCTCGCTGCATGATGAGGTGCGGGCACTGGCCGAGCAGGTGACCCTCGAGCTCAAGGATTATTACATCAAGCCCAACGAGCGCCTGGCGGATGAGGAGGCCTACACCGTCTTCTGCATCCATGCCCCGCTTGAGAAGGGGAATGAAAAGCACATCAGTTGCGAGCAATGGCTTGAGGAGCACCGCCGCGAGGTGGCGGCCTTGCTGACCCAGGAGCCGGATATCGACCACCTTTCCGAGCAGGAGGCCGCCGAGTCCACCGGCCGGTATTTGAGCTATTACGACCATGACCTGGTCGTGGTGGACTGGGATGCGGCATTGATTCTCGACCAGCCCCGAAACATGGATGAGACGCTTTACGTCATGGAGCTGGCCAATTTGCAGTTGGCCGAGCTGGAGGCCTACGACCGCATCCTCGACGAAGCCGTGGAGCGCTCCTACCGCGATGTCGGCCCGCGCCCGCTTCGCAACCGGGCATCCATCCTCAGGCAATTGGGCGAGATTCGCATCGACCTGGCCCGCCTCAGCGATGAGCTGTCGAATATCACTAAGTTCTTTGGTGACTGGCACATGGCGAGGATCTACCAGGCACTTTCAACGCGATTTCACATGGCCGACTGGCACAAGAGCATCGATGAAAAGCTCAAGACGCTGGATGACCTCTACCAGCTTCTCAAGCAGAACCAGAACAACCGCTGGATGCTCATGCTCGAAGTGGCCATCGTTGTCCTCTTTGTCATTGACGTGTTCTGGTTAATGATTAAGTAGGTCCGGCTCTGCCGGACGCTCCCTCCCCCGTCCGGCACAGCCGGACCTACAAAGCTGATTGATGGCCAAGTAGGCTTTTCTACCTAAAGCCCAATAATAGCTACAAATACGCCATTTCAATGGGGGCTGAAGGTACGCACTTCACCACCGCATTTGCTTTGGGGGCTCCTGAATTGGAGATCACACCTTATGGGTGAGTTTGGCCGTGATCGATCGCCATATCGATCATAAAGGCCAGTCGTCGGCGTGCAGTTTCCGGAGGTTGTATGTTGAACCGGCTCCTCGGGACTGTCGTAGAGACCGCAGAGATCGTGCTCTTTTTTGCCTGCGGGGCTGTCCTGGCCATCGGCACATTGCTGCTGAGGTAGATGGACCCCCCGCAACGGCGATTTGAATCGTAACGGCCGCGCCCAAATGGGCGCGGCCTTTCCGATTGGGCAAAATGGGGAATTTAGGCCTTCCCTTTTGGCTCAGCCGTTGTCAGAATGTGTGTGGAGAGTGAGCCGGACAACAATGTCCACCCCACCAGACAGGCGTGTCTGCGGGGAAGAAAATGTCTGCCAGCGCCGTGGGCGATCAACTCCGGTTGGTTTTTTCGCGAGAGGATGCGCACCTATGCGACGCTATCTTGTGCCGGCTCTTTCCGAGCTTGCCATCGTTGGGCTTTTCTTCGCGGCTGGCATCGTGCTCATCGCACTTCTGAGAAACTGACCTAGGGCGGGTGATCGAGTTGAGCTGCCTTTGCCAAGGAAACTGACTGCCGCGCCATCATAGACGGAACGGACGTTAGTTCCTGACCTCGATCCTGCCGCATTTCATTTTTCCGTTCATTTCAGACGTTATCAGCTGAGCCTGCCCCAGATACAGTCGCGCCCGAGGGAGCACGGCGCTATGTGTTGGTTGAGGTTCGTCCCAGTCTGGGCCTTGGCGATGATCTTTCCCTTGGTGTGGGCAGCTCCCGCACGCGCTGATGTGATCTTCCGTTTCGAGCACACGTTCAAGGGAAAGGCCCCCCTGAGGACGACGAATATTCCATTTTCGGTGCGCGCGGGCAACGGACGGGGGCCGGTGATCTTTGATGGGCGGCTTTTTGAGGCGTGGAATATCCACAAAACCTTCACGGTCAGCCGGCGCAACGATCCGGATTTCGACCGATTCGCGGCTTTTCTGCTCAACGGCCGGCGCGACAAGCTTCAGTTTCAGTTTTCGACGGACAAGAAAAAGTTCTCGGAGCCGGAAGTGTGCTGGGGAGACAAGCACGCTCAGAGGATCGATCTCAAGGGAATCAAGATCAACAACCTGCATATGCGGATCGAGTCCTTCCGCTACGTGCCGCCGGTGCAGCGGTGGGAGGGCTTCTGGACGGCGAAAGTGAGCTTCTGGGCCTCGGCGCCGAGTGTGCCAACGCCGAAGGCAATCTGGGCCGGCCTGGGAATGATCGGTCTTATTGCAGTACGAAAATGGCTCGCCGCGCGGAACGTCACGGCTCTGTAGGGGCTAAAGTTTTTTGAACTGGAGCGTCGATGAAAAGTTTTGCCGGAATCCGTATGCGCATCGGTTGGTCCGCTGTATTTCAGGAGATCGTCAAGGTCACGCTCTTCTTCGCGGCGGGGGCCGCGCTGCTGGTGGGGATGCTCAACTTTCATTAACTGACTGTGGCGTGGGTGTTTCGCCCATGGCATTCACGGGCGAGGCGCCCGTGCCACAAAAGCGGCCAAGACCAATCTCAATTCCCCCCATCCTGCGGCCCCGGTTCCACCCCGATATCCTGAACTTCACTCACGCGCTCGGTCCCGCGGGAGATGCTCGATCCGGGAAACGGGACCGAATATTCGCGTATCCCTTCAACCCGCACGAACGCCGGCATGAGCTTGTGCTTCTGGAGCCAGCTCAGAATCGACGTCTTGATCGCCTCATCCAATTCTTTGGTCTGCGCGGAAGTGACATTTTTCAGATACCGCGCCGCCGGATCGCCATAATCCACGTGGGCGCGCTGAGTCATGTTGTTGATGATGGTTCGGGCATGATCGGCCGCCTGGGGGTCGGCCTCAACAATTGTCCCGACGTAAATGGTCGTGGGCGGATTGCTCAATCCTTCGGAATTCCCCACCGCCGCGGCCAGCGCCTCCTCCGCCGTGTCATACGCCCCGGTGTAATCCTCACGGTCATACGAGTAGGCAAACTTACGGCTCATCGAACCATCCTTTTGAGTTCCAAACGTGCCAGCAACACCATCGCGGCGGAAGGTCATATGGATTTGCGAGCGGGCCATCGAATGTCCTCCAACTAACTTTACCATCTAATCATAGGACACTTCGGCAAGAAAAGGGGCGGGGCTAAAGTCAAATGGGACGTTGCATTATTGGCCCGCCGAGAGCGCCGCAAGCCCCTCCGAGGACGTGGCGGCCTCTGCCGTAACAGTGGAGGACTGTGGCAATTGGGGGGGGAGCCGGCCGCCTGCTAAAGGCGGCCAACAGGACGATTGCTCGCTCTCATCTCCAAAGTCATGGTCGCGCGGCGACGGCGCTGACGGAGCAACCTCGCCATTGGAGAAGTGCTAACGGCGAAGCCAGGAATCACGAGCGAGAACAGCAAGCTTGTACCGCGCGCCAGACGGAGCCTGACGGAGTAGCTCTGCTACTTCTTGCTCGTTCGCCGCCGATCCCCCCGATCCCCCATTCCCGATTTGGTCTCGGTCTTGGCCTTTCGCCGCCGGTCCACACCCAGCGAACGGCCAACATCGTCGCTTTCCTTAAACTGCCCCTGAGTATCGCGCCGGACATAACGTTTATCGCGGCCGGTATTGATCAATTCCCGTTTGGCGGAGGAACGTCGCGTGGTGGGCATGTCGGTACTCCTTTTTGAGTTGCGAGCCAGCATATAAACCGCGCAGAAAAGACAGGGAGGGCCAAAATCTCACTTGAGCGACCCGACTGAATCGCAGGTATGATTCGCGGCAACGAGGACCCCAAATGAAAAGCGCGATTCTGCTCGCAGCACTCCTGGCAACCGGATGCGTTCGCGAATCATCACCCGCGCAGCCGACGCTGCGGCAAAACCATTCCTCCGCGCCGCCCCCCGCGACCAGGCCGGCACCCACAGCGCAGAGCAGTTTCAAAATTGAGCTGACCCCACTTCCGTTCGCCACCGCGCTGCTGCCGCAATCGCCATTCGGCATCAACACGGCGTTCGACCCCGACACCAAAGATCTCGATGCCCACCTCAAGGCGATGCAACTGGCCGGCATCAAGTGGGGCCGGCAGGATTTCACCTGGCGCAAAATCGAGCGGCAGCCCGGCCAGTTCGACTTCGCGCCCTACGACCGGCTGGTCGATGCCTGCCGCGCTCACGGCATCTCGCTCGTCGGCGATCTCGCATATGCGCCATCGTTCCATGATCCGCGCACCCCCGAAGGAGTCGCGGCCTATTGTGCCCTCGCCCAGGCCGCTGCCAGGCGCTATGCCGGTAAAGTCGATCACTGGCAAATCTGGAATGAGCCCAACGGCGGCTTCTGGAAAGGCCCGTCCCAGCAATACGCTGCATTGCTGGCGGCTTCCGGCAAGGCGATCCACGAGGCCAATCCCAACGCCAAAGTGCTGGGTCTGAACATGGCTTTCTGTGACGTGATCTGGGCGGAAAAAATCCTGAATCTGGTGCCTTACGACTGCTTTGACATCGCCTGTTTTCACCCCTATCGCCCCCCATCCGCGCCGGAAGACAAATTCGACTGGTGGGAGCAGGATCAGTACGTGAAGAGTTGGCACAAGAATGATTTGAAGCCGGATTATCCGCTGATTCACATGACTTTTCTCGAGCAGGCCGATGAGTTGATCAGGGTGATGGCCAAATTCGGCAAGCCCAAGCCGTTGTGGGTCACGGAAATCTGCTGGAACACCAACATTCATCCCTACGGCTCAAACGAGCTCCGCCAGGCCGACATGCTGGTGCGTTTTTATCTCAACGCCATCGCCTCGCGGAAAATCGACAAGGTCTTCTGGTGGACGCTGAAGGATGGCGGCGATCGCCAGTTCGACATGGCCGACATGGTGGGCCTGGCGCGACATGATCTCTCCCCCAAATACGCCTATTACGCCTACGCAACCATGGCCCGGATGCTGGAAGGCAAGCGCTGGGTGCGCAACGATTCCTGGGGCCCGGATATTTATTGCGCTGTCTTCAGCGATGACCAGACCAGGCAGGACACCATCGTTGCCTGGGCGACAAAACCATACGCGTATGTCCGAATTAATAATGAGTCCGGCCTGAACATCCACGACATTTACGGCACCCGGCGATTCGTGCCCTTCGATCCCATCCGCACCAAAAGCCTGCCCGTGCCTCTGGGCGAGAGCCCGATTTACGTCATCGGGCGCGCCGGACTGGCGGCAAAAGTGCGGCCAGATCCCGGGTGGTGAATCATGCGGGAGTGTTCTCAAGAAATCGCTCAAAGTTCGTGCTGAACAACTCGTGCGTCGTCCGTCCAATCTCTTCCGGCGTGACCGACCATCCCGACGCCGCAATGTCAGCGAATTTATCCTTCAACACTTTCCCAATGATCTGCCGGCTGTGCTCCCACTTGTAAATCACCTGATCCAGAATCCGCGCATCCGAGTGCTGCGGAATAAAGCTGGTCCCCAGCAGCTCCATCCGCATCCGCGTGATCTCCTCGATCAGCGATGGATTGTTCATGAACCACCAGCACCCAAAAAGCATCATGTTGCGATGTTTTCGCGCGGTGACGGCCAGCTCGTGCTGATTTTCGCGCGACAGCATCGTCACCAAAAATTTGTTCTGAGGGTTCTGCGCCAGAATTCGATCCACACTGGTAATGTCCGCCTTCCCCACCGAATCCCCCGCCAGCCGAAGCAGCGGATTCACCTGCCGCTGCACCCCGATCATCATCGCAAACGGCAAATCCCGCTCCCGGCACACCGGCAACACCGCTTCTTTCAGAACCCGCGTGGTGACCGAATCATCCGGATAACGGAATTCGGGCGTCAGCGACACCGCGACATAAATCGCCGACATCCGGTCGATCCAATCGGTAAGGAACCGCCGTATCTCCTTCATCGTATTCGTCCCCAGATCCGACGACACGTTATAGCTAAACCCATTCAGCGTATCCCCCACTTTCGGCCACCCCACCAACACCGGATCAATCCGAAGCACCGCCTTGAATCGTGGATCCACCGGCGTCTTCTTCAACCACAGCTCGCGCTCGGCCGGGTCGAGCGCATCATTGGTCATCACCACTGTATGAACATTCGCCAGCTTAAGAACCCTGTCCACATACTCCGCCGGCTTCTGCTCGGCAAAGAATTGCCGGAACTCATCCAGATTTTTCGAATGCACATTCAATCCCAGCCGCTTCAGCACCGTGAGCACCCCCCGGCACGCCTCGCTCACCGGCGCACGCTCGATAAACAGCTTCTGCCAGATGTGTTCCGCCTGCTGCTTCTGCGGCATCGCCCAAAACGCTTCGTAAGAGATATCGCTGACGCGAATCGTCTCCGCGATCAGATAGTGATACGTCAGCAGCTCATCGATCCCCCACAACATGAACCGCCCAAAATTCGCCGGATACAGGTGGGTATGCAGGTCGTAAATGGCCGTTGAAGCGACCGCCTCATCCACCCATTGCGAGATTTGATTTTGCACCGGCATCAATCCTCCAAAAGCACCGGCCGGATTTTAGCGGCCGGGGCGGTGGCCGTCATCTCAACCTGCCAGCAGCGGCTTTGCGTTATCATCGCAGGAAATGAACACGGGCGAGGCGCCCGTGCCACGGAGAGAGGCGCAACCTGCCGGCGCTACGAGACGTCATCATCCTTCCCCCCATCCCGCCGCTGCGGCGGCGTCAGCGGAAGCTGAATCTTGAAACAAGTCCCCTTCCCCGGCGCTGATTCCAGGTCAATCGTCCCCCCGTGCTCCTGCACGATCCCGTAGCTGATGCTCAATCCCAATCCCGTCCCCTCACCCGGCGGCTTGGTCGTAAAAAATGGATCGAAAATCCGGTCCCGAATCGCCGGCTCGATGCCGCTGCCGTTGTCCGCCACCTCGATCATCACCTTCCCATCAATCGATTCGGTATGAACCTTCACCCGGCCATGATCGTCACACGCATCAATCGCATTCGCCAGCAGGTTCATCACCACCTGGTTGATCTTCGCCGGATAACAGGTGATTTTCGGCAGCGGGCCAAGGTCCATATCAAGCTGAATCTGCTTCTTCTTCGCCCGCCCGCGAATAATGTTCACGGTGGATGCGATCCCCTCGTTCAGATCAATCTCCAGCAAATCGCTCTCATCCAGCCGCGCAAAATCGCGCAAATCCCGCACGATCTGCTGAATCCGCCTCAGCCCATCCCGCGAGCGCATCAGCAGCTCTTCGAGATTGCCCAGCGTGTACGGAAGGTCGATGCGCTCCTCGGTCTCCCGAATCGACCGCGCCAGCTCCGCATTCTGCGCCGCGATTACGGACTCCGCCTGCCGATACATCATCAGCAAATCCCGCAGCGCCCCCACGTCCCTTTGCAGCACCGCCACATTGTTATTCACGAACGACAGCGGATTGTTGATCTCGTGCGCCACCCCCGCCACCATCTGCCCCAGCCCGGCCAGCTTTTCCGTCTGCACCAGCGCGCTCTGCGCCATCTTCAACTTATCAATCGCCTGCCGCTCCGAATTCACCGCCTCCGTCAACAGCCGATTCGTCTGCTGCAATATCGCCTCGGAATGCTTTTTGTCCGTGACATCCCAAAAAATTCCCTGAATGCCAATGGCCTGCCGATCGGCGTCGTAGATCGGCGTCTTGATCACCTGCACATACAGTTTCTTCCCATCCGGAGTGACATGTTCTTCGATCGCCTCAAGAATTTTCCCCGAGCTGATCACCGCCGCATCATCCCGCCGATATCGCTCCGCAAAACTGGCCGGAAAAAAATCAAAATCCGTTCTGCCGCTGATCTCCTCAAATGTCCGGCCCAGCTCCGAGCAAAACCGCTGATTGGCAAAGGTAAACCGCCCCTCCAGGTCCTTGCGGAAAATATTCTGCGGCAAATTCTCCACCAGCGAATGATAAAACGCCTGCGACTGCTTCAGCGCCTCCTCCGCGGCCATCCGGTGCTGCTCCGATTTGTGTACCGACCGCACGCTCAGCCAGATCAGCACGATGAAAACCAGCATCGTCGACATCGCCATCAGCGAGACGCCAAATGCCGTCGTATAGATGCCCGCGCGCTCACCCCGCAGACGCAGATAACCAAGAATGAGCGGCACGAAGATCGCCGCCGGCAAAAGCCGCCGCGCCGTCCGCCCCCCGAGCGTCGGACTCAGGAAAGTGGCCATCGGCTCATACTGCGGCCGCGCAAACAAAATTCCCGCACACAATGCCAGGAAACAAATCGCCGTGTTCACCGCCATCGGGAGGTATTGACCCACGCCGGAAATCGATATCACGCGATAGACATATCCGCTGATCCCCAGCATCGAGACGAACGCCGCGGCGATCGTCAGCCAAACCGCCGCCCGCCGCCCCGCCCGGCTGCGCATATCAATCGTGGCCAGGGCCAGCCCAACAAAGATGAAGTTCATTGCTTCGTTGGGACCGATGTGATTCCCCGCCAATTTCGTCGTAAATAAAAGTTGATCCAGCGCTCCTTCCCAACTCAGGAGATAAGCCAACTCACGTTGCGCCCCAATGAAGATGATCGCCACCGCCAGCCCCTGCGCCACCGGCCGCACGCTCCACCCCCGGCCTGCCGGAGAAGAAATGGTCACCCACAACGACAACGCCGCCAGCGCAAACCCTATCGCCGTCAGCGGATTCATCGCCATCCGGCCCGGCAGGATCGTCCGCAGCGTTTCAACGTCGATCACCCACCCCAGAAGCGCCGTCGTCCCCATCCCTGCGATCAACAGGCTGCAAAAACGCGCAAATGCCCGCGCGCCCTGATCGGATACGCCGAATTCCCCCCTGAGCGTCTTGATGACCGACGCAAAACTTTCCGAAAACGCCATACTCACCGCCTTTGGGCGGATGTGGGCGAATGCGCGCCGGCCGGCGCCTGCGCGGGCAGCGAAATGCTGAATTGCGTGCCCTGGCCGACCTCGCTTCTGACCTCGATGGTGCCTCCATGCATCTCCACGAACGCCTTGACCACACTGAGCCCCAGCCCAATCCCCTTGCGGCCGTATTCATAGTGCCCCGATGCGTGATGTGAAACGTCAAACCCCGTGAAGAACGGCTCGAAGAGTTGTTTTCGACAGGAAGCGTCGATGCCGATCCCCGTGTCGGCAACCACGATCCTCGCGCCCCCATCAGCGCTCCGCGACGCGGCCAGACCTATTCTTCCGCTGTCCGGCGTGAACTTCACCGCGTTCAGAAGCAGATGATTGATGCAATCGCGAATCTTCAGTTCATCCAGCTCCATCGCACCGAGCCTGTCCGGAACATCCAGGTCCAGCGACTGCCTGCGCAGCTCAATAAACGGCCGCACATCGTCCACCGACTGCCTCAGCAGCCCGGCCAGATCCACATTCCTCCGCTCCAGCGGCCGATCGAATTTTTTGGCCTCCAGCATGTTCACCAACTGATTGACCAGCGTTTGCAGGCGCTGCCCCGCCTGATCGATTCGCCTCAGCCAGTCCTTCAGCGGGTCCCCCAGCGACTGCACCCGCAGCGAAAGCCCCACCAGACCCGAAAGAATCGTCAACGGCGTGCGCAATTCATGACTGGCCACTTCAATGAACGCCTGCTTCAGCGCATTGGCCCGCTCCAGCTCCTCATTTTTCGTCTGAAGCTCGGTCAGAAGCTGCTGCCGCTCCGCCAGCAAATCGTGCCGCTCACACGCCTCCCGAATCACCGTCTGCAACTCGTCCGGATCCCACGGCTTGGTGATATAACGATAAACACTCCCCTGATTGATCGCATCGATCACCGCCCGAATGTCCGCATAGCCGGTAAACAGCAGCCTGATCGAATCCGGATGCCGCTCGCGCACCCTGTGCAGAAATTCCACGCCGCTCATCTCCGGCATCCGCTGATCGGTCATCACCACGTCAACGACTTCTTTGTTCAGGATCGTCAGCGCATCGCTGGCCCGCGTCGTCCCCAGCACCTTGTAGTCCAGGCGCAGCAGGTCCTGCACGCTCTTCACCACGTCCGGCTCATCATCCACCACCAGGATCGTGTGCCGGCGATTGTGTGGCCGATTGGCTATGGCTGTTGGCCGTTCTGCCGTCGCCGTTCCAGATCTTCTTTCAGATACGTCTTGAATGTGGGTAAACCTCCTTCACCCCACGCGGCCTCGATGCTCTGCGCCACCTTCTGATTCTTATCCATCAGCTCCCGAAATGCTCCAAAGTCCTTCGATCCCTGCGCCGGACAGATGTGCCGATCATGCGAATCCGCACGAAACAGGTACCCCTCCTGATCCGGCCGCCGGTCGATCGACAGCTTCATGTGCGGATAAAACCGATTTCCCAGCCGCAGGCTGTATTTCTTCGTCGCTTCCTTCGAATCCCTCTCGAATGCCGTGCTGGCAAAGAAGTCCCCATTTTCTCCCGCCGCACGTAGAGTTTCCAGCCTCTCGCGCACCGCCTTCGGCGGAACCGATCCTGCATAAGCGCACACCAGGTATGCGTCGATCGCTTTCCAAACCTGCTGGGGATGAGGCAGATCGGCGGCCATGCATCAATTCCGCCTGCCCGTCCGCCGCAACATTATTTGGCAGCAGCCAGCCACGCGGTCCTGATATATACTACCCGCAAGAGGACAACGAAGGACCGTGCAAATGGGCACACACCGAGATGTCCTGGTCGTCGAGGATGACCGGGAAATCAACGAGCTGGTTGGCGCTTACGTTCAGATCGCCGGCTTCGAATACCGCTCCGCCCTCGACGGCGCCAGCGCCCTCGCCGAAGCCCGCGAGCGCCAGCCCAGCTTGATCGTCCTCGATCTGATGCTCCCCGACACCGACGGCTTCGAAGTCTGCCGCAGGCTCAAGCAGGAGAAGCACACCTCCGCCATCCCCATCGTCATGCTCACCGCCCTGAGCGATGAAGAACACCACCGCAAAGGCCGCGAATGCGGCGCAGCCGACTATCTCACCAAGCCCTTCGACCCCGATGTGCTGATGGCCGCCATCAAAGACAATGCCTCAGGCAATGGGCACTGATCCGTTCAACATCCGTCGAAGCGCCTCTAAATCCATCAATCAGCGGGCGGAATGGTAACCCAGTCCAACCACAACAATTCGACGTGGGTACCAGCGCCATTGATCAGGCGTCTGGAGGCCGGCCTTATCGATTCAGGTTTTATTTTTGTTGCTGGTATTATCCTTTACGTCGTCACAGTTGTGATGCTGTCACCTTATCTCGACAGATCAACACGTGGGGATCGCCTGGAAGCTTGGATTCCCGTTGCAGTGTTTGCCCTCGCTCCGATCATCTATTCCGTAAGTGAGATTTTCACGGGTCAATCGCTGGGGAAGCTGTTGACTCAACTTGTGATTCACTCCGGGTCAACGGGTGCCATCTTCCGCAAACGATTTATACGCTGGTCCCTCAAGGTTCTACCGCTGATCATCGTTGGTTCGGTAGGGGTAGGGATGACGACTGGAATGTTCGTTGGCGAGGATCCTGTCTCAAAGGAGGTCGCAGGCAAATTTGTGAAATATTCGCCACTCTTTCTCATATGGGTCGTCGCGCTATTCATCCCCATCAGCGCTGGCAGGCTACCCTTCCATGACTGGGCGGCGGGAACAATTCTGATGTGGAAATGCCCGCCAGACCAACCCCTGCCATCGCGTGGATTTGACCCACATGTGCGTGCAAGAACCGCGGAACACGCCAGAACCAAGGAGAGTTGAGGCAAATCGTCGGGGGCTTCTCTATCTCGGACTCGGGCTTGTCACAGGACTTGTGGGCTTTGCTGCTCTACGAATCGCATCCCGCACGCTCCGCCCAATCCCCGCCGCATCCAGCCCCACCTCCGCCAACTGCTGCCCCCGCGTCGCATGCGCAATTAGCCGATCCGGCATCCCCAATCTCGTCACATTCACCGGCGGCAGACCGTGCGCCACCGCATATTCCAACACCGCGCTCCCAAACCCATTTTGCAGCGAGTGATCCTCGATCGTCAGCACCGCCCGCCCACTTCGCAACACCCGGCCGATCATCTCCCCGTCCACAGGCTTGCAAAATCGCGCATCGATCACCCCCACCGACAATCCCTCCCCTTCCAGTTCCCGCGCTGCCTCCATCGCCTGCCCAACCAGCGCCCCATAAGCAACCAACGTCGCATCACTCCCCTCTTTCAAAACCCGGCTCTTCCCCAACTGCCAATCCCCCCCCGCCGCCTCTCGCAGCGCTGGCTCAATCGCTTCCTCAAAATTCACCGCCGGCACATTATCGCGCGGATACCTCAGCGCTCCCGGCGTATCCAATCCGGCCGAAAACTTCAAACATCTCCGCAATTCCGCCTCATCGCTCGGCGCCATCAAAACCATCCCCGGCATCGGCCGCAGGAACGCCTGATCCATGAACCCATGATGAATCGCCCCGTCATCTCCCACAAACCCCGCCCGGTCCATGCAGAAAATCACCGGCAACCCGTTCAGCGCCACTTCCTGCCAAACCTGATCAAACGCCCTCTGAATAAACGTCGAATAAATCGCCGCGAACGGCCGCATCCCCGCCTTGCACATCCCCGCCGCCATCCCCGTCAAATGACTCTCGCAAATCCCCGTGTCGTAATACCGCTCCGGAATCTCCTTCTCAAACTTCGAAAGCCCCGTCCCATCCGGCATCGCCGCCGTCAACGCCACAATCCGCGGATCATGTTTCGCCAGGTCAATCAGCGCCTCCGCAAACGCGTTCGTCCACGACTTCCCGCTGCTCTTATTAATCTCGACATTGCACCCATTCACCGCAAAACCCGACGGGCTATGAAACTTCGTCGGCTCGTCACAAGCAACCTCATACCCCCTCCCCTTCACCGTCTTCACATGCAGCAGCACCGGATGCGCCACATCCTTCAGCTCCGCCAGCATGTTGATCATCCCCGGCAGGTCGTGCCCATCGATCGGCCCCATGTATTTCACCCCCATCGCCTCAAATATCTGCCCCGGCCAAATTCCCGATTTAACCCCGTCTTTGAAGTGATGCCACATCGATTCAATCGTATTGCCAACACTCGTCGGCAGCCGATCCACCACTCCCTTGGCAATCCGCTTCGCTTCCTCATACGTCGAGCTGATCCGCACCCGCTCCAGATACGCCGCCAGCGCCCCTTGCGCCTTGCTGATGCTCATCCCATTGTCATTCAGAATGATCAACATCTGCCGCTTCAGCGTCCCCGCATTATTCAACCCCTCAAATGCCATCCCATTGACGATGGAAGCATCCCCCACCACCGCCACCACCCGGCTATCTCGCTTCCGATGTCCATCCCCCCGCGCCATCCCCACCGCCGTCGAAATGGCCGTCCCCGCATGTCCCACCGCAAACAGGTCATAAGGCGATTCCAGCGGCGATGGAAATCCTCCCACCGATCCCTTCTTCCGCAGCCGCTCAAACTGCCCCGCCCGCCCCGTAATCATCTTGTGTACATAGCACTGATGCCCCACATCCCAAAGCAGCCGATCCTTCCCGCCCGGATACGGCCCAAAATCATAGACATAGTGCAGAGCAAGAGTTAGCTCCACCACGCCCAGGTTTGAGGCCAGATGCCCCCCATTCTTCGAAACCGAATCAAATATCTTCTGCCTGCATTCCTGCGCCAACGCACCAAGCTCCTCAGGCGCAAGCTTCTTGAGATCTTCAGGCGTACCAATTCGATCCAACAGGCTCATCGCTTTTCCTTTTTTACAACCAACACACCCAGCCGCCCGTCAGCCATCCAATCCCACAACTTCCCTGCCCGCCAACTCTTGTAGCGGTTGTCCCTTATCTCGTCTATACCCAATACGCCCCAAATCATATCGTCCCTCAGTTCTTCCGATCCACCACAAACCGCGCCAACGCCCGCAGCCCATCCCCCCGGTTTCCCACCGGCTCCAACGCCCCAATCGCCGCCTCATACTGCTTTTCCGCCTCCGCCCGGCTCCGCTCAATCCCCATCAGGGCCGGATAAGTGTTCTTCCCCTTCGACTCATCCTTCCCCGTCGATTTCCCCAACTGCTCGGCCGAAGCCGTCACATCCAGCAAATCATCCAAAATCTGAAACGCCAACCCCAAATGCTGCCCATACTTGCTCACCGCCTCCAGCATCTGCCCCGAGGCCCTCGCCGCAATCGCCCCCAGCCGGCACGCCGCCACAATCAGCGCCCCCGTCTTCTTACTATGTAAATTCTTCAGCTCATCCATGCTCAACGTGCGCTTTTCCCCCTCCATATCCAGCA